>JBDHAS010000017.1:0-35863 GCA_039588015.1 Gemmatimonadota bacterium | reverse complement strand
CCATCACGAGCTCTACGGTGTCGAGCGAGTCGGCGCCGAGATCCTCGACGAAAGAGGCCTCGGTGGTGACCTTTGAGGGCTCAACTCCCAGCTCGTTCACGATGATATCCCGTACGCGGGACTCGATTTCTGCCATTGGTGTCTCCTTTGCCTTTTCTCCCTCGAGAATCACAGATCTGTGAAGAAAGTCCCACCGAAACTACATGACCATGCCCCCGTCCACAACAATCACCTGACCGGTGATGTAGCGTGATCCGGGGCCGGATAGGAAGCGTATGACCGTCGCTATGTCCTCGGGCTGACCCAGCGTTCCCAGGGGGATCTGGGACATCAGCACATCCCGCGCCTTTTCCGGCAGTTCGGCCGTCATCTGCGTCTCGATGAAGCCCGGGGCGACCGCGTTGACACGGACCCCTCGGGGCCCCAACTCCTTGGCCGCGGCCTTCGTGAGCCCGATGAGCCCGGCCTTCGCAGCGGCGTAGTTCACCTGCCCCGCGTTTCCCATCACGCCGACGACGCTCGACAGGTTGACGATCGACCCTTTACGTCGCCTGACCATGCCACGCGAGATGATCTTGGTAAGATTGAACGCGGCCTTCAGATTCACGTTCATGACCAGATCCCAGTCCTCATCCCCCATCCGCAAGAGGAGCTTGTCGCGCGTCACGCCCGCGTTGTTCACCAGGATCGAGACCGGCCCCAACTCCTTCTCGACCAGCTCGACCATATCGCTAACGCATTCGACGTCCGTCACATCGCAGATGTACGACCGTCCGCGCTCTTCCGGGATCTTGCCCGCGGCTTCCTGGGCGCGGCTCGCGTCCCGATTCACCAGAGCCACCCGCGCACCGGCGTCCGCCAGCTCCTGCGCCGTGGCGAGGCCGATACCTCGGAACGCGCCGGTCACCAGCGCGACCTGGCCCGTCAGCTCCTCCATCACTGCATTTCCCCCATGAACCGTTCCACGTCGTCCGGCTTTCCTACCTGTGTCCCTTCCAAAGCCGAATCGATGCGTCGGAGTAGTCCCGTCAGCACCTTGCCTGGACCGAGTTCCACGAAGCGGGCAACTCCCTCCCCGGCGATCCGCTCGACGCCTTCCGTCCAACGCACAGGCGCCGTCAGCTGGCGCAGAAGCTTGTCGCTGGCAGTCTCGGCGTCGGTCACGGCTTCCGCGGTGGCATTGCAGACCACCGCGAAGCTCGGATCGCGGAAGGACACCCTGCCCAGTTCTTGCCGCAGACCTTCCTCAGCATCCGCCATCAGCGGCGAATGAAAGGCGCCGCTCACGGCCAACGGCCGCACCATCTTCGCGCCCTCGCTCTTTGCCAGATCCCCCGCCCGGTTAACCGCTTCGACGTCGCCCGAAATCACGATCTGCTGAGGTGAGTTGTAGTTGGCGGCGACCACGACCCCGCTCGCTTCGCTCGCCCTCTCGCAGATCTCCTCGACCGCCGGCGCGTCCAGGCCGACTACTGCCGACATCGTCCCCGCACGCGAGGCGGCCATCAACTCGCCCCGGCGCCGCACGAGCCGGACGGCGTCCTCAAAATCTAGAGAGCCCGCCGCTGCGTAGGTCGTGAACTCACCGAGCGAGTGTCCCGCTCCGTGTCCGACGCGGCCAGCCAGGGCCTCCTCGACAACTGACCAGACCGCGTAACTGTGCACCAGGATGGCCGGCTGGGCGTTCTGCGTCTGCGTCAACTCGTCCTCGGGCCCCTCCCAGCAGAGGTTGGATAGCGAAAAGCCCAGCGCCTGGTCCGCCCGCTCGAAGACCTCACGAGCTGCGGGAAACGCCTCCGCCAGCTCCGCTCCCATTCCAACGTGCTGGCTACCTTGACCCGGGAAAAGCACCGCCAAATCGCGCACGTTCTGCTCCGACTACCAGCGGATCAGGGAGCCCGCCCACGTCAGGCCGGCTCCAAACGTGACCAACAGTACCAGCGAGCCGTCGCCGATTCTACCCGCCTGGAGCGCTTCGTGGAGCGACACCGGGATCGTGGCGGACGACGTGTTGCCGTAACGGTCCACGTTCACCCAGACCCGCTCCATCGGAACCTTCGCGTACTTCGCGGTAGCCTCGATGATTCGTATGTTCGCCTGATGCGGGACCAGAAGGTCAACCTCACCTTTGGACACGCCCGCCTGATCCAGAACCGAATCTACGGCCTCGCTCATGGACCGAACCGCGTTCTTGAACACCTCGCGGCCCGCCATTCTGAGGTATCCGTCCCGGGCCGCGATTTCCGCGACGTCGATCGGGACCGGTTGCGCGCTGCTCGGCGGCCGGTGCAATAGCTCGGCCAAAGAGCCGTCCGAGCGCATGCAGCTTGCCACGATGCCGCGCCCCTCTTCCTGCGAGCGCTCGACCACCGCCGCGCCGGCGGCGTCACCGAAAAGGACGCAGGTGGCCCTGTCGGTCCAATCCGTTATCGCGCTCATCTTCTCCGGAGCCACGCACAGCGCCCGCTCGATCTGGCCGCTGAGAATCAGGCCGCTGGCGATGTTGAGAGAATAGAGCCAGCCGCTACAAGCGCCCCAAACGTCGAAGGCGACCGACCGGTGCGCCCCAAGCCTCGCCTGTATGTCACATGCGGTTGCCGGCAGCAGGCGGTCGGGTGTGGCCGTGGAAACAATGATTGCATCGACATCGTCCGGGCCAAGCCCAGCTTCCGCGAGCGCGTTCTCCGAGGCGAGATAGCCCATTTCGACGACGCCGACCCCGTCCTCGGCGATACGCCGCTCCCGTATGCCCGTACGCTCCACGATCCACTCATCCGTGGTGTCGACCATGCGCTCGAGGTCGGCGTTCGTCAGCACCTTCTCGGGTACCCACATACCGGTCGAGATCAGACGGATCGTATCCACCGCCACCATTACACCCTCGAGTTGACGAGCTGCGAGAGCTCGCGCCTGAGATGTTCCACCATATTGCTCTCCACTGAATTGACCGCCACGCGCACTGCGTGCCGAATCGCACGAGCCGGTGAGTCGCCGTGACAGATGATCGTCACACCGTTCACACCCAGGAGCGGGGCTCCCCCGTATTCCGCATAGTCAAGCACGCTGCAAATGCTCTGTAGATCCACGTCAGGCCCGTTATCGGCCACGGCCCGGCTCACGAGCCGTGCCACGTGCGCGGCCACTGATTCATAGAACTTGAGGACGACGTTTCCGACGAAACCGTCGCAGACGATCACGTCGTGGTCTCCCCTGATGACGTCGCGTCCCTCAACATTGCCCGCGAAGTTCAGGTCGCTGCGCTCCAACAACCGGTGCGCTTCGAGGGTTAGTTCATCGCCCTTGCCGGCTTCACCCCCGATGTTCAACAACCCGATCCTCGGGCTGGCTCGGCCCTCCAGGTCCTGAATGTAGATGTGGCCCAGATGGGCAAACTGCTCCAGCTGTTGCGGCCGGCAGTCCACGTTCGCACCTACATCGAGCATCAGCGTCGGGTGCGCCTCACCCGTTGGCAGCAACGCCCCAAGCGCCGGTCGATCCGTACCCGGTAGCGACCCCAGCATCAGTATCGACGCGGCCACGATCGCACCCGTGGAACCGGCCGAAATGAACGCGTCCGCCTCCCCGCTACGCTGCAGCTCCGCGCCGCGAACGATCGAGCTGTCCGGCTTGCACCGCACCGACTCCACCGGCGGATCGCTCATTCGTATGGCGTCCCGCGCCGGGATCACCTCGAGCCTGTCCTCCGGCACCTTATGGCCCCGAAGTTCATGAGCGATCGCCTCGGGGTCACCGACCAGCAACAGGTCGAAATCGCCCTCCAGGTGCTGGAGCGCCTCCACGGCCCCGCGCACTGGAACGCAGGGCGCGTCGTCACCTCCCATGGCATCGAGAGCAATCCGCATATCGGAGCGACTCGGAACGAGCGGGTAACGTTACGCGCGGTGCTGCCCCACTACTCCGCAAACAGAACGAGCACGCCACCCAACGCCACCAGGGTGACGCGCCCCAACACCCCTAGCGCAAAGGACACACAGTCGCAGTCGGAACTGTTCTGGAGCCCTTCACTCAAATCCCCACCGAGCGTCGCCCGGAAGGGACGCAGAGTCAGCCGATCCGGCTGCAGAACTAGAACTCAGTCTCGACTTGAATGACTTCCGCGTCTCGGTAGTAGCCGCAATTCGCACACACGCGGTGCGGCAGCTTCGGATCCCCACAGCGCGGACACGCCTGTGTGGCCTGCACCTGATCCTTGTAGTGTGTGCGACGTTTGCGCTTGCGTGCCTTCGATGCCCTTCGCTTCGGTACGGCCATTATCTGTATTCAACCCTTTTTCTAATCTTCTCCGCGCAAGCCCTGAAGCGGTCCCCAGCGGGGGTCCGTCTCCGTAACCTCGCAGTCGCATTCGCCGTGGTTCAGGTTAGCCCCGCAGCTTGGACACAGCCCCCTGCATGCTTCCCCGCAGACCGGGTAAGCCGGCAACGCGAGTACGACGCGCTCCTTGAGCGAGGGGCGCAGGTCCAACTCGTCGGCCTGCGCGTCCAGAGCGTGAAGCGCCACGTCCTCGTCGTTTGCAGAGGCATCGGGGTCGAAGAAGACTGCCAAGTCTTCAGCGAGCTCGATCTCGACCTGCGCGAGGCACCGTCGGCACTGACTCCGTATCCGACCTAAAAACGAACCCCGAACCCAAACGCCTCGGCCCGAGGATCCTTCCGCAGTCGCCTGGACCGCCAGCGGAGTAGCCAGTTCTACGCCTGATTCCTCCCACAGCGGATCGTCGGCGGGGATCTCACCTTCGATCTCCGCCGACGCCTGCTCCAGGCGCCGTAAGTCCACTATCAACACGGCGCCAGAAGTCTATCGGGGGGCACCTTACCTGTCAACGCGGAGGCCCGCCGCGCCTGGCCAGCTAGACCGCTCCCAGCAGCTCGCGAGCCGAGAAGAAGAATGCCAGTTCCTGGCGAGCCGTCTCGTCCGAGTCCGACGCGTGGATTGCGTTCCGCTCTTTGTTTTCCGCATACAGCGCGCGCACCGTTCCCGCCTCGGCTTCTGCTGGATCTGTGGCGCCGATTACACTTCTCAGGCGTGTCACGGCGTCCTCTCGCTCCAGCGCCAATACCAGAACCGGCCCAGACGTCATGAACCGTTTCAACGCTGCGTAGAAAGGCCTCTCGCGGTGAACGGCGTAGAATTCGCCGGCTTGTGCGTCATCGAGATGAAGGAATCGAGTCGCTCGAATCCTGAAGCTCTCCTCCTCCAACATCGCCAGAATTCGGCCTATCTTGCGGCCTTCGACGGCGTCTGGCTTGATAATGGCAAGTGTAAGATTCATATCTGTTTATAAGTCGCAGGTTCAAGTAATTTATCGATAAGATCCGTTCGCGAGAGCAACCCCACGAGCTTCCCCTCAGTGACGACGGGGAAATGGGCTACACCCTCGGACAACACCGCCCCCAGCACGTCCGAGATCAGCTGATCCTCCGCCAAACACATGACGGTCCGCTGCATCACGTCCCGCACTTCGACGTCCTGCAGCGGCTCCGCTTCCGCGCTGCTTGACTGGTCCAGGATCTGACTCAGAGAGTGTCTCAGTACCTCGAGTTCTGTCACCAGCCCCAACACTTCCCCGTTGTCGCTGACAACCGGCAGACCGCGCCTGCGGTGCCTGACCATGACGCCGATGGCCTCAGACAACAGCGTTTCCGGCGATACCGCATGAACCTCTCTGCTCATCAGATCCTGCACCGCGAGTTCCGGCCGGATCACCAGGTCCTGGGCAGCCACTATCTCGAGGAATTCCTTGGCCGACGTAGCCGCTGCCAAAGCATCGGCTACGTCGGCACGCCTGAGCAGGCGACTCAGTCCCGCCAGAGTCTTGAGGTAGTAGCGTGCCGCCGAGCGCGGTGAGATGATGAGGACGAGGAAGACCGCATCCGGATATTTGTCGGGCGCGAACGGGAACGGGGTCGCCGAGCTTCCAATGGCAACGGCGAGTTCCCTAGCCGAGTCGCTCCTATAGTGCGCTAGAAGCGCACGCGCACCGAGCGTGGGGTAGTCTCCGCTCTCGATTTCCGCAGCGACAAGGTCGTCGACCGCGGCCCGGTCGCGGATTAGGCCAGCCGCGTCCAACCGGTCTAGCAATCGACCTACCGCCTCGCCGTAGCTTGGCGCTTTCAGGCCAACTACGATCTGCTCTTCGCGCAGAAGACCCGAAATCGAAACAGGGCTATCCATTTAACGCCTTCGAGATCAACCCCGGCATGTCGACCGGTCTCTCGGCCACCTCGACCCCGTTCTCCTTGAAGGTCGAGATCTTCTCTTCCGCCGTCCCGGACGAGCCCGAGATGATAGCGCCGGCGTGGCCCATACGGCGCCCCGGCGGCGCGGTCTGCCCCGCAACGAAGCCGACCACCGGTTTGGATACGCTCTCGTTGATATAGCGAGCCGCATTTTGTTCATCGGTGCCCCCGATCTCCCCGATCAGCACGATCGCCTCTGTCTGCGGGTCTTTTTCGAACGCGTCGAGACAATCGATGAAGTTCGTGCCGATGACCGGGTCACCTCCGATTCCGATACAACTAGACTGCCCGAGACCCTCCCGCGTCAATGCCCAGACGACCTCGTAGGTGAGCGTTCCCGACCGGCTGACGACTCCCACAGGGCCGGGTTGGACGATCTGACCCGGGATGATCCCAAGCTTGGTCTGCCCCGGAGATATCATCCCGGGACAATTGGGGCCGATCAAGCGGGCTCCCTGGTCCTCCACGTACCGAGCCGCTCTCAGCATGTCGAGGACAGGAATCCCTTCCGAAATACACACGATCAGCCCTACCCCCGAATCCGCCGCTTCGCAAATGGCCGCGGCGGCAAAGGCTGCGGGCACGTATATGACGCTAGCCGTGGCACCCTCTTCACGAACCGCTTCTTCGACCGTATCGAAGACGGGGATACGCTCGTCGAACTTCTGGCCACCCTTGCCCGGCGTCACGCCGGCGGCGACCGTCGTCCCGTAGTCAACCATCTGACGGGTGTGAAACGAACCATCCCGCCCGGTGATCCCCTGGACGACTACCCTCGTGCTGCTATCTGCAAATATCGCCATCGAAATCGTGCTCCGTGGACTAGTTCTTCGCTAGCTGGACCGCCTTCTGGACGGCCTCATCCATATCGGTCATCGCGCTGAAGCCCGCGCCCTCGAGGATCTTGACTGCTTCCTCCTCGTTGGTGCCGGTCAAACGGATGGTAATCGGCACAGCCAACTCGATACCCGACGTCGCTTCGACTATACCGTTCGCCACGTCGTCGCAACGTGTGATCCCACCAAAGATGTTGAAGAGTATCGATTTCACAGCGGGGTCGGACGTGATGATTCGCAGGGCGGTCACGACCTTCTCCGGGCTGGAAGACCCGCCGATATCCAGGAAATTGGCAGGCTCGCCGCCATAGTACTTGACGAGGTCCATGGTGGCCATCGCCAGGCCGGCGCCATTCACGCAACAGCCGACGTTACCGTCGAGCTTGATGTACGTCAGCCCCTGCGAGCGCGCCTCGACCTCTTCAGCAGCCTCGCTCGCGACGTCTCTCAGATCCGCGATCGCCTGCCGCCGGAACAGTTCGTTGTCATCGATGTTCATCTTGGCGTCGATGGCCTTCAGCTCACCCGTGCCCGTCGTGATGAGCGGGTTGATCTCGATCAGCGACGCTCCCGAATCGATCATCGACTCATACAACTTGCGGATTATATTGGCGGCCTGGCGAGCGCGGCCGGGGTCGCCCGCATAGAGCTTGTGCCCTAGGCGTGCGGCCTGGTGGGCGAGTAGGCCGTATCTGGGGTCGACGCTCTCCTTGAAGATCAACTCCGGTGTCTTCGCCGCCACTTCTTCGATGTCGATTCCACCTGCCGGAGAGACCATCAGGACGATGGAGCCCGAGGAGCGGTCGACGATCGCTCCCACGTACGCTTCGTGGGAGATATCCTCGGCCGGCGTGACCAAGACCTTCTCGACGGTCAAACCCTTGATTTCCATTCCAAGTATCTTCTCAGCGGCCGCTCTCGCCTCCGCCGCGGTCCCGGCGAGCTTGACGCCGCCGGCCTTGCCTCGGCCGCCCGCATGGACCTGAGCCTTAACCACTACGCGTGTCCCGATCTCTTCCGCGATTTTCTCCGCTTCAGCCGGCGTCGTGGCAATCTGTCCCGGAGGTACCGGAATGCCATGCTGTCTGAAAACTTCCTTTGCCTGGTACTCGTGGATGTTCATGTCGTCACTTTCTCGCGATCTCGGTTCCTGCCTTACCGTCCAGTGCGGCCAACCCTTGATCCAACCGTGCGATCAGCACGCGCCTGCCGCCTCCTGAAAGAAAACTGACCGCCGCCTCCACCTTGGGCCTCATGCTCCCCTTACCCAACTGGTCGGTATCGAGAAGCGCTTCAGCCTCCTTTAGCGACAGATGCCGGATCCTCTGAGCACGCTCCGTGCCGTAGTCACGATACACGCCGTCCACGTCGGTTAGAATCAGAAGCGTGCTCGCGCCGATCTGCCGTCCCAGCAGTGCCGCGGCCAGGTCCTTGTCGACCACGACATCGACGCCCTCTAGTCCCAAAGTGGGGTGCCTGTACACTGGCACACCTCCGCCGCCTGCCGCGATGACTATGACGCCGCGGTACACCAAGCGACGGATCGTATTTGACTCCACGATCTCGATCGGGCGAGGGCTGGGCACCACTCTGCGTGTGACGCCCTTTCTGTCTTGCTTCACGCTCCAGCCTGACCGTTGCAGGCGCTCGACCCGTTCCGGTCGCACCGCCCGCCCGATGTATTTCGTTGGCTCCCGCATCTCCGGGGCATCGGGATCAACGATGACCTGCGTGATTTGGGTCACGACTAGCCGGTGGATGCCCTCGCGGCGCAGGCCGTTCTCTAGAGACTGCTGGATCATGTAGCCGATCCATCCCGCCGTCGCCGCAACGAGCACGCCGAGTGGAAGCTCGGGCAACACGTCGGCGCCCAGCTCGTTTCTCAGCAGTTCGTCCCCCACCTGGGGCCCGTTGCCGTGGACTAGGGCGATGCGGTACCCCTGCTTCGCCAGCTCGATGACGCTGGCGAGGCTCTCTCGTGTATGACGAAATTGGTCGTAGACGGTGACGTTCTCGACAGCCGGGCCCAGCGCGTTGCCGCCCACGGCGACCACGATGGTCTTACGAGTTGCTACCATCCCCTCCCCCGAGACGCACGGCGGCAACTTTGTCTGGCAACCGTTGGCCGAAGGACAACATCAGCGGGAATCGTCGATTTGACATACGGGAAAGCCAAGGCGCTGGAGACTAGACCCCGCCCACTCCTTGCTCCTGCAGCCAGTCGTTGACTTCCGCGCGGATGGCGTCAAGCCTGTCTTCGCTCTCGGCCTCGACGCGGAGCACCAGATTGGGCTGGGTATTGCTCGCCCTGATCAGAGCCCAGCCGCCTTCCATCTTGATTCGCGCGCCATCGACATCGATGACGTCATAACGCTGCTTGAAATGCTCCACGGCGCGAGCGACGATATCGAATTTCCGCTCGTCCTCGCAGTCGACTCTTATCTCCGGTGTCGAAGCGAGGCTCGGAATGCCTTCGAGCATCGCGGATAGTCCCGCGCCAGAGCGAGCCACGATGTCGACCAACCTGGCCGCCGAGTACAATGCGTCGTCGTAGCCGTAGTAGTCATCGCCGAAGAACATATGTCCGCTCATCTCACCGGCGATCCGCGCTCCCGTTTCGCGCATCTTCTCCTTGATCAGAGAGTGACCGGTCTTCCACATGACCGGCACGCCGCCGGCATCTCGGATGGCATCGTCCAACACCTGCGAGCATTTGACGTCGAAGATGACTTTCTGCCCCGGCGCCCGAGCCAATGCATCCAGCGAGTAGACGATCAACAGGTAGTCGCCGCGCACGATGTTTCCGTTTTCGTCCACGGCACCGATGCGGTCCGCGTCGCCATCGAAGGCTACCCCGAGCCTAGCGTCGGTCGAGCGCACCCGCTCGATCAGTTCGGCCAGATTCGCGTCGACCGTTGGGTCCGGATGATGGTTCGGGAAGGTACCGTCAGAGACACAGTACAAGGAGCTTACGCTGGCACCGATTCCCTCCAGAATCGGAACCGCCGCCAGGCTGCCCGCGCCGTTGCCGCAATCGACCACCACGTCCACCGGGTTCTCCAGCTTGAACCGCCCAACGACGTCCTCGATGTAAGCGTCGAGAGCCGGGCGCTCACTGACCTCCCCGGCACCCTCAGCAAAATCCTGGCGCCGGATACGGTCGTACAGCCCCCGTATCGCCTTCCCATAAAAGGGGCCGCGCGCCGTCAGCATCTTGAACCCGTTGTACTCGGGAGGGTTGTGCGACCCGGTGACCTGGATGCCCGCATCGGCGTCGAAGTGATGCACGGCAAAGTAGAGCGCCGGCGTCGGTACCAAGCCCGCGTTGAACACTCGGGCGCCTACAGACGACAGCCCTTCGGCGAACGCCGCAGCCAATTCCTCCGAGCTCAGACGGTTGTCGTGGCCCAGAGCCACACTGGGGCTGGCCGCGTCCAGCTCCGCGCGTAGCTGAGTTCCAAAGGCACGGCCAACCTGCACGGCTGTGTCCGCCGTCAGGTCCTCTCCGACGACACCTCTAACATCGTACTCACGGAAGATGTGGTGGCTGACCTTCGACATTTCTCTCTCCGCCCGGGACGGAATCCGTCCCCTTTTGACCCGTTCCCTGTGCCGTTCGCAGCCTAGCGCCCAGCCAGCTGGCCGGGATCGACGACCTGTTCAGCGACTTGCCTCAGCCCCTCCACGCTCTGCCGAGCCTTAAGAAGCGGCCACGATGGCAAGATCCCTAGCAGGATCGTGATGGCGGCGCACACGACCAGCACCGTGCGCAACGGGCCGCTCCAAACCGGCCGCTCGACCGGCTCCAACTCTGGTCTCATGTACATCGTGACGATGACACGCAGATAGTAGTAGTACGACACCAGAGTGGTGACGGCCAGAATGACGGCGAGGTTCACATAGCCCGACTCCACCGACGCCCTGAGGATGTAGAACTTCCCCACGAACCCACCGGTAGGCGGCAGTCCCGCCAGTGACACCAGGAAGAGAGAGAGTATGGCAGCAGCCCAAGGCCGGCTGTATCCCAGACCCGCGTAGTCGGAGATACGCTGGCGGCGATCGCCCTGCCCGGCTATCACCAGGAGCACGGTGAAAGCGCCGACGATCATCGCGGTGTAGGCTACCAGATAGAACAGGAAGGCGGCCATTCCTGATTCGTTGGCTGAGATCAGCGCGACCAGCAAATAGCCCGCGTGCGCGATTGACGAGTAGGCCAGCAGTCGCTTGATGTTGTCCTGCACCAACGCGATCAGATTTGGCACCACCATCGTCAGGCAGGCCAACCACCAGATGATCTGCTCCCAGTAGCCATGCAGATCACCGAGCGCCACTACGAAGATCCGAATGAACGCGGCGAAGGCGGCGCCTTTGATCGCCGCGGCGAGAAATGCCGTGACGGGCGTTGGCGCACCTTCGTATGCGTCTGGGGTCCAGACATGGAACGGCACAGCCGAAACCTTGAAGCCGAAACCGATCGCCAGCAGAGCGATGCCCATGATCATGGCCACGCCGACGCTGCGCGGATCGAGTAGCTGCCGCATCAAACCGAGGTTCGTTGTCGACCCTGCGGCATACAGCATCGCCATGCCGTAGAGCAGGAACGCGCTGGAGAACGCTCCCAGCAAGAAGTACTTGAGAGCAGCCTCCGCCGACTTTCGATCGCGACGATTGAAGCCAACCAGAGCGTACACCGCCAGCGACATCAGCTCGAAGCTCAGGAAGATCAGAATCAGGTCGCGGCTGCTCGCTAGCAGCATCATGCCTACAATGGCAAACAGCAGAAGCGCGTAGAACTCCCCTTCCCTTATGCCCTCGCGGACATTGTAGTCGAGCGAGATCAGAATCGTCAGCGCCCCGGCGCCGAGGAACATGAAGTTCGTGAAGATTCGGAAGTCGTCGATCGCTACCGGCCCGGTCGTCCCGACCTCCTCCACACCCATCAGCCAGACGTTGGCAACTGCAGCCAGGCCGATCGCCACCAGACTGCCCCAGGCTATCGGCGGAACACCGCCAGCCCCGGACCGCTTCACGAAACCGTCGTATAACAGAAGAGCGAGGGCCGTCGCCGTCAGTACGGCTTCCGGCATCAGCGCCCAGAGAAAGTCGAGATGAGTCGAGAAATCTATTTGCATCGCCGTACTCACCGCGTTTCCGGCCTGCTGCCCGGCACCGAGCTGGCAGCCAAGGCCTCATCGGAACTGCCCTCCAACTGCTGCTCGGCTACAAGCGCCATGCGATCGCTCAAAAACTCTGCCGACGCGGCGATCCGCTTCATGAACGGCTGCGGGTAGACGCCCATAAGCACGATCATGATCAGCAACGGTACGATGATCGCCATCTCCAGACGCGAGAGGTCGAGCAGTTTGCGGTTCTCCTCTATCGTCACTTCGTTCCAGACCGCGCGCCTCACCATCGGAAGCATGTAGTACGCGGCAAACACCACTCCGGTGGTAGCGAGGATCGTCACCCACGGGTATCGCTTGAAGGCACCGACCAAGATTAGGAACTCGCCTACGAAGCCATTCAGACCCGGCAGGGCGATAGACGAGAGCGCGACAACGACGAGGCAACCCGAGTAGATCGGTATCACCTTCGCCAACCCACCGTAGGCAGAGATCTCGTATGTGTGCCGTCGCTGGTATAGGAAGCCCGCCAGTATGAACAGGGCGCCCGTCGACACGCCGTGATTGATACTTTGCAGCACGCCCCCCGTAACCGACTCGCTGGTGAGCGCGAAGGTCCCCACCATGATGAATCCCAGATGCGCCACCGACGTGTACGCTATCAGCTTCTTCATGTTCGGCTGGACCGCCGCCACCCAGGCCGTGTAGAGGATGCCCATCAACGCCAGCCCGAAGATGATCCATACCACCGTCGGGTCCGTAGCAGCCGCCGGGAAGAACGGGATCGCGAAGCGCAGGAACCCGTAGACCCCCATCTTGAGCAACACGGCCGCCAGGATCACCGAGCCCGCGGTCGGTGCTTCCACGTGCGCATCCGGCAGCCAGGTGTGGAATGGGAACATCGGCACCTTGATGGCGAACGCCAGCGCGAAGGCCGCGAACATCCAGAATTGAAGTGACCTCGGGATGTTCAGCTGCAGCATGTCCGCGTAGGCCAGGCTGGGCGCCCCGAACTGGTCCAGCCGCAACCAGAACATCACCAGAATCGCGACTAGCATCAGCAGCGAGCCCATGGCCGTGAACAAGAAGAACTTCACTGCCGCGTAGATGCGTCGCTCGTGCCCCCACACGCCGATCAGGAAGTACATCGGGATCAGCGTCACCTCCCAGAAGATGTAGAACAGGAACAGGTCAAGAGCGACGAACACGCCTAGCATCCCGGTCCCGAGCAACAGGAGCATGGCATAATAGAGCCGCTCCTTCTCCGTGATCTGCAGCCAGGAGACCAACACCGATATCGGGAGCAGGAAGGTGGTCAACAGGATAAGCAGCAAGGAGATCCCGTCCATACCGATCGAGTAGGAGATCCCCCAGTCAGGGATCCACGGGATCGCGGCTATGTTCTGGAACTCGAACCGTCCGATCTCGAACGTCCAGAATAGCGGCAGAGAGACCAGGAACTCGATCATCGCGGCACCGAACGCCCAGATTCGGAGCCTTTTCTGGGGAATGAACAGGCATGCGATGCCGGCGACGGCCGGGAAGAAGACCAGGAACGTTAGAATCCAGTGACTGCTGTAGATATACGCCAGAAACGACATCGAACCTTCTTCCTATAAAGCCACAGCTCCGAGAACGATGAGCACGCCCACGACGATGATCAGCACATATGTCCCGAGGTAGCCCGTCTGGAAGCGGCTGATGACCCAGCCGCCAAACCGCGTCACGTAGGCCGTGCCGTTCACCGCAACGCCGTCTATCAGCCCTTGATCGATCACGCGCCAGCTGAACATGCAGAGCGCCTCGAACGGCCGAACGATCACGAGATCGTACAACTCATCCACGTAGTACTTGTGGTACAGAATTCCCAGCACGCCCGTCGGCTCCTCCGCCTCCCGCGCCGGCAGGTACTTCTTGTCCTTGAGGGCCCGGAAGACCACGACCACCACCGCGATGGCGGCGATCGTCGACAGGACGGCCCAGATTCCTTCTCCACCACCGATCGGTGACGCGTGTGCAGCCTCGCCCATATGCTCGACGATGATGTGCTCGGCGTCCGCGAAGCTCGGGTGCATGAAGTGGTGCAGCCAAGTGAACTCGGGCAGCAGAGGCAAAGCCTCCGGCACGTTAAACCAGCCGGTGATAACCGAGCCGATCGCCAGCGCGATCAGCGCTCCAGCCATGATGGCCGGCGCAGCGTGCATGTGCTTCTGAGCGGCAGCGCTGAGGCGGGTCTCGCCGTGGAACACCATGACAAGCCAGCGCGCGATGTATCCGGCGGTCAGCAGAGCCGTGATGATCGCCACGACCCAGAGCAGCGACTGTCCGCGTGCGCCTGCGGACCAGATAATCTCGTCCTTCGAGAAGAATCCTGCCATCGGGAACACGCCGGCAAGCGCGAGCGCGCCGATCCATGCCG
Organism: Gemmatimonadota bacterium; assembly: GCA_039588015.1. Taxonomy (GTDB): domain Bacteria; phylum Gemmatimonadota; class Gemmatimonadetes; order Palauibacterales; family KS3-K002; genus JASFMO01. The sequence goes on along the minus strand of JBDHAS010000017.1, from coordinate 21,228 downwards.
TCCGGAACGTCTTTGGCAGGTAGATATTGAGGCCGCCCATGTTCCGCATGTCCTGCGAGACGTCCTCGCTCGCATCCTCGCCCGCGTGATGCAGCGCATGATGCATAGAGTGGATGACCGCGCCCGATGCTAGGAACAACAGCGCCTTGAAGAACGCATGCGTCCCGAGGTGGAAGATGCCCGCCGTGTAGGCTCCGACCCCGACGGCCAAGAACATGTAGCCCAGCTGCGAGATCGTGCTGTACGCGATCACCCGCTTGATGTCATACTGCTGCACCGCGATCGTCGCAGCGAAGATCGCCGTCACCGCGCCGATTGTAGCGACAACGTTCATGCTCAGCGGTGCCAGTGCGAACAACACACCCGCCCGCGCCACTAGGTAGACGCCCGCCGTGACCATCGTGGCGGCGTGGATCAGTGCAGAAACCGGGGTCGGGCCGTGCATGGCGTCCGGCAGCCACACATACAGCGGGATTTGCGCCGACTTACCGGTGCATCCCAGGAACAGGAACAGCGTGACCATCGTCACGGCTGCTCCGCCGTACGCGAAGGCGGTCGGCGCGGCCGCGAAAACGCTCTGGAAATCGAGAGTCCCGAGGTAGGCGAAGAGGGTGAACATCGCCACCAGGAACCCGAAGTCGCCGATCCGATTGACGATGAATGCCTTCTGCCCGGCATCGGCCTTCGCCGGCTCGGTGAACCAGAAACCGATCAGCAGATACGAACAGAGACCGACGCCCTCCCAGCCAACGAACATGAGCGGGAAGTTCGCCGCCAGCACCAGCACCAGCATGAAGAAGACGAAGAGGTTCAGGTACGAGAAGTAGCGCGCGTACCCCGGGTCCTCCGCCATGTAGCCGATGCTGTACAGGTGAATGATGAAGCTGACACTCGTGACCACGAGCGCCATCACCAGCGACAGCTGGTCGAGCTGGAGCGCCGCATCGATGCGCAGCTGTCCGACCTCGATCCAGGTCCAGTAGGACCTGACAGCCGGCTCCGCATCGTGAACGACCGCGATCAAAGCGAAGTTGATGGCGGCCAGGACGAAAGCGAGCCCGAGCACGCCCGGTCCGATCAAGCTGACCAGTTTCTTACGCTCAGGGGCCAAGTAGGCCACCGCACCGTTGACCACAAAGCCAAGGAACGGCAGCAGGATCATCCAGGCGGGCAAGAACGGCGTGAAGACACCTTCGTGCGCCGCCGCCTCCTGGACGACCGCTCCAATCAGATCGAAGAGCGGAGCTCCTACCATCTCATTAACCTGAAGTTCCGTATGTCAACGGACTCGTAGTGCCGGAAGATCGAGATGATGATCGCCAACCCGACCGCCGCCTCGGCAGCCGCAACCATCATCACGAAGATCACGAATATCTGTCCTTCTATGCCGATGCTCTTCGAGATCGCCACGAACGAGAGGTTGACGGCATTGAGCATCAGCTCAATGCACATGAACATGACGATCACGTTTCGCCGCAGCAGGACACCTACCACTCCGATCGCGAACAGCAAACCGCTCAGCGCCAGTGATTCTTGGAGCATTGTCGTCAACCTCTTGGCTTGGCGATTACCACCGCTGCCACCATGGCGACCAGCAGCAGCAGGCCCGTCACCTCGACTGCCAACACCTGGTTCTGGAACAGCGGTTCGGCGACGCCGGCGACCGCGCCTTTCTCCTGAAACCACAGCGTCAGCATATCGATGTCCTCATCTACGGGGACAGCCCGCAGGGCCACCGCTATCTCCGCGAGCAGTACCAAGCCCAAACCGCCGCCAAACACCCACCACAATCGCGGCTTGATGTCGGGCTCGACGTCGTGCCCCAGATTGAGCAGCATGATCACGAACAGGAACAGAACCAGAATCGCGCCCGCGTAGACCACCACCTGCAGCGCCGCAAGGAAGTGGGCATTCAGAAGAACGAAGATCGCCGCGATCGAGAACAGGGTCAGCACCAAGAAGATGGCGCTGTACACGGGGTTCTTTCGCGTGATCATCAGTACGCTGCTCACCACCGCGATGGCAGCGAAGAGATAGAAGACCAGTTGGGTCAAATCCATTTTCGGCCTACCGTGCCACTAGCGGTTCCGCCCATCCCTCACTCGGAATCGGGATCCCCTGGATCCCAAAGCTGCGTGTAGGGATGATCCTGCTCGCACAATCTCTCGAGATCGTAGACGAACCTCTCCCGGCTGAATTCCGCGGCCTCGTAGTGGACTCCTAGATGTATCGCCTCCACCGGGCATACTTCTTGGCAGTAACCGCAGAAGATGCAGCGGAATTCGTCGATCTCGTAAACCGCCGCATACCGCTCGCCGTTCTCGTCTTCCGCGGGGATCAGTTTGATGCAATTCGCGGGGCAGACCGTCGGGCATAGCCCGCACGCCACGCACTTGGCCCTTCCGTCTTCGTGGACGGCCATGCGATGCGTACCCCGCATCCGAGGTGACAACTCCCACTTCTCCTCGGGATACTGCTGTGTGACCGTGACCGGCTTGACCAGATGCTTGAAGGTCAATGCCATACCCTTCAACGTCGCCCTCAGGTACGACGCGCCGCTCTCCGGCCTCTCGACTGTCTTGACGCTGATTGCCATATGTTGACCGTCTTATCGAGCCTGGTGCGGGCGTACCTGCTTCCACCCGCTGCCCAGGATGACCCGCTTTCTATCCAGCCAGAACATGATCAAGAGAACGCCGATCACGTTGGCGGCCGTCAGCCAAGCCATGTAAGTCGTTCCGAATACGATGCCCGAGCCCTCGAGCAACAGAATCGCGACGCCGAGCAGAGCGATGTACACGACCAGTCCTGGGATCATCACCTTCCAACCCAACGACATCACCTGGTCGTAGCGGAAGCGCGGAATCGTCCAGCGCACCCAGATGAAGAGGAAGACGAAGAAACCCACCTTTAGCGCGAAAGCCATGGCGGTTAGCAGCGTAATCCACCACGCCGGGCTGCCACCAAAGATTGCCCCGTCCGCACCGACGCGCAGATTGTCGCCCGACCACCACGGGATGTCCCAGCCGCCGAAGAAGAAAGTCGCCATGAGGGCGGATGCGACGATCATGTTCGAGTATTCGGCCATGTAGAAGATTGCCATCTTCATCGCCGAGTACTCGGTGTGGAACCCGTACACCAACTCGGACTCGGCCTCCGGCATGTCAAATGGCGCCCGGTTCGTCTCGGCGAAGTACGCCACCGTGAAGAACAGGTAGCCCACCATCAGCGGGAGGAAGAACCACCAAGTGTCCTGCTGCTGAGCGACGATCTCGGGCAACGACACGTTCCCCGACAGCATCAGTATCGGCACGATGCTCAGGCCAAGCGCCACCTCGTAGCTGATCATCTGCGCCGAAGCCCTCACGCCCCCCAGGAAGGGATACTTGCTGTTGGATGCCCAACCTCCCAAGACCAGCCCATATACGCCCAGCGACCCGAGAGCCAGCACGAAAAGGAACCCGATCGGGATGTCGGCGATCATGATCTTCACCGTTCCCCACGGTGTCGCCAAGGGCGCCGCGATCGGGATGACCGCGAATACTACGAATGCGGGGAACATCGACATGATCGGCGCTATGTAGAACAGCCAGCGGCTGGCCGTCTCGGGCAGGTTCTCTTCCTTGATGAAGTTCTTGAGGCCATCGGCGATCGGCTGAAGAACACCCCACGGTCCCACGCGGTTCGGCCCGCTGCGGTCCTGAATCCAGGCGGCGATCTTGCGCTCCACCAGGGTCACGCCGGCCACGGCCAACAACCACAAGGTGAAGATCACGACGACCTTCACCGCCCCGATGATCACGAACGCTGTCGTTGAAAGTGGACCCATTGTCTCTTCAATCTCGCGATTCAGCGCACCTTAGTCGCACTCGACCCGGCAGCCACCACGGATCGTCCCTGCAGTCCGATGCTCTCGTAACTCAACCCCGCATACTCGGCCACTTCCTGGGCGAGCGCGGCGAACGCCGCGTCGGCCGTGCGGAACGCCTCGCCATCCCCGAGGCGAGCCAGTACAGCCGACCCGGTCATCCAGAGCGGCCGCGCCATTCCCGGAACTCGCAGCGCCTGCGCGAATCGCTGAACGCGGCCCTCGAAGTTGGTGAACGTTCCGTCCATCTCCGCGAAAGTCGGCGACGGGATCACGATGTGCGCGTTACGGGCCGCCGGATTCATCATGCTACCGATGTACACGAACAAAGCCGCGTTCCGGCCGAAGTCCGCCGCGGCCCCGTCCAGAGCGTCCTCGAGCACGAACAACGTGCCCTTGTGTTTGGCGGCCATCGCCAGCGGATCGCCCGAACGCTGGAAGCCCAGGATTCCGGCGCCGCGCGCGTTTGGCGCACGGTCCTTTCGCAGAGCCAGCTTGGGGAATCCGCTCAGAACCTGTTCCGGCCCGGTCTCGACCCGGAACTGGCCACCCTGATTGCCGAGGCGATCCATCAGCTTGCGCAGCACGTACATGCTCTCGTTCGACGCACCGGCGCTCACCACCGCCTTAGCCCGGCCCGGTTTCCCTTGCAGCGCATCGGCCAGCGCGGTCAGCGCCTTGCCCCAATCCACGGGAACAAGGCGATCGTCGTCTTTGACCAACGGGACTTCTATGCGCTCGCCGGCACCCCAGTTGACCACCGACGCCCGGCCGTGGTCGCACATCCAGAACGAGTTGACCTCGGGATTGGGCCGCGGCTTGGCGCGTTGTATCGTGTCCTCTTTGGTCCCCAGCAGGACGTTGCAACCCTGCGAGCAGCCCGGACAGACGCTCGCCGTCTGGTCCAGGTCCCACGACCGCGCTTTGAACAGGAAATCCTCGTTGACCAACGCCCCGACCGGGCAGACGTCCACGATGTTCATCGAGAACGGGTGCTCGAACAGGTCGCCGGTCATGGTGTCTATGAAACCCCTGTGCCCGCGGTTGATCACCTGGAGCACCGGTTCCTCCGCAATCTCGTCCATGAAGCGCACACAACGGGTGCAGAGGACACAGCGGTCGGCGAAGTAAACGATATCGGACGTTACGTGATCGCGGCCGAGGACTTGCTTCGGTTCTACATTCCGCGTCCTTAGTTGGCCCGTCTCGAAGGCATAGTCCTGCAGTTGACACTGGCCGGCCGCGTCGCAGATCGGGCAGTCGAGCGGATGATTGATCAGCAAGAACTCGATGGCCGCCCGGCGCGCCTTGCGCGCCAACGCGTTGTCGGTCCTCACCACCATCCCGTCCTGCACCACCTGAACGCAGGACGGTGCCGGCTTCGGAGCGCCTTCCACGTCCACGAGGCACATGCGGCAAACCGCTGGAGCGCTGAGGCCGGGATGATAGCAGTAGCGCGGAATCACCACACCGATGCGCTCAGCCGCCTCCAGTATCGTGGATCCCTTCGGGACCGACATCTGAATTCCGTCGATCGTGATGTCTACGAGTGGCTTGCTTTCGCTTTCCATCGTCGTATCTAGAAGCTTCCCTCTCTCACCCGCGACCCGTTACCGCACCGCCGTGCAGCTTCCATCACGGATGTGGGCCATATACTCGTGCTCGAACTTCTGTATCGAACTGACAACCGGCACGGCAGCGCTGTCCGAGAGCGGGCAGATCGTCTTCCCCGCCATGTTCGCGCCGATGTCCAGCAGCAGGGGGATATCCTCCTCTCGGCCTTGGCCTCGTTCGATGCGACGGAGGATTCTCGCGAGCCATGCCGTGCCCTCCCGGCAGTTCGTGCACTGCCCGCACGACTCGTGTGCGTAGAAGTCCACCATCTTCCGGACGGCGTGAACCATGCACGTCGAGTTGTCCATGGCGATCAACCCGCCGGAGCCCAAGAACGACCCGGCGGCCTCGATCCCTTCATAGCTCACGTCGCAGTCGATCTCGTCGACCGTCATGATCGGGACCGACGAGCCTCCCGGAATGATCGCGAGCATCTCCCGACCGTCCGGAGGCCCGCCGCACAGATCGAAGACCAGCTCCTTGAGGTTGAAGTCGAGCGCGACCTCGTAGTTGCCCGGCCGTTTGAGATGCCCGCAGCAAGAGAAGAGCTTCGTGCCGGGGCTCTTCTCCGTGCCCCACTGCCGATACCAGTCTGCCCCGTTCTCGACGATGTGCGGCACCGACGCCAGCGTCTCCACGTTGTTCACCGTCGTGGGCATCCCGAAGGCTCCACGCTGCGCTGGGAACGGCGGCTTGAGCCGCGGCTCCGCGCGCCGCCCCTCCAACGAATTCAGCAGCCCCGTCTCTTCACCGGCGATATACGCGCCCGCGCCAAGGTGGACCGTCAGCTCCAGATCGTAGCCCGAACCCAGGATGTTCTTCCCCAGATAGCCTCGCTCGTACGCCTCGACCACGGCACCGTTCAGGGCGCGCACCACATCCACGAACTCGCCGCGGATGTAGATGTAGGCATGCTGCGCCCGGATAGCGTACGAGGTGATGATGATGCCCTCGATCAACTGGTGAGGCGTCCAGCGCATGATCTCGCGGTCCTTGAACGTACCTGGTTCGCTCTCGTCCGCGTTGCAGGCCAGGTAGTTGGTGCCCCCGCCGTCTTTCGGCATGAAGCTCCACTTGAGGCCGGCGGGGAAGCCTGCCCCGCCACGTCCCCTCAACCCGGAGTCCTTCACGACCTGAATGATGTCGTCCTGCGACATCTTGAGCGCCTTCTTCAGCGTCTTGTAACCACCTCGCGCGATCCAGCCATCGATTCGCACGGCGTCCCAGTCTCCGAAGTACTTGGAGAGTACCCGGGTCTCTCGGCGGTGCTCGTACGGGTACGCCATGGCTCAGTCCAGCTCCTTCAAAAGGCCTTCGACGTCTTCGGCCTTCACGTTCTCGTAGACCTGGTCATTCACCTGGACGATCGTGGCGAAGCCGCATCCGCCCAAGCACTCGACTTCAACCACGGTGTATTTGCCATCCTCCGACGTCTCTCCCAGGCGTGTCTTGGTGAGCTCGAGCAGTCGCTCCGTCACGTCTTCTGCGCCGCACAAATCGCAACCGATTCCGGCACAGACCTGGATCAAGTACTTACCGGTGGGTCGCGTCGCGAACATCGTGTAGAAGCTGGCGACCGAGCGAACGTAGGCTGGCGTGAGGTCCAACAGCTCGGCCACACGCGCCATCGCCTCCGGAGCGAGCCAGCCCCGGACCTCCTGCGCCAGGTTCAGTGTCGGAAGCAGCGCCGCCCGCTTCTCGGGGTAGCGCGTCAACATCTTCTCGAAGCGGTCCTTGTACTCGCCTTCAAAGAGCGGTGCGTCGGGGTCGCTATCCGCCCGCTGCGACGGTTGGGCGCTCACGATGGCAGGATGCATCGCGTCGCTCATCGGTCGATCTCCCCGAGCACGATGTCGATGCTCGCGTTGACGGCAATGACGTCTGCAAGCAGTTCGCCTTCCACCAATGCCGGCAGGTTGGACATATTCATGAACGATGGTGTGCGGTAGCGGCAGCGTACCGGTTTCGGGCCACCATCCGCGACGAGGTACAATCCGAGCTCGCCCTTCGAGCTCTCGATCGAGTACCAGACCTCGCCGGCCGGGACCTTCAGACCCTCCATGACCAGCTTGAAATGGGAGATCATGCCGTCGATCGAGCCCATCACCTCCGACTTCGGGGGCAAGATGACTCTGGGGTCGTCAACGTTGATCGGTCCCTCGGGCACCCTCTCCAGCGCCTGCTCGAGGATGGCGATCGACTGGCGCATCTCCTCCATTCGAACCAGGTAGCGGTCGTACGTATCGCCGTACTCTCCTACGGGCACATCGAAGTCATACGTCTCATAATCGAGATACGGCTTATCCTTCCGAACGTCGTACGCGACGCCCGAAGCCCGCAGGTTCGGCCCGCACAGCCCGTTGTTCACGGCATCGTCCGGCCCCATCACCCCGACTCCTTGGGTGCGGCCGATCCAGATCGAATTCTGGGTGAGCAATCGGTCGGTCTCGTACAGCGTCTTGGGAAACGTCTCCACGAACTCGCGGACCCCGTCCAGCCAGCCGCGCGGCACGTCGGCCAGCATCCCGCCGACCCTCGACACGCTGGTAGTCATCCGCGCGCCGACATAGGCCTCGTGGAGGTTGTAGATGCGCTCTCGCTCCTGGAACGTGTAGAGAAACGGTGTGAAGGCGCCGATATCGATCGCCGTCGTCCCCACCCAGATCAGGTGAGATAGGATCCTGTTCAGTTCGGAGCAGATGACGCGAATGACCTTACAGCGCGGCGTGACGTCGATGCCGAGCAGCTTCTCGACCGCCAGGGCCCAGCCGATGTTGTACATCATGGGCGCCAGGTACTCCATGCGGTCGGTTAGCGGAATGTTCTGATTCCACGTTCGATACTCGCCGAGCTTCTCGAAGCCGCTGTGCAGGTACCCGATGTGCGGCGTACACTTGATGATCTTCTCGCCGTCCAGCTCGACCACGATCCGCAGTACTCCGTGCGTGGCCGGGTGCTGAGGGCCGATGTTGAGGATCATGTTCTGCGTGCCCAGGCCCGGCTCGTCATCCCCCACCCCGGCCCGCGCCCGTCCGGCCTCGGCGACGGAAAGCTCCTGCATGCTGTATATGTCTTCAAGATCACGCGCCAACGCGCGCCGCGTCTGCTCGGCCCGCGTGAATCGCCCCCGCAGCGGGAAGTCTTTTCGAAGCGGGTAGCCCTCTTCGTAGTTCTCCGGCATCAGCATGCGGCGAAGGTCCGGGTGCCCCTCGAACTTGACGCCGAACATGTCGTAGGCCTCTCGCTCCAGCCAGTTGCAGCCACGCCAGATACGGTAGACGCTGTCGATCCTCGGGCGGTCGAGCGGCAGTTCGGCTTTGACGCGCAGGGGCTTCGATTCCTTCGTCGACCACAGCTGGTACACGACCTGGATCGGCCGGCCTCCTCCGTAGTCCAGGCCGGTTACGTCCTTCAGCATATCGAAGCCGCACGAGTCGCGTAGATGGGCCAAGATCTCGAGGTTGCGATCGGGGTCGATGTTAACCACCGCCTCGCCGGCAGCATCGACTTCCACGGAACGAATCGCGTCCCCGAATCTGGAGCGGAGATCCTTGATGTCCGGCTGCTCTACCGCGTTCATATCTCGCTCACCCGAGATCGTGCTCAACGACATCTCACAGGCCTGTAGTTCATATTCGTGCCGATCGCCGGCGGACTACTGCGCCTGCACGCCGATCAGCGGTCGCCAGCGGGCCGTACCCCGCAAGCTTCATTACTCTTTACGGTCGCCGGGGCGAAGGATAGGAGACGAGCTCTCTAGGCCGCTGATCTTGTTCTGGATCGTGGAGTTCCCGAACGGCTCGGCGATAAGCTCTACGTCCTCGGGCGAAAGATGAGGCTTTCCGGCAGCCTCGGGCCTCTCTTCGCGCGCGCGCGGATCGATGACCGATTCGCCCTTGATCTTCTCCCGAATCATCAGGAGCGCGTACAGAAGTCCTTCCGGCCGCGGTGGGCACCCGGGTACGTACACGTCAACGGGAACGATCGTGTCGATACCCTGTGCCATCGTATAGGTATCGAACACTCCACCCGTCGAAGCGCAGGCTCCCATGCTGATACACCATTTGGGCTGTGGCATCTGATCCCAGATGCGGCGCATCACTGGAGCCATCTTGTAGGAGACCCGCCCCGCAACGATCATCACGTCCGCCTGCCGCGGCGTGTAGCCCATTCGCTCCATACCGTAGCGCGCGATGTCGTACTTCGACGCGGCCGCGGCCATCATCTCGATGGCGCAGCAAGCCGTCCCGAAAGGCATCGGCCACAGGCTGTTGCGCCTGGCCCAGTTTACCAGGTCATCCAACCGCGTGACGATGAAGTTGCGCGGGATCTCGGTCTCTGCCAGACGATGCTCTTTACCGACCGTGCTCTCCTCAGCCTTGGACATCATCTATCCTTCACGACCCCTGACACGGCGCAAAAAAAACACAAGCCCCGGAGTCACTGTTCCCACTCCAGAGCGCCCTTCTTCCATTCGTATACGAGTCCGATGATCAGCAGCAACAGGAATATCGAGATCGCTACGAAACCGCCCAACCCAAGCTGCCTGAAGACTATCGCCCAGGTGAACAGGACCACGACCTCCACGTCGAACAGCAGGAACAGCATCGCCACCACATAATACTTGACGGCGAAACGCTCCCGCGTGTCCCCCAAGGGGGGGATACCGGATTCGTAGGGCTGGGCTTTGATGGGTGTCGGGCGGCGATTGCTGAAGATATGCGAGCCGAGCACCATTACGACGGCTGCGCCCAAGCTCAAAGCGAAGATCATCAGGACAGGTACGTATTCCCTCAACATCGCCGATCATCCCCTCGACACGTGAGAATGTTCACGAAATCGCGCAGCATAATAACACCGCCCCTAACCGTGTCAAGCGAGTATCTGCCTTGATCGACGAGGGGCCCCGGATATATTGCCGCGACTTACCCTATGGGCTTACCAGGAACCGCTACCTGGAGTGTGAATGAGCATCAAAAGCGACCGCTGGATACGACAGATGGCGCTCGAGCACGGTATGATCGAGCCCTTCGAAGAGAAGCAGGTTCGGGAGGGCGTGATCTCGTTCGGGCTGAGCTCGTACGGGTACGATATGCGGGTCGCCCCGCAGTTCCGGATCTTCACGAACGTCAACAGCGCCGTGGTCGATCCCAAGCAATTCGACGAACGATCCTTCGTGGAGTTCGACGGCGACGTCAGCATTATTCCGCCCAACTCCTTCGCGTTGGCGACTTCGGTGGAGTACTTCCGGATTCCGCGCAACGTCATGACCATTTGCGTCGGCAAGTCGACCTATGCTCGCTGCGGGATCATCACGAACGTCACCCCGTTCGAACCGGAGTGGGAAGGCCACGTGACGCTCGAGATCTCGAACACGACACCGCTGCCGGCGAAGATCTATGCGGGCGAGGGCATATCGCAGGTACTCTTCTTCGAATCGGACGAAATCTGTGAGGTCAGCTACGGAGACCGTAAGGGGAAGTACCAAAAGCAGACCGGCGTGACTCTCCCGCGGGTGTAGCGGCATCAGCGCTAGGGCCTCGTGCGTCGATTCGACAGGCGCAGCCCGAGCCGGAAGGCGACTCGACCCTGTTGAACGGCTCCCCGAAGATCCAGGCCCGGTTGGTATTCGTCTCCCGGTTTGTGATATAGGGCCTGCGAGTAGTGATCCAGCATCTGACTTCCCCACCCTGGCATGCGGCCGACGTAGTCCAGTCCATGCGCCAACAGGGCGGCGGGTACTCCCGCTTCGAAGAAGCTGAAGTGGTCGGAGCGGTACGCAGCCTCCCAGCCAGGGGGCCAGCCGCTCTCCAGCCGCAGGTCCTCATCGGATGCCGCGAATAGAGCCGCGTCCCATACGTCGGAGTCGTCGGCCTTGATGATCACCATGTCCTCCGTGGGGCCCCACAGGTTAACCCCATCGAAGTTGATGTTCGCCACGGTACGACTCAGTGGCACCAAGGGGTTTTCGACGAAATGCTTCGACCCCAGTAGACCTGCCTCCTTGGCTGTCACCGCGAGGAACAGGATCGAGCGTGCCGGACGGCGTTCCATACGGCCGAACGCTTCAGCCAGACACAGCAGCAGCGCAGTACCCGACGCGTTGTCGTAGGCACCGTTGTAGATCGAGTCGACGTCCAGCGGCTCACCAATGCCCAGGTGGTCGTAGTGCGCGGTGAAAACGACGAACTCGCTGGCGAGCTCAGGATGGCTGCCGGGGAGAAGTCCAGCCACGTTCGCGCCCGAGAAGCGGCGAGTCCGGCTCGTCACCGATGCCGATACTGTCACCCCGGTTTCGATGGGGCTGGACCTGTCGTCCCGGGCCGTTTCGAGCAGCGTCTCGAAGTCCAGGCCGGCCATCGCTGCGACCTGCGCAGCTACCGAGCTCGTCACCCACGCTCCAAACGCTACACCTCCGGGCGCGCTGCCGTCATCGAGCTCCAGCTGCTCGCCGCTCCTTACGCTTCGTATAGCGCTCCAATCGTGGCCGAACTCGGGATCATGAACCATAACGACCCCTACCGCGCCCCGCTGCGCCGCGGTCTTCAACTTGTAGGACGCCAGGCCGTAGCGCGTCGCCGTATCTCCGCGGAAGCGCTCGCTGACGTGACGGCCAGGATCACCGGCGAGAACGAGAAGCACCTTGCCGCTGACATCTTCGTCCTCGTAGTCGTCCCAGTCGTACTCGGGGGCAGTTATGCCGTAGCCTGCGAAAACCAGCTCGGCCTCCAAGCTCGTCACGACCGCTGTGTCCTGCGACCAGGCCACGAACTCGCTTCCATGGGCCGGAGCGATAGACGCTCCGCCAAGAGCGCGGAAGGAAAGCCGTGGATCGGGCAACCTGGCGACGAGGGGAACCGGCTGGAAGTAGCTCGATGCGTCTCCCACCGGCTGCAGGCCGGCCTGTGCGAATTGAGCGGCGATGTAGTCGGCCGCCAACCGAGCCCCACGTGTCCCCGGAGCACGTCCCTCCAGCAGGTCGCTGGACAGGAACTGCAGACGGGCATCGAAGGCGCCAACATTGATCGCTTCGAGCGCCGTCTCGGAGTCCCCAATCTTACACCCTGCAAGCAGCACGATCGCGACCAACCCAATGACCGGCGGCTTTGCACGCGAGAATCGCGCTTCACTCATGCTCGTTCTCGGTTGCGGCCGCGCCCTCCGGCGCGATTGTCTCCTCCTCTGCGCCGACCTCTAGGACGAAGTACCGGCCATCCCCAGCATCGTACTCCGCTAGTACGACCGCCGCTCCATACGGAATCTCGCCCTGCTTCGTCTTACACAGCACCATGTGGAGGGTCTCGTTCTCGCCCATCACTTGAGCTCGTCCCGCCCGGTACTCAGGGCTCACTACTCGGCTAACCACTCGACCCTCTTGTCCGCTGAGGCCGGGAGACCCCCATCCAACGGCTCTAATCTCTGGAAAGTGCCGCTCGAATAGCCGTCCGACCCAGCGGGCGACCAGCGCGGCGAGCACTGTGCTGACCATCAACCCCGGCAGAAAGCCGCGCTCCTGTGCTTCCGGCCAGTAGTCGTGAAGCCCCCCGCTGACGGTCAGCCCTATGATTCCGAGGGCGAAGCCGAAGACCCTGGCGATCACATGGCCGGGGACGCGTTCGACGCCTAACCATCGGGAGATGGCCTTTCCAAGAGGGCGGACGCTGGCGGGGAATACGACGGAGGCGACTCCTATGAGGAAGGCAGCCAAGTACGGCCAGTTGAACCATTGGACGAGAAAGGCGAGATAGTCCACTCTATTGTCCCGACCCGCGTTGCGAGACCCTCTATCGACTTCGTGTTAGACGAACAACCATAAAACAATGGGTGACAGGCTGTTAGGTCAATGACCTGAGGCAGCCTATCACCCGGCTTGTTTGTGGGTGCTTCGAGCCGTTGCCTGCGTCGGCCCGAGCGACCCTCTTCGCCTGTCGATCAGTCGCCGGCAAACTTGCTCAGAGACGGCGCGGGCGTAGCTGGCCCGCGCCCACCTCCTTCGCTACATGAGCTCCTTGAGCTTGGCTATCGTGCCGCGTACGTGATCGGCCGACGTCTTCAGAGCAGCATGCTCGTCGTCGGTCATATCGACCTCTACGATCTCTTCCACGCCGCCACGACCCAGCTTGCACGGCACTCCCAGATACGTATCGCTGATGCCGTACTGCCCTTCCATCCAGGCGGCACACGGCAGAATGCGCTTCTTGTCCAGCGCGATCGCCTCTACCATCTGAGTTGCCGCGGCCGAGGGCGCGTAGTATGCGCTCCCTTCCTTCAGGTAGGCCACGATTTCGGCTCCGCCCTTGCGAGTGCGGTCGATCAGAGCGTCGATCGTCTCGGTATCCAAGAACTGAGTCAGCGGTATGCCAGCTATGGTTGTGTAGCTGACCAGCGGCACCATGGTGTCGCCGTGCCCACCCAGTACCAAGGCCTGGATGTCCTCGACGCTCACGCCAACCTTCTCGGCGATGAATGTGCGGAAACGAGCCGTGTCCAGAACGCCGGCCATCCCAAACACTCGATTGGCGGGGAAACCCGTGGTTTCCTTGGCCACGTACGTCATCACGTCCAATGGGTTGGAAACCATGATGATGATGGCGTCGGGACACCCTTTCTTGACCTCCTCCGATACGGCGCGAACGATCCCAGCGTTCGTGGCCAGAAGGTCGTCGCGGCTCATCCCCGGTTTGCGTGGTATCCCGGCGGTGATCACGACGATTTCGCTGCCCGCGGCTTCGTCGTAGCCGTTCGTGCCGATGATCCGCGTGTCAAAGCCCACCACGGGGCCCGATTCGTACAGATCGAGGGCCTTACCTTGGGGAATCCCCTCCAGGATGTCGACGACAACGACCTCGCGGGCAAGTTGCGCCTCGGCCAGTCGCAGTGCCTGCGTTTCGCCGACATGTCCTGCACCAACTACTGTGATCTTGCTCAGCATACGGCACTCCCGTTCTCCCCGCCTCTATTTCGGAAGCGACCCTTCCGCGCACGAGTATTCCGGCGAATAAAAGGACGTCAGGTCGCCCGCCGAGCGGCGGCGGGTTTAGCGACTGATGGGGCTAGTGATTGAATGGACTTCGCGCTGCAACGTAAAGCGTGGAGGGTGCCCGGGCAAGATATTAGTGAAGCTTAAGATCGCGGTGGGCGCTCCCGACCTCAGTCCGTCTTGGGAGCCTGCGGGCTGAAGCCTTCCAGCCACGTCTCATCGCCATTCGTGTAGCGTTCCCGCTTCCAGATCGGGACCTCCCGCTTGAGGCGTTCGATCAGCTCGCGCGACGCTTTGTAGGCGGCATCTCGGTGTGGCGAGGCGACGGCGATGGCCACGCTCACATCACCGACCGCCAGCTCGCCGACCCGGTGGACGATGGCAATCTCTCCGACCTCGAACCGCGAGCTCACTTCCTCGCAGATTTCCTCCAGCTTGTTGGCGGCCATCGCCTCGTAGGCATCATAGGTGAGGCCGACCACCGCACGTCCAGCATCGTGGTTGCGCACTGCTCCCGTGAACAGGAGCACAGCCCCGTCCTCGTTCGTTCGCACTCTCCGGAGGAGTTCGACAGGATCGATCGGTGTGGACGTGATCCGGCAGTACATTCAGCCTCCTGCCACCGGCGGAATGAACGCCACCTCGTCGCCATTCTCCAGCACTCTGTTTGACGACGCGTATTCCCGGTTGACCGCTAGCGCGGGGTCTTCGGGCAGGGCATCGCCCCCCGGCCGGGCACGAATCGCCCTTACGGCGTCGCGCAGGGTTGCGCCCTGTGGCAGTTGGATATCCAGTTCCTCCGCACCCACCATGTCGCGGTAGGCGGCGAAGAACAGTGTCTTGACTTGAATCACCGCGCCTGGAACCACTTCGTCGGACATGTCATTCCCACGATTCTGTGCCGGTGGCCGGAGTACGCCCGCCACCGACCTGCAGATCAGGTTCCAGACAGCGAGGGCTCGGACTCGAGGCTCAGCAGGAACTTGCCTATTGAGGGATGGTAGCGAAGAGTCGAGCAGCGTACCAGCGTCTGCTCGCCCTCCGGCATAGCCGCCACAGCCAGTTGGCCGCGGAACGTCTGGAAGCGGGCGAAGCCGTCACCGTCCTCCACCAGCGTACCGCTGTATCCCGACCGGGCGTCGGTGAAGTAGGCTTTCGCCGAATCGATGACTGCCTCTGGTGACAGGGAAACCAGCAATTCTCTCGTCATCTCTCCAAGAACCTTCTCGTCAGCTCTCCGAACCGAACTTGCCCGGCTCGGCTTGAAACGGCCCGTTCTTCAGAACAGCGAGCTCTCAAGTGGCTCCTCGGCCTCCTCGCCGGCGACCTGCGCTCTAAAGTTCTTCGACGGCTTGAAGACAGGAACCGCCCGCGCTTCTACTCTAACCGGGTCGCCTGTCCTCGGGTTCCGCGCGACTCGAGCGCGTCTGTTCCGCACCTTGAAGGTGCCGAAGCCTCGAATCTCGATGTGGTGGCCATCGGCCAGCGCCTGGCGAATCGCGTTCAAGAACCCGTCGACGACTGCTGCACAGTCCTTCTTAGTAACACCAGGTCCGATCGCCTGCGCGACCTGTTCCACCAGATCGGCTTTGGTCATTCCTTCCTCCAGCAATCGATGGAAGTCACTCCTGAAACGAAGACGAAAATGATAGCACCTCCGCGATGGATGCCGCCACCGGCATCATCGCAACTCGTACAACAACCTTGGCCCGCGCCTGAAGCCGCCGTCGAGCACCGCCTCGCCCAACTGCGCCGCCGCCTCTCCGCTCAGCACCTGCTGAGCCAGGGACGTCATCAGGTCAAGCCATGTTACACGACGTACCTCACGCACTACGGTTCGCGGCTCCGGCCCAAGGCCCGCCATGTTACCTGCCATCGCTATAGCATCGACCAGGTCGCCTTCCTGATCGATCAAGCCGAACTCGATTGCCTCTCGGCCCGAAAGCAAACGACCGTCGGCAACTTCGATCACCGAATCGCGCGACAGCCCGCGCGCCTCGGCGATCGCGTCGACGAACTGGTCGTAGACGTCGTCAACCACACCCTGCAAAAGGGCACGCTCCTCGTCCGTCGCCTCCCGGTAAGGCGACCCGAGGTCCTTGTGCTCGGAGCTCTTGATGACCTCGTAACGGAGCCCGATCTTGTCCAAAAGCTCCTCGAAGTTCGGGAATTCCATCAGGACACCGATGGAACCCACCAGCGACCCGGGCATCGCCAGAATCGTATCCGCGCCCAAGGCCGCGTAGTATGCGCCGGACGCGCCGACCGACCCGATGACCGCGACCACTGGATAGCCGTCCTCTCGGACCCGGGACAGCTCCCGATAGATGCTCTGGGATGGCGCTACTTCGCCGCCCGGCGAATTCACCCAGAGTACGAACCCTTTCACCGAGTTGTCTCGCCGATATTCCCGTATTTCGCGGAGTACGCGGTGATTTTCGGTGATGACGCCCCGAAGCGGCAGCAGTGCTATGCGATCTCGCGCCAGCACCGCGACACCGTCGCCCGGTGATGCCGTATACACGACGAGGACTAACCCGGCGCCGAATACCAGCACGACTGAGGCTACGATCAGGGCTACCCACCACGAGCGGTGACTGCTTTTCCGAGCTTCCATTCCGTTCTGAAAGTCGGGCTCTCCGGTATGCCGTTTGGGACACCGAAACGGGGAGGAGGTGGGGGCCTAAGTTAAGAAATTAGAACGACTAAGTCAAGTTCGCCCATCGGCGGGGGCAGTTCGCGGGGCCAGCTGTCCGGCCTACTTGCGCTCCGCCATCAACGAGATGAAGTCATCGAAGAGATAGCGGCTGTCGTGCGGGCCGGGTGCCGATTCCGGGTGATACTGAACGGCAAGGATCGGCAGCTGCCGATGTCGCACTCCCTCGAGCGTTCCGTCGTTGAGGTTCACGTGCGTCGGGATCAGGTCGGGAGCGCCCCGAACGCTGTCACCGTCGGCACGCACAGCGAAGCCGTGATTCTGCGACGTGATCTCCACCCTTTGCGACGCGCTGTTGTGTACCGGGTGGTTCCCGCCCCGATGACCATAGAGGAGCTTGAACGTCTCGGCCCCAAAGCCCAGGGAGACTAGCTGATGGCCCAGACAGATCCCGAACACGGGCAGTTCCCGCTCCGCCAGGCCTTGAATCAACTCGCCTACACCCGGCACCGCTGCCGGATCGCCCGGCCCGTTGGAAAGGAAGATGCCGTCCGGTTCTTCGCGTAGCGCTTCATCTAGCGGCGTCGTAGAGGGCAAGACCGTGAGCTCGCAGCCAAGCTCGGCCAGCAACCTGAGGCTGTGCCGCTTGACCCCGAAATCGTACACCGCCACGCGATGGCGAGGGCTGCCAGCCGCCGGCCAACTGTATGGCTCGGGCGCGGTCACCACTTTAGTAAGGTCTAGTCCGGCCATGGGGGGGTGCTGCCCAACGCGTCTGAGAATCTCGTCCGCACCGAACTCCTCCGGGCCTATAGCCGCTCGCATCGCCCCTTCCGAGCGGATGTGACGCGTAAGCTTCCGCGTGTCTACTCCTTCTATGCAGGCTATGTCGTGGTGCTCCAGGTAGTCGAGCAGAGCCCCTTCGGCACGCCAATTACTGTATCGATCGCTCAGTTCGCGCAGGCCACCCAGGGGCGCGCCGCCTCATCATCGGCCGCAGTTACCCCGTAGTTCCCGATTTGCGGCGCCGTCAGAGTCACGATCTGGCCTGCGTACGACGGGTCGGTCAGTATCTCTTGGTAACCGGCCAAGCTCGTGTTGAAGACGACCTCGCCGAGCGCGATGATGTCGTCGCGTCCCGCCAGCTTTCCAAGAAAGGCCGTCCCGTCCTCCAATACGAGCAGGCCGCTTCGCCTGGACACCGTTGCAGAGTAAGTTTCAGATGTCATGAACGCGCACAAATCCCGCCATACGGTCTACATTCATGCCGACGAGTCGTGTCTCGGCAATCAGTTCAGCGACCGTGCCAACCCCGGAGGCGCGGCCGGCTTGATCGAGGTCTTCGACGACAAGCGCGGCTGGAGCCGCCGCGACTATTACGTGTCCGCAAGAGACACGACCAACCAGCGCATGGCGCTCCGCAGTGCGATCGAGGGACTGCGTGCCTTGAAGAGACCGTCCGCCGTCGTCTTCAGCTCCGACAGCAAGTATCTGGTCACCGGCATGAAGGAATGGGTTCACAATTGGGCCACACGCGGCTGGAAGCGGAAAGGAGGTCCCATCGAGAATCTGGAACTCTGGTTCGACGCCATCCGGGCCTGGCAACCGCATTCTATCGAGTGGCGCTGGGTTCGTGGTCATGCCGGCCACCCAAAGAACGAGTACTCCAACCAGCTAGCCATAGACGCAGCCCGCAAGCAGAAGGACTCCAAAGGCCTGGTCGATTCTGGATTCGGCGCCTGGCTCGAATCCCGCCAAGAACAGGGCCA
Organism: Gemmatimonadota bacterium; assembly: GCA_039588015.1. Taxonomy (GTDB): domain Bacteria; phylum Gemmatimonadota; class Gemmatimonadetes; order Palauibacterales; family KS3-K002; genus JASFMO01. The sequence continues at coordinate 2,341 of JBDHAS010000017.1, read as the reverse complement.
GTTCCTCGATTTCTTCGACCTCCCCCCCGACCAAGAATTCATGCCCGACCGCACCCCGCCGCACCCCCCCAAACGGTTGGCCTGAACAAGAAAACGGCCCGGATGACCGGGCCGTTGCCTACGTCTCAGTTGCCGCCCTCCGGAGGCGGTTGCTGCTCCTCGCCGCTTTCCGAGCCAGACTCCTCCGTCTGCGGAACCAGCCCCTCTGGCGGAGCCTGCTGCTCTCGCTGCAGCACCGAGGTCGGGGCCTGCTGCTCTGCCGGGGGCGTCATCTGCCCTTCCAGCACCGACGTCGGCGCCCGCGTTCGAGCCGAGAGAATGGCCAGTACCAGCGCGAGTCCCATGAAAGCGGCACCCGCTCCCCAGCTCGTCTTCGTCAGCAGCGTCGCCGCCTGCCGACCGCCCAAGAAGCTGTCCGTGGAAGACGAAGCACCGCCAAACTCGGCCGCCAGGCCGCCTCCCTTCCCCGACTGGAGAAGAACGACCAAGCACAGCAGCAGAGCGTCAATGATCAACAGCAACAATACGAATCCGTACACTAACCTACTTCTCGACTTCCTTGCGTTTTGCCTTTGCTTTGAACGCGAACCGTCCAAATAATGCGGATTTGGAAATCGGTGTCAACGGCCTCCAGCCTGGCATATCGCCGCGAAGCCCCCGGGATCGAGGCTGGCGCCACCCACCAGCGCACCATCGATCTCCGGCGCTGCGACGAGCTGCTCGATGTTGCCGGTCTTTACGCTGCCGCCGTAGATGATCGGGATTGCCAGGGCCGCCGAGTCGCCAACCCTGCCCCTCAGCAGTCCACGGATTAGCGTGTGAACTTCGTTCGCGTCCTCGGTGCTGGCCGTCCGACCGGTTCCGATTGCCCACACCGGTTCGTAGGCAACGACGACGTTCGCCTGCTGCTCTGCGCTCAGCCCGGAAAGCCCCGCCTCTACCTGACGGCTGACCACGGTCTCGACTTCTCCGCGGTCGCGCTCCTCGATCTTCTCGCCGACGCAAAGGACCGCCACGAGTCCTTCGGCCGCGATCGCCGCCACCTTGCGCGACACCGCATCGTCTGTGTCGCCGAAGACATGCCTCCTCTCCGAATGTCCTGCCAGAACGAAACCGGCGCCGGCATCCCTCGCCATGCCGGCGGAGATGGACCCGGTGTAGGCCCCAGAGCGCTCCCAATAGATGTCCTGGATGCCCAACAGGATATCCGGCCGCGCCGAGGCGGCCGACCTGAACTCGGCGCAAGAGATCGCCGGCGGGAAGAACGCGACCGTCCGATCGTCCCGGACCGGGTACAACTCCACGAACCTCTCCACGAAACCGCGCGTCGCAGTCGGCCCGTGGTTCATCTTCCAATTGCCGCCGAAGAAGGGCTTCGCCAGGCTCATGACGTCCTCCGATCGGTCAGGGACGCCACGCCGGGAAGCTCTTTGCCGGCCAGGTACTCCAGGGTGGCGCCGCCTCCCGTGGAGACGTGCGTCATCCGGTCAGCCAATCCATAGGCTGCCACCGCCGCCGCCGAGTCGCCGCCTCCGACGATGCTCGTGGCTCCCGCCGCCGTCGCCTCCGCAACGGAGAGGCCTACGACACGCGTCCCCTCGGCATAGGCCGCTTGCTCGAACACCCCCATCGGCCCGTTCCAGAGTATGGTCCGTGCGTTCCGGATGACTTCGGTAAAGGCCTCGGCGCTCTCGGGCCCCACATCCAACAGCATCTGATCCGCCGGTATACCGTCGACGCCGACGACCGTCGCGCCCTCCCCGCTTTCCAGCGACGGTGCCACGACGGCGTCTATTGGCAGCACCAACTCATCGCCTGCCCTCTCGATCAGGGTTCCGGCAAACTCGATGAGGTCTTCCTCAACCAGCGAAGCACCCGTCTCCAGCCCCATCGCCCTGAGGAACGTGCACGCCATCGCCCCGCCGACGCACAGCCGTTCCACTTTACCCAAGAGGTTCTCGATCAGATCGATCTTCCCGCTCACCTTCGCACCGCCCAACACAGCCACGAACGGCCGCTGCGGCTGCGCCAGCAACCCGCCCAGGTAGTCGAGTTCGCGCTCCATCAAGAGACCCGCCACCGCCGGCTGCACGTAACCCGCTACGCCCGCCGTGGACGCGTGAGCGCGATGTGCAGTCCCGAAAGCATCGTTGACGAAGACATCGCCCAGCAGCCCCATGGCTTCGGCCAGTGCGGGGTCGTTCTTCGTTTCGCCCGGGTCGAAGCGGGTGTTCTCCAGTAACAACACCTGGCCCGGTTGCAGCGCCTCGGTGGCTTCGATCGCCTCGCCCGAACCGGCGCCGGTAACGAAGCCGACTTCCTCTCCGAGCAGCCCGGCCAG
>JBDHAS010000016.1:0-40265 GCA_039588015.1 Gemmatimonadota bacterium | reverse complement strand
CAGGAATCGTCGGCTTGGGAGCCGATCCTTGTCGACGAGCTTCCCTCCGACATCCGGAGCAGGGCGCTGCAGGAAGAGGTTCTGCTTGTTTCCAAGGCGAACTCGGAGTCGCGTGTTCACCGGCGTGCCCGCATGGACTACATCGGCGTCAAGAAGCTCGATGCTGCAGGGCGGGTCGCCGGAGAGAGACGCTTCTTAGGCCTCTTCACATGGCAGGCGTACGCCGAGAATGCCGGCACTATTCCGATCCTACGGCAGAAGCTGAAGCTGGTTCTTGAGGGTGCGAACTTTCCCGAGGGATCACACGACTACAAGGCGATCGTCGCGCTCTTCAACGACATGCCGCTGGAAGAGCTATTCCTCGTTAGCGTCGACGATCTGAGGGAACAGATCCTCGCGGTGATGGCCACCGAGGATACGGGCGACGTGCGGTTGGTCGTAACGCCCGATGCGTTGGCTCGCGGTGTCAACGTGGTCGTGATTCTGCCGAAGCGTAACTATACCGATGAGGTCCGAGGTCGTCTGCGCACCGAGATCTCGAAGACGCTGGGTGGCAGTATTCTGAACGACCACCTCTCTATCGGTGCCGGCGATACAGCTCGATTGCATTTCTACATCTCCGCCAGTCCAGAGCGCGTGGAACGAGCGGACATCGAAGCTCTCGGGGGGCTAGTCGAATCCATCGTTCGCACGTGGAAGCAGCGCCTGCGCGATGCGCTGGGCGAGCGCTATGGCGCCGAGATGGTGCACAGGCTCGTGGATACGTACTTCGATGCCTTCACGGCGGCCTACGTAGCCACGGTCGATGTGGAAACGGCGGTCGAGGACATATACCGACTGGAGGCATTGCAGACATCAGGCCTGATGCAGGTAGCGCTGGAGGACCACGAGAACGGCGAGCTTTCAGCCAGCGACCTGCGTCTGTTCGTCACTCGGGGAACGATGATACTGGCGGACGCTATGCCCATGCTGGAGCAACTCGGCCTTCGGGTGATACAGGCCGATGCGATGGAGGTGGGAGAGGCGACGATCCATAGGTTTGTCGTGCAGGGCCCGGACTCGGGTCGACTCGATCGTGGCGACGTCGGGCCGAGGCTCGCCGATACCTTGCGTGCGATCGCAGCCGGCAAGGCGGACAGCGACCAGTTCAATCGACTCGTCATTACCGCCGGCGTGACCTGGCCGGATGTCTCGGTGCTGCGTGCCTATTCCGCGTACGCATTCCAGATCGGAGCGGTGACGAGCCGGCGCGCCGCTCCCGATGCGCTGAACAACCATCCCGAGGTTGCTCGGATTCTCTTCGATGCGTTCTCGGTCAGGTTCGACCCGGACTTCGCGGGCGATCGAGAGCAGTCCGCTCCTGCGGCGAAGGCCCGATTCAAGGAGTCGCTCCAGCGCGTCGAGAGCATCGGCGATGACCTGACGCTCAGGCGCCTGTACAACCTGATCGAGGCCACGGTGCGCACGAGCCACTTTGGCAATCTGAAGAGAGAACTGCCGATGCCTCGGACGACGTTCAAGTTCGATTGCGCTGCGATCCAACAGATGCCCGACCCCCGGCCCGCGCGGGAGATGTTTGTGCACGGACCGAGAACCGCCGCACTGCACCTGCGGTTCGGCCCGGTGGCCCGCGGCGGTTTGCGTTGGAGCGAGCGGCCCGACGATTTCCGCACCGAGGTGCTCGGCCTGGTGAAAACACAGCAGGTCAAGAACACCGTTATCGTCCCGAGCGGTGCGAAGGGCGCCTTCTACGTTAGGAAACCTCCGGCAGATCGGAACGCGCTGGAGCCGGCAGTGCGGGAGTGCTACCAAGACTTCATCAGCGGCTTGCTGGAGGTGACCGACAACATCGTGGACGGAAAGGTCGTTCGCCCTCGCGATGTCGTCGTTTACGACGATGAGGATCCGTACCTGGTGGTTGCTGCCGACAAAGGCACGGCGACGTACTCGGACACGGCAAACGCGATCTCCGGTCGGTACGGCTTCTGGATGGAAGATGCCTTCGCTTCGGGCGGCTCGCACGGGTACGACCACAAGAAGGAGAAGATAACGGCTCGCGGAGCGTGGGAGTGTGTTCGGCATCACTTCCGCGAGATGGGCAAGGATGTCAATGCCGAGCCAGTCACGGTGGTCGGGATCGGGGATATGAGCGGAGACGTGTTTGGCAACGGAATGCTGCTGAGCCGAACAATCAGGCTGCTCGCTGCATTCGATCACCGACACATCTTCATCGACCCGAACCCGGACCCAGAGATCTCGTACGAAGAACGCCTGCGTCTGTTCCGGCTCCCGAGCTCGAGTTGGGCTGACTACGACCAGGCGCTAATCAGTCAAGGGGGCGGGGTCTACCCACGGGGCGCGAAGGAGATCGAGCTGTCGCCCGAAGCTCGTATGGCGCTCGGCATAGACGAAGCCGTGTTGAACGGCCAGGCGTTGATTCGAGGGATCCTCCGCGCGCCGGCTGAGCTGCTTTGGAACGGCGGGATCGGTACTTACGTCAAGGCATCGGATGAGACCAACGCAGGTGTCGGCGACTCGAGCAACGACGCCGTACGCATTAGCGCGAACGAGCTACGAGTCGTAGCGGTCGGAGAAGGCGGCAACCTCGGCCTGACTCAGCTGGCTAGGATCGAGTACGCCTTGGCGGGCGGGCGGGCGAACACCGATGCGATCGATAACTCCGGCGGCGTGGACATGTCGGATAGAGAGGTCAATCTCAAGATTCTGGCGCGGACGCTGATCGATCGCGGTGACATGTCCGAGGACGAACGCAACGATCTTCTGGTCGGGGTGAAGGACGATGTGGCCGAGATGGTCCTGGCCAACAACCGGTCTCAGGCTCGGGCGTTGAGCCTGGAACAGATACGTGCTCGGGATCGTCTGAGCGATTTCAGAGATGCCGCCTATTACTTGGAGCAGCGGGCCGGTTTGAACCGCGGTCTGGAATTTCTACCGGGCTGGGGCCGTCTGCAGGCGCGACAGGAGGTGGGCAAGAGCCTCACGCGACCCGAGCTCGCTGTGCTTCTGGCTTATACAAAGTTGCATCTGAAGAAGGAGATCATCGAATCGGCGCTTCCGGATGATCCGGCGCTGACGGAGCTTCTCCGCAGCTATTTCCCCGAGCGCGTCGTGGCGCGCGTTACAGGTGACGATGTCCGTGGCCACCGTTTGCAGCGCGAAATAATCGCGACTGTCCTGACCAACTGGCTCGTGGACCTTATGGGCGCCACGTTCATCCCGCGCGTCACACGTGACACCGCGGCCTCCCCGGTCACACTGGCACGCGGTTGGTACGTGGCGTTGGAGATCGCGGGCGTCAGAGAGCTGCTGGAGGGCCTCGAGCGAAACCGCGGCCGCCTGCCGGCCGAGCAGGAATACAACTGGCTTCTCCTCTTGGAAGGCGTCCTCGAGCGCACCGTGAGGTGGGCGGTGGAGAATTTGCCGGAGGACGTCGGGATCAGCGGAGCCATCGAACGCTTCAAGCAGCCTGTGGCCGAGCTATCCGGGATGTTGCCGTCGATCATCCATGGATCCCGGCGTGTCACCTTCGAAGAGGCCGTCGAGGATCTGCAACGCAGTGGAGTGTCTTCCGAACAGGCGCGGAAGATCGCGGCGTTGCAATTCTTGGGAGATCTGATGGCGATAACGCGGATCGCGGAGGAAGCGGGCCGTTCGGTCGACGACGTTGGGCGCGTTTACTGCGCTCTGGCAGAGCACATCGATTTCGCGCTGCTCCAGGAGCTACTGGACGTGGCGCCGGGCGAAGACGAGTGGGAGCAGAGAGCGGCCCAAGGGCTGCTGCAGGACCTGAGTCAGGCGCGTCGGAACCTGACGCTGGCGGTTCTTACATCGGGCGAGCCCGAGATGTCGGTGGACGAGCGATTCGCCGTCTTCCGGGCGCGGAACGCGACGCGCCTCGATGCGTTGCGAGGGGTTGTCGGGACCCTGCTCGGCGGGGATGCCATCAGCTTGGCGGCGCTGACTGTGGCGACACGCGAGGTCGTTCGTCACTCTGTGGCTATTCGGGAGAATCGTCTCTGAGTCAAAACATGAGGGGGATTTCGCCGCGGCTCCGGGCGGTGAGCGCATACGGAGCGGCTTTCCGCCATTCTGCGCGCAGGTTGGCGTCGACGGGTGAGACCGATACGCGCAGGTGCGGCGAACACAGGAGGTATCATGGGTGAGCATAAGAAGGACGGGTCTAATGGTTGGGGTATCGCCAGTCGCGTGATCCACTCCGCGACTGGAAGAGGGATGTACCCTGCAGCTGGGGGTGGGGCCCCTGTTGCCGCGCCGATTTGGCAAAGCTCGACCTTTGAGTTTAGGCAGCCTGAAGATGTAGCGGATGCTGCGACCGCCACGCGGCCGGAGACGTTCTATACACGCTACGGCAACCCGAACTTCACAGCCGTACAGGATGCGATCGCCACCCTCGAGGGGGGCGAGTCCGCCCTTGTGACCGGCTCAGGGATGGGGGCCATCATGCTGGTCTTCCACACGTTGCTGAAGACCGGTGATCACGTGATCGCTCAGAAGACCCACTACGTTGGCACGATGAAAGCGCTGGAAAGCTGGCTTCCACGCTACGGCATCGAAGTCACTATGGTGGACCAGACGGACGTGTCGGCGTTCGAGGCGGCGGTGAGACCGAATACTCGGCTCATGTTCCTCGAGACACCCACGAACCCGACGCTCACCATGACCGACCTGACTGCGATATCTGGCTTGGCTCGGGACCGGGAAATCACGACCTGTGTAGACAACACTTTCGCGACGCCGATCAACCAGCGACCGCTCGAGCACGGGATCGACTTGGTCGTCCACAGCGCCACGAAGTATCTCGGCGGGCATAGCGATGTCACTGCGGGTGCGGTCGTCGGGGACAACGAGCGCATCGAAGCCCTCTGGTACGCCCTCGTCATCTACGGGATGATCTCTCACCCGTTCGAGGCGTGGCTGCTGGCGCGTGGGCTGCAGACGCTGCCTTTCCGCGTGGCCCGACAGAACAGCAATGCCACGACCGTCGCGGAGTTTCTAGAGTCCCACGCGGAAGTTGATCGGGTCTACTATCCCGGGTTGGCGTCGCATCCGCAGCACGAGTTGGCGCAGCGGCAGATGGACGGCTACGGGGGGATGGTTGTGTTCGAGCTAGCCGGTGGCTTCGATGCGGCTCGCGACTTCACCGCGCGGCTCGAGCTTGCGCGCCGCGCCGTAAGCTTGGGCGGGACAGAGACGCTGGCGGTGCATGCGGCTTCGATGATCCACGCGCGCCTGACCCCGGAGCAACGGGCCGAAGCCGGTATCTCCGAGAACCTGATTCGCGTCTCGATCGGTCTCGAGGACCCGGGCGACATCATCGCCGACTTCGATCAGGCGCTCAAGGGGTAGGCGCGAAAGGCCGACTCTCGATTAGACGCCCCGACCACTACCGGAACACCCAAACCTGGGGACGATTCGCTATGCTCAAACACGTTATCGCCCTGTCGATTACGCTTGTCTTTGCGATCGGTAACGCAGGTGATGGTCTTGCGCAGGACAGTGAAGGGCCATTCGCTCGCTTTCCATCAGTAAGCCCGGATGGTGCTACCGTCGCCTTCTCGTTCCAAGGTGACATCTGGACGGTGCCGATCGACGGTGGCCGCGCAACCCGGCTCACGGTCCACGAGGCGTACGAAAGCTACCCACGCTGGAGCCCCGATGGTCGCGAGATAGCCTTCGTGAGCGACCGATACGGCAGCGACGACGTATTCGTGATGGATGCGGATGGTGGCTCGCTCGAGCGGCTAACCCCCGATACGGCAGCGACGACGTATTCGTGATGGATGCGGATGGTGGCTCGCTCGAGCGGCTAACCCACCACTCCGCGCCGGATGTGCTCGGCAGTTGGACGCCGGACGGACACCTGCTGTTCGAGACCCGGCGTACCTATGTCCAGGTCGAGCGCGAGCGAGAGATCTATCGGGTGTCGAGCTCTGGTGGGACACCGGACCGGTTCCTGGACGGGTTCGGCTTTACGCCGCGCATGTCACCGGATGGGCGGTTCGTCGCGTTTGTGTTCCGCACCAATGGTGAATTCAGGAAGAACTACCGCGGCCCGGCGAACCGTGACATCTGGCTCTATGATCTGCGTGAAAGGAAAGGGAATACTCGCGGTTGACCGATTTCCCTGGAAACGATTTCCGTCCAGAATGGGTGGGCTCTCGCACGCTGCTGTTCGTCAGCGAGCGCGACGGCACATACAACCTGTTCCGGCTGTCGATCGGCGATGATGGCGCCGCGGCTAGTGCGCCCGAACAGCTCACGCGCTTCGAAGGAGACGGCGTGCGAACATTCGGCGTGGACGCGGACGGTGGTGTAATCGTCCTCGAGAGGCAGACTAACCTCTACGTGATGCATGAGGTAGGGGAAGCAGCTCTCCTGGAAATCCAGGTGCCGGAGGACGACCGTTTCGACCCCGTTGTGCGGCGGACGTTTACGAACCAGGGCTCGAGCTATTCGGTGTCACCGAATGGCAAGTACATCGCCTTCGTTGTGCGCGGGGAAATCTTCGTCACCGAAAACGACGACGAAAAGAACCGCACGGTACGCCTAACCAGGCACCCGTATCGTGATCGGGATGCCATGTGGTTGAACGATACAACGCTCATCTTCGCGTCCGATCGGGAAGGGCAGTACGATCTGTATAGTCTCCAGTCGGCCGACCCAGAAGAGCCCGATCTGTTCAAGAGCTTGCGGCACCGTGCTGTGCGATTGACAGAGACCCGAGCGAAAGAAACGTCGCCAAGTGTTGCGCCGGATGGGAAGCAGATCGCCTACACTCGTGGCCGCGGCACCCTCGTTGTAGCCGAGTACGAAGATGGACGACTTGGGAACCAGCGTGTGCTGCAAGAAGGTTGGGCCTCGCCGGGCGGCCTCGCGTGGAGTCCAGACAGCCGCTGGCTGGCCTATTCACTCTCCGACCTCGACTTCAATACCGAGATCTACATCCACGCGGCCGACGCGTCCACTGATCCGGTCAACTTCACCAAGCATCCCAAGGGCGACTTCTCGCCTGTTTGGAGCCGTGACGGCACCAAGCTCGGTTTCAGATCGTCGCGCAACAACGGTGACGAGGACGTCTGGTTCGTCTGGCTGCGCGTGGAAGATTGGCAGCGAACTCGCCAGGACTGGGAGGAACTGGACGGCGAGAAGGAAGAGAAAGGGAAGGAGGGGCAAGGAGATGAGAAGAAAGGCGCCGAGCCGAAGCCGGTAGAAATCGACTTCGAGCGCATTCATGAGCGCTTGGTGCAGGTGACGTCGCTGCCGGGCAACGAGTCCGACCTGGCGATCTCGCACGATGGGGAGACCTTCTTCTTCGTCAGCAACCGCGGTGGCCGCCAGAGCTTCGACGCCGACCAAGACCTTCACAGCGTGAAGTGGGACGGCAGCGACATGAAGGCGCTGACGTCGGGTGATCAATCTCCCTTCGGTGTGAGCATGGGCCCCGACGGGAAGTATCTCTAAATGGGTCGGTCCGGTGGTCGCCTGGCCCGAATCAAGCCAGACGGCGGCAGACTCGAATCGCTGCCCTTCTCGGCGCGCATGGATATCAACTACCCACAGGAGCGGGAACAGGTATTCAGCGAGGCCTGGCGTGTGCTGAGCGAAGGGTTCTACGACCCGAATTTCCATGGCCAGGACTGGGAAGCTCTTGGAGAGAGGTATGGCGCGTGGGCGATGCGAGCTTCGACCAATCGAGATTTCCGGGATGTCTTCAACATGATGCTCGGCGAATTGAACGCCAGCCACCTCGGTTTGCGTGGGGCCGACCGAGCGGAAACGCAGACAGAGCGGACGGGACTGTTGGGCGTCGAGCTGGATCCTGTTGCGACCGGCGTGCGCGTCGTGCGGGTGATTCCGAACTCGCCGGCGGATCGCGAGGCAAGCAAGTTGGATGTGGGCGATGTGGTCCAATCAGTCGATGGTGCGCCGGTAACCCGCGAGACGAACTTCTATTCGCTGCTGGCGGATGGAGTGAACCAGAAGATCATACTCGGTGTGCGTGCTCCAAACGGTGAAGAACGCGAAGTGGTCATTCGTCCGGCTGGCAGCCTGAACCGCCACCTGTACAACGAGTGGGTTAAGGATCGGCGCGCGCTAACCGAGAGATATTCCGATGGGCGCCTCGGATACATCCATATCCAGGGCATGAACTGGCCGAGCTTCGAACGGTTCGAGCGCGAGCTCGTGGCCAGCGGCGAGGGTAAGGAAGGAATCGTCATCGACGTCCGCTACAACGGAGGTGGCTGGACCACCGACTACCTGATGGCGGTGCTTACGGTTCGGCAGCACGCCTACACGGTTCCGCGCGGCGCCACCGACGACCTGCAGAGGCACAACGACGAGTTCCGCGCGCATTACCCATTCGGGGAACGGTTGCCGCTGGCGGCGTGGACGAAACCGGCCGTGGCGCTCTGCAATGCGAGCTCTTTCTCGAATGCGGAGATCTTCTCGCACGCGTTCAAGACCTTGGGGCTCGGAACGCTGGTTGGTGAGCCGACCTTCGGAGCGGTCATCTCGACCGGCGGTAGGGGGTTGATCGACGGCTCGTTCGTGCGCCTGCCGTTCCGCGGCTGGTACGTCAAAGCGACGGGCGAGAACATGGAAAACGGCCCCGCGGTACCGGACATCACGGTGGAAACGCGTCCGGACTCACGTGCCGAGGGAGAGGACGAACAGCTGCGCGCGGCTGTGGAGGCCTTGTTGAACGAGATTGGCCAGCTCTGAATACAAGAAGGGGGGCTTAGGCCCCCCTCTCTTCCTGGCGCCCGTTGGCTAGCGTCGGGCCCTAGTCCTGTCCGCTTCCTCCTCGGTGTTCACCAGCGTGCCTGCGGTGAGTTCCAAGACGAGGCGGTCGGCATCGTAGACATCGTCCAGAGCTTCGAGCATTCCACGAACGTCCACCGCCACGGCGCGGTTCGTCTTCGGGTCGTAGATGTAGTCGCCGGGAAGGCTCTCGATGTTGCCGTCGAAGATGAGGCCCACAGCTTCGAGCTCGGAGTTGATGACCGGCGAGCCGGAGTTCCCCCCGATGATGTCCGCCGTGAGGACGATGTTCAGCGGAGTGGAGAGGTCGAACGTCTCCGGCAAATTCAGCCAGTGCTCCGGTAGGTCCCAATCGCTGCCGGGCCCGAATGAATGGTAGCGATCGTACATGCCGTAGAAGGTCGTGTAGTACGGCGCGATCGTGCCGTTGTACTCGTAGCCCCGCACTACTCCGTCTGCGATTCGCAGCGAGAACGTCGCGTCGGGCGGGATGGTGGTGCCGTACACCTCGAACCGGGCCCGCCCCAGCTCGCTGGCGACCGCCTGCTCCTGTTCATCGAGCCCCACTACGGTGCCTTGGAAGCCGAAGAACCGCTGTATGAACGTGCCCACCATTTGAACGGCCGGGTCTTCCATGGTCAGTGTTCCCGCCTCGAGGGCGCCCGCGGCGCTGGCGGAATCGTTCAGGATCGACTGGGCCAACAGGCTGTCGGCTGCCTCCGCAGGAGTTCGGCCTTGCAGGACGCTCACCACCGTCGGGCTGGTCGCGCCGAGGGACCGCTGGAAGTCCTCAAAGCGCGCCGCCAACAGGGCATGTTGGAGTTCCAGCGGTTGATCATCGAGCGATAGCATTTCGCTCTTTACATTGGAGAGCAGTTCCTCAGGTGCACCGCGCTGGCTTTGCAGTAGGTAGATGAATCCGTGCAGGGCCCGCAGCAGGAGCGTGGATTCGAAGTCCGGGCTTCCCAGCGCGACGAAGGCGCCGAGCTCCGCCTGCCATTCCGCCTTCTGTTCTTGGATCGAGGCCATTCGACCTAGCACCCCCCCGTACTTGGCGTTGAGCGCGGAATCGGCCTCGATCGCTTCGCGGAAATGGCGCTCCGAGTCTCGGCGCTTCGCCATCGTGACGGGGTCGTGCAGCCCTTCCCACCTTCCCTCGTAGAGTTTGCGGGCATTCTGGAGGCTGAAGATTGTGTTGCGGAGGTCGAGTTCCTCGCCGATGTCGGGGTATTCGTCGTAATACGCTTGCAGAGCGGCGGCTCGGCTGTCCGTGAAGTCGATGACCGTCTTCTCCTCGACATCCCGTCGATACTCCAGCTGGGCTACGGTTTGCAGTCGGCTCGTGCCGCCAGGATTCCCGATCACGAATACCGCGTCGCCGTCGGCGACACCTGTCTGACTAAACGGGAAGAAGTAGTCCGTTTGCAATGGTTCCCCGTCTTCGTCGTAGACGCGGTAGAACGACATGTCGAGGTCGTAGCGCGGATAGGTGAAGTTGTCGGGATCCCCGCCGAAGAAAGCCACTTTGCCGTGGGGCGCCATCACTAGGCGAAGGTCCTCGTACCGCCGGAACACGTACGCAGAATGCCGTGCGCCGTCCCAAAGGGCTATCGTCTCGACCAGGACGCCCGCCTCCTCGCCGCCGTACCGTTCCGCGACCCGGTCGCTGATCTCGGCGGTGGCTTCCTCGCGCGCTTGTGCCAACTGTGCCTCGTCTGTGATTCCCCCTAACGCTGAGTCCATCTCGGCGGACACGTCAACGATGTCGATCAACTGGTCGGCGTAGAATTCCTCGACCGGCCGCTCGCCGTCGAGAGATCGAGCATAGAAACCGTCGTCCAGCAGATTCTCGCCCGCTTGACTGACCTGCGTGATGCTCTCGCGCGCACAGTGGTGGTTCGTCATTACCAGGCCGTGACGCGACACGAAGGAAGCGGAGCAGTCAGGTATGCGAAGTGCACCGAGTCGCGCCCGCGCGAACCACGCCGAGTCGGGAGCGAATTCGTACGTCTCGCTGAAATACCCGAGGGGCGGGTACTCGAACGTCCACATCTTGCCGTTGTCGAAGCGGCCGGCTTGCACCGTGTCGAGTCCCGGTACGGAGACCGCGGCAGGCGCCGGCGGTGCCGGCAGCTCGGCCGATACGGCGGCTGGCTCCTCGGCCGCCTCCTCTGTAGAAGGTGCGGGTTCTGGTGTACTGCGGACCGATCCGCTGCAGCCTATGGCCAAAAGGCTCACCGACGCGAGGGTCAGGGCGGTCCGGGTTGTTCTTCGACTCATTCTGGTCAACCTCTATTCCCGTCTTGGTCTGCTAATGGATTGACAATCGGTCACTTCCGAGTGGCAGCGAATGTGGCAGGTCGGCCCGACGGGCGCAACGGTCCCTGCTTGCGTCATCGCCGGGCGAAGGGCTGGATCGATCAGTTCGTGTCGGCCCCTCACACGCTGGCGCCACCCGGTGCGCTCGGGTAGAATTGGGGTCCAGTCATAACCATGGACAGCGAGGGCCAGGCTTCAACTCATGCCGAAGCGGGAAGACATTCAGAGCGTTCTGCTGCTGGGTAGCGGACCGATCGTGATCGGGCAGGCCTGCGAGTTCGATTATTCGGGCACGCAGGCTGTTCGCGCACTGAAAGAGGAAGGGTACAGAGTCATACTCGTGAACTCGAACCCGGCCACGATCATGACCGACCCCGACCTCGCTGATGCCACGTACATCGAGCCGCTTACGCCCGAGTGGGTCGAACGCGTAATCGAGCGCGAGCGTCCGGATGCGCTCTTGCCTACGATGGGCGGGCAGGTCGGTTTGAATGTGTCACTTGACCTCCACGACTCCGGCCTGCTGGAGAAGTACGGCGTGGAGCTGATCGGTGCCGACGCTAGGGCCATACGCCTCGCCGAGGATCGGGAGCAATTCGCGGTAGCCATGCGTCGCATCGGCCTGGAGGGTCCGCACGGGGGATTCGCGCACTCGCTGCAGGAGGCGATCGCGGTCACCGAGACCACGGGGTTCCCGGCGATCGTGCGCCCGTCGTTCACGCTCGGCGGCACTGGGGGCGGCATCGCATACAACCGTGAGGAATTCGAGCAGGTCGCACGGACCGGACTCGAAGCGTCGCCCATCGGTGAAATTCTCATCGATAAGAGCGTGATCGGCTGGAAGGAATACGAGCTCGAGGTGATGCGCGATCACGCTGACAACGTTGTGATCGTCTGCTCCATCGAGAACTTCGATGCCATGGGCGTGCATACCGGCGACTCGATCACGGTCGCGCCGGCGATGACGCTCTCGGACGCCGAGTATCAGGTGATGCGTGATGCGGCCATCGCCTGCATCCGCGAGATAGGAGTCGCTGCGGGCGGCTGTAACATCCAGTTCGCGGTGAGTCCCGAAACGGGCGAGATGCTCGTGATCGAGATGAACCCACGGGTCTCTCGATCTTCGGCCCTGGCTTCGAAGGCTACAGGCTTCCCGATCGCGCGTATCGGGACGAAGGTTGCGGTCGGCTACAGGCTCGACGAGCTGCCCAACGAGATAACTCAGGAAACCCCCGCTTCCTTCGAGCCCGTTCTCGACTATGTGGTCGTGAAGGTCCCCCGGTTTGCTTTCGAGAAATTCCCTAAGGCGGATCCGGTCTTGGGCGTGCAGATGAAGGCAGTCGGCGAGGTGATGGCCATCGGCCGAACCTTCAAAGAGGCTTGGATGAAGGGCTTCCGGTCCTTGGAGAACGGTCGCGCGGGCTGGGAATGCAGCCAGACGTTGGCCGACGATGGTTTGTCCGCCGAAAGCCGCGAAACCTTGCTAGCCGCGTTGCGCCGCCCGACCTCGCAGCGAGCCTTCCAAATCAAGCGAGCGCTGCAAGACGGGCTGAGCGTGGAGGAAGTCAGCGAAGCCAGCCACATCGACCCCTGGTTCATAGATCAGCTCCGTCAGATCGTGGGCGCCGAAGCCTGGTATTCGTCGCTCGATAAGCCGACACGCTCGGCGACGTACGAGATGAAACGGCTGGGGTTCGGCGACGCCTTGCTGGCACGACTACGCGATGAGACCGAAGACGAGGTTAGAGAACGTCGCTGGTCCTGGGGCATACACCCGTCGTACAAGATGGTGGATACGTGTGCGGGTGAGTTTCCGGCAGCCACTCCATACCTGTACAGCACTTACGAAGAGGAGAACGAGTCGGTCCGGAGCGAGCGGCCCAAAGTGGTGGTGCTGGGAAGCGGCCCGAACCGGATCGGCCAGGGAGTCGAGTTCGACTACTGCTGTGTTTCCGCTGCCTTCGCGCTGGAAGACGAAGGGCGCGAGACGATAATGGTGAACTCGAATCCCGAAACGGTCTCCACCGACTTCGATGTCAGTGACAAGCTGTACTTTGAACCGCTGACGCAGGAGGACGTGCTCGAGATAGTACACCTGGAGAAGCCGGATGGCGTGGTCGTGCAGATGGGCGGCCAGACACCGCTGAAGCTTGCGTCTGCACTCGATGCCCTGGGCGTGCCGATTCTCGGTACCTCGGTTGACGCCATTGATCGCGCCGAGGACCGTGAGCGGTTCGAGGCGCTCGCCCGCGAGCTCGGGATCGAGCAGCCGGCTAACGGCTTGGCGAAGAGCGAGGCCGAGGCGATCCAGGTCGCGACGCGGATCGGGTATCCGGTGCTGGTCCGCCCGAGCTACGTGCTGGGTGGTCGAGCCATGGAGATCGTCTACGATGAGGAGTCGCTGAGAGGGTATTTCGAGCGTGCCATTCAGGCATCGCCCGAGCACCCGGTTCTGATCGATCGCTTCCTCGAGGACGCGTTCGAGGCGGACGTGGATGCCGTCTGCGACGGAGAACAGGTACTGATCGGCGGCGTCATGCAGCACATCGAAGATGCCGGTATCCACTCCGGGGACTCGGCGTGCGTCGTGCCACCTTACCTGCTGCGTGACGAGCACGTGGCGCAGATGGAGGAGTACACGCGGGCGTTGGCGCGCGCGCTCGGCGTCGTCGGCCTGATCAACGTCCAGTTTGCAGTGAGAGACGGTGTCGTCTACGTGCTCGAAGTAAACCCCCGGGCAAGCCGGACCGTGCCCTACTTGAGCAAGGCGAGGGGGCTGCCGTTGGCACGGCTCGCGGCGCGGTGCATGGTCGGCCGAAAGCTCAGGGAGTTCGACATCCAGGTGGACGGCGAGGTGCAGGGTGTTGCGGTCAAGGAGTCGGTCTTTCCGTTCGAGAAGCTGCCGGGGGTTGATGCGCTTCTCGGCCCCGAGATGCGGTCGACGGGCGAAGTGATGGGGATCGCGGACTCGTTCGGGCTCGCCATGGCCAAGGCCCAGATCTCCGCCGGTAATCCACTGCCGCTGTCGGGCCGGATCGTGGTCACCGTACATGACGATGACAAACCCACCGTGACGCCTATCGTGCGGCGGTTCCACGAGCTCGGTTTCGAGATCTGGGCGACCGCGGGAACGGCGCGTTACATGAGGGCGCGGGGAGTGCCTGCGAAGGCCGTCCTCAAGGTGCACGAGGGTCGACCGCACATCGTCGACCATTTGATCTCCGGTGATATCGCCCTGTTGATCAATACGCCGCTGGGCAAACATGCCCAGTTTGACGACTACGCAATTCGACGCGCGGCCATTCAGCGGCGAGTTCCCTACACGACGACACTATCGGGTGCTTCGGCGTTGTGCGATGCCGTGATAGCTCTGCGCCATCGAACGCTCACGGTCCTGAGCCTGCAGGACCGGGCTCGACGCGTGGAGATTCCCGTGGGGGACTGACTGCCGAACTTTGGATCGGGAGCCGTGTAGTGAGTCACGGAGGGGCGGCCATCCGATGAAACCCGTACTTCGAAGATGATCGACGAGCATATCCCTTTGGTCGGGCGCGTCGTAGCCACAGAGCGCAAGCCGAACACGACGCACGAGTTCCACTTCTGGACCGGGCGCGAGGCGCCCATCGGTATAGGCTCGATCGTCAAGGTGGTCGCGGAAGACCAGACGGTCTACGGTGTGGTCGTCGAGGGCTTCAGCTACACGGACCTGGTTTCGCCCCTCCACGACTATATAGGAGCGGACGCGGACCCGGAGTCGGAGTCGCGCTCCCCTTCGACACGACCCGAGATTCGGTTGTATTCCGCCGCCGTCTTGCGTCGTGAACCAGAGGAGCCGGTCCAGCCCGTCCCGATGGGAGCCGTCTTCTTGGCTGATGATCATGACGTTGTCGTTGGCCTGCGGATGGACGCGTACGTAGGCGGTGAGCGGGACACCGGCATTCCGCTAGGCCTGTACACGAGTGGAGGCCTCGAAGCCCGCGTCTACCTCGACGCCGATTTTCTGCTCGGGCCGGAAGCGGCTCATCTCAACATCACCGGAGTGAGCGGCCTCGCCACCAAGACCAGCCTCGTTGAGTTTCTGTTGGCCTCGATCTTCCAGTACATGCCGGATTCCAAAGGTTCGATCGCGGCCGTCTGCTTCAACGTGAAGGGGCCGGATCTACTCTTCCTCGACCAAGCAGGCGACCTCGACGAGGGCGATCTGCGTATGTACGGCAGGCTAGGAATCCCGGCCGAACCTTTTGAGGACGTAAGGTACTATGCGCCGTATCGCGCCGATGGTTGGAATCTCAACACCCTCAGGACCCATCCGGACCTGGTGCATAACGTCGAGCCGCTGCGCTGGGGCTTGAAGGAAGTCATGCAGTTCTCCGAGGTGCTGCTAACTCGGGACGATCTCGATGCGAAAGCGGACGCATTGATCGACTTCATCCGGGACAGGGTTCTCGATCAGGAATTCGGTCCTCGCTCTGGCCACTCGGTCATGCGCGATCACTTGGTGCGGACGTTCCACGACCTGGAGGATTGGTTCGACGATGTCCTGGTTTGCTGCGAGCAGAGCGGGTCGGACCGCTGGATGACTCACCATACGGCGACCATACGAAAAGTCAGGAACCGATTGAACGGCATCGTGAGCCGCGCTCATGGACTGGTGGTCAACGATGACGCTGTCAGCGATCTCCCTTGGGGGAATTTGGAGGATCGTTCGATCTATGTGGTCGATGTCGCGAACGTCGAACCGGAAGCGCAAGATCTCGTCTTCGCCCGCGTCGTATCCAAGCTTCGGGAAGGCCTTGAGGCCGGCACGTTGGGCGTCAACCACGTGGTCGTGTTCGCGGACGAGTTGAACAAGTACGCGTCTTCGGATGGGCCCGATACCTACGTTCGCAAGATGCTCCTGGACATCAGCGAGCGTGGCCGATACTTGGGCCTCGTGCTGTTCGGAGCTCAGCAGTTCCGCTCACAAGTGCATCGTCGGGTCGTCGGTAACTGCGGGTCGGCCGTGTATGGTCGGATGGACATGGACGAGTTGGCGACGCCGGCTTATACCGTGCTTTCGCCGGCCACCAAGACCAAACTGGCTAGCCTCCCCAAGGGTGACTTGATGGTCAGGCACCCGCACTTCACACAGCCGATTTTCATTCGGTTCCCGAAGCCGAGCGTGATGCGGGGCCGGGACGGCATAGGGCGGTTTCCGCCGCGGCAAGAATTGCCGTTCGATGACGCGATCGCGCTTGGCCTGCGGCGAATCGACGGCCGCATTTCGGTGAACGAGGTCAAGGACGTGATCGCCGGGCGCGAACGGTCGGAGGTGCTCGATGCATTCCACCACACGCAGCGCAGCCGTCCCAACGACGCGCTCGCAATGTTCCGATCGCGCCTGAAGAAGAGAGTTGAGGCGGAAACCGTCGAGGCGACGCAGCGCCCGGTGCGTGTGCCGGATGACCCCTATTCAAGCGATTGAACTATGAACTTGCGAAGACTTCTGCTCGTCGGCTTCGGGGTCGTGCTCGCAGGCTGGAATTGTGCACAGGCGCTGGCCCAGGACCAGGATTCTCTCTCGCAGGCGACGAGCGCGCTGCTACGCATGGCCAGAGACTCTGCCGTTGTAGGACACTACCGTTTCAGCGTCCGGGAGCGTCAGCAGCTCGTGTTTGATATTCCGGCGGACGATCCGCGTGCTGAACTGCTGGAGTCTGCCACGGTTCCCAAGGAGAAGACAACCGAAGTTGCGGCGACTCTGGTTTCGACGCCGACCGAGCCCGAGGGGGAGAGACGGTACATCGCTTATTGGCTGGGCTACAGGATAGAGGGGGACGAGGTCCGCGGCCTGACCCCGCTGCAATGGGATAGCATCTTTCAGAAAGCGGGTCGACGGGCAATCGTGCGCTTTACGCCTCAGGGCCGGACGCGGGGTGTGGAAGTCGGTTCGGATGCGGTGCGTCCGGTAGGTCAGGCGCTCGCCTCTGCGCTGCTGGGGTTGGCGACATCACTACCGTTCGACTCCGTCTCGCAGGGAAGTCACTGGCAGGACAGGGTGGCCGTAGCCTTCGACGCGCCCGACGGTTCACGCCTCGTCGCGACCGTTCAAGTCACCTACAGGTTGAGGGAGTTCAGAGAGGCAGTCGGTGGTCCGATCGCTCGTATAGAGTTCGACGGTGAGCCGGTGCAATCGAGCGCCGAGAACGCCACGATCACGGGACGTTACTTCGGCGAGAGTTACTTCGCCGTGACACAGGGCCACTACAACAGGGTCATGGCTTTGGCGAACCTCGAGGTGGAATGGAAGGACACCAGCGGCTTGCCGCCCAGTCGCTCCATGGTAAAGTGGCAAGGGCAGATCACTCGAAGGTAGTTGAACGATGACGATTCGGCTTCTGATCTTCTTGCATCTGTTGGGTATGGCTATGTGGCTGGGCGCAATGTTCACGTCGAGTATCTGGACGTCGCGGGCACGAAGAACCGCTGACCGGAACACAATAGCGTTTGCCTACTCGACGGCGCTGAACATGTACAAACGACTGGTTTCCGTAGTAGCCGTCGTTACGGTGCTCTCGGGCGGTATCCTCATGCTCGTAACGAACCGGCCCTGGTTCCGGCCCTTTCCCGAGCACTGGCTGTTCCAGATGCAGGTGATCGGATTAGTCGCTCTGGTGGCGACGTTGGCCTTGGTTGTGCCCAACGCGAGCGCTGTGGCTGCCCTCGCCCAGAAGACGGCAGAGACTGGAAACGAATCTGCCGAGTTCGCCGACCGCGTCAAGCGACAGGCGGTCTATGGCAGCCTAGTCGGCGTTGCGCTGCTCTATCTCGTGTTGCTGGGTGCGCTTCGCTTCTAGCGTACGGGTTGGCGCTTTGCATGGCTACAGTCGCGACACTACTGACCCGTTGGAGACGGTTTCTCGCCGTGGGGGCGTTGCTTGTGGGCGCCTCTCCTGGCCCGGCTGCGATTGCCCAGGCCCCGACGTATGACCTGCAGATATCCGACCAAGTTGGAGCGAGCAACCGCTATCGCTTGACCTTCGACATTCGGATGCGGGCCGAGATCCAGGGTCAGGGACAGCCGGACGAACGGGCTGAGCGGCTCATAGCGATGCTGTCGGAGGGCATGACGCTAAGGACGGCGGTGGAGTACGAGCAGGAGTTGGTCGGGGTTGCTCCGGATGGCTTGCGGACGTTCGAGGTACGCTGGCGCGACTATCAGTTCACCGGGGAGCTTGCCGGGCAGGAAATTCCACCGCCTGCGGACTACATTTCGCTCACACGAGAGCTTCTCTCCCAGAGCGCGCTTGTCCGTACGACGCCCACGGGCCGGACGGTCGAAGTCGAGTATTCGCATCCTCGGCTCGCCGGGCTGGCCCGCAGTTTCGAGGAGACGGACGGTGGTATGCCTACGTATCTCCCCGAGGGCCCCGTCTCCGTTGGTGACCGTTGGACGGGTGCGGCGAAGATTCCGCTCGGGTTAAGCTCAGGCATGGCTGGCAACTTGACTCTAGAGCTCACGCACACCCTCGAGGAAGTGCGTGAAGGTCCGCGTGGACCCGTGGCGGTTATCGCGCTGGCCGGCAAGTATTCGCAACTCGAGGGGGTCGAGGAGACCGCGCTTGGCGTACCGCTTCGCATGGAGGCGACGCTAACGGGGTCATCGCAATTCGACATCACGAGAGGTCGATTCGTCGGCGGCCATTACCAGCTTGATATGTTCGCGCTGCATGCTGAAGGCGGGGTGGAGATCCAACTGATCGGGCACGCGGACGGTAGCCAGGAATTGCTGAACGCGAGATGAAACTAGTTCACACTGCCGACCTCCACTTGGGATACCGTGCGTATCACCGTGCCAACCAGCACGGGATCAATATCCGAGAGGCAGATGTCGCCAGGGCATTTCGCGAGATGTTGAGTCGCGTGGCGGATCTCGCGCCCGACCTGCTTCTCGTGGCCGGTGATGTCTTTCATACCGTGCGCCCATCGAACGCCGCGATCGCGGATGCGTTTCGGCAGATCTCGCATTTCCGAGGTAAGTCTGTTGGCACTCAAGTCGTGATCATAGCCGGAAACCACGACTCGCCCAAAGCCGCGGAGACCGGAAGCATCCTCAGGCTCTTCGGCGAGATCGATGGCGTCCACGTTGTCCACAATCAGGCGCGACGGCTGGCCCTCCCCGAGTTGGATACTGCGATCCTCTGCCTACCGCACAGCGAGCTTGTCTCTGGCTCGGAGGTGGCGATCGAGCCCGACTCCGCCTTCGGCCACAACCTCGTACTGGCACACGCCGCCGTCGATGATCAGCGGCTGAAGTTGCTGATGGATTTCGGAGCGGCCACTCTCGCGAGGGAAGCCATAGATGCGGACCGCTGGGACTATGTGGCGCTTGGGCACTATCATCTGCGCTCGAGACTGGCACCCAACATGTTCTTCGCGGGGGCGATCGAGCGCACCAGCCTGAACATCTGGGCGGAGGCCGACAACGCGCGTGAGGTCAGCGGAGGGCGTCTCGAGGACACGTGGCCCGAGGTAGGGTGGGGGAAGGGGTTCATCGAGTTCGACCTCTCGACAGGGCAAGCCGAATTTCACGAGCTGGACTCGCCTCGAGAGGTCATCGACCTGCCGCCCATAATCACAGGTGATCTCACGCCCGCCGAGCTGGACGCCGAGATCGAAGACACGGTGTCGGCGGTGCCCGGAGACATCGAAGAGAAGATCGTGCGTCTTCGCATCTTTGACATCCCGCGCGAGGTGTATCGAGAACTCGATCATCGCAAAATCCGCGACTACCGCGCTCGCGCGCTCCATTTCCATCTCGTTGCGCAGCCACCACTGATCGTGCGCCGCGACTACTCCGGCGCGCCCGGTCGGCGCCTTACGCTTCCCAAGGAGCTGGAGGAGTACATCAAGCATCGCTGGCGGCCGGAGTTGGACAAGATCGATCGAGGTGCATTGATCGAACTAGGACTGCGCTATCTACAGCGGGCGGAAGAAGCGCAGGCGATCGACGGCAGGGAGTGAGATGCGACTGATTCGCCTTGCGCTGAAGAACTTTCGTCAACACGCGGACACGGAGTTGGCGTTTCGTCCCGGACTTATGGGAATCATCGGTCCGAACGGCGCTGGCAAGACGACGATTCTCGAAGCGATCGCCTGGGCCGTGTACGGTTCCGCGGCTGTTCGCGGCACAAACGAAACGCTTCGCTTCAACCGCGCGCCCGGACGCTCGACGGTTCGTGCGGAGCTCGAGTTCGAACTCGAGGGCAGCCGCTATCGGGTGGTTCGCACGCCGCGCGGAGCGGAACTGTACCAGGGGGATCGGGAAGACCCGATCGCTGCAGGCGTCAGCGAGGTTTCGCGGCAGCTGACACGCGTCCTCGGCATGACTCGTCAGGAGTTCTTCAATACGTACTTCACCGGGCAAAAGGAGCTGCAGTTCCTGGCGGCGATGGGTGCGGCCGAGAGAGCGCGATTTCTATCCCAGGTGCTGGGCTATGAGCGGCTGAGGGTCGCGCAGAACCTGGTGCGTGAACAGCGCAAGGTTCTCAAGGGGCAGGTGGACGAGTTGACTCGCGCTCTAGGCGATCCGGACGCAATAAGGAATGCCGTGGAGGGGGCAGAGTCCCGACTCAAGGCGGCGACATCCGCGTTGCGGGATGCCGAGCGGCGGCAGACGGCAGCGGCGGCGGAGCTCGCGGAGCTAGAGCCCGCGTGGAACGATCTGCGGACGGCACGCGAACAGGACAGACAGCTGCGGGAGGAATTGCGGGTTGCCGAGACGCGGCTCGAGCGCGTGATCAAGGAGCGCCAAGAAGCGGAAGCAGAGCTCGAGGGGCTGGCTGAGGCCGCTCAGCAACTGAACGAGTTGAGAGATCGGGTGCGTCCGCTTGCAGGATTACGGGCCGAAATAGAGGAGCTGCGCGTGCTGGCGGACGCCGAATCGAGGCGCGTTACGCTCGAGAAGCAGCTTGCCGACCAGCGGGAACGCGTGGGAACCCTGGCGCGAAAGGTGTCGGACCAGGAGGAAAAAGGACGGACTCGCGGGGAACTCGGCGAGAAACTGGCGAAGCAGCAAGAGGATTGCGACAGGCTCGAGGCGCTGCGGGAAGAGACTACCTCGCGTTGGCAGCGCGATGCGCAGGATGTCGAGGCGCGTCTGCGCATCCTCCTTAACCAGGCGGAAGAAGTCAAACAACGGATCGAGCAACTGGAGTCGGAGGGCCCCGATGGTGCCTGCCCAACCTGCAAGCGACCCCTCGGTGCCGAGTACGAACGTGTGCTCGGCGTCGTTCAAAGCCAGTACGAGGAGATCGTCCAGGACGGCAAGTGGCACCGAAAGCGCCAGGAGCAGCTTAGCAGCGAGCCGGAGGAAGTAGTATCGGCCAAGGCGGAGATGGCGAGTGCGCGAGAGGAGCGTGAGTTGTTGGCGGCGGAGGTCGCAGCGGCCGAAGCGGCGCTTTTACAGGCCGAGGCCTTGAAAGCCGAGCTAGAGGTGGAGGAAGCGGAAGCCAGGACCATGGCCGGCGAGCTGGCTGCCCTGCCGGAGGGCTACGATGCCGACCGGCACACCGCCGTGGGCGAAGAACTGGAACGACTGAGGGAGCTAGAGAAGCAGATAACACGGGTCGAAACGCGACTCGAGAGAGAAACGCGACTGAAAAGTGTGCGCGCCGAAGCGCTGGAGGAAGAGCGGCAGATTCAGGATCAGATAGGCAATCTGGGGTCTAGCCAGGCTGAGTTGGGCTTCTCAGAGGACGCGTATCGCGTCGCCGGTGAGCGGTACGAATCCGCGCGCGCCACTTTGGAGGCTGCCGGGCTGGAGCTCGAACGGGCCAGGGGCGAGACCGAAGCCGCTCGGCAAGCGACCGAAGCGGCTCGGAACGATGAGCGCGAATACAAGCGGATTTCGCAACAGATCGCGGAGCGTCAAGCGGAGCACCGGCTGCACAACGATCTCGACAGCGGGCTGGGCGAGTTGCGCGACGAGCTCAACGACCGCGTACGCCCGGAACTCTCCGAGATCGCGAGCGTCCTGCTCACCGAGCTGACCGACGGGCGCTACAATCAGATCGAGATCAATCGTGACTATCAAGTCGTGGTGCTGGACGACGGCGAAGAGAAGCCGGTGATCTCTGGGGGCGAAGAAGACCTTGCCAATCTCGTGCTGAGACTCGCGATCTCCCAGATGATCGCGGACCGTGCCGGCCAGACGCTGTCTCTGCTCATCTTCGATGAAGTGTTCGGCGGCCTCGATGAACAGCGACGCGAGAGTGTGATCAGACTGCTTCAGAGGCTTCAGGACCGCTTCGAGCAGGTTATCCTGATCACGCACATCGAATCGATCCGGGAGGGCATGGATCAGGTCGCGCGAGTGACGTACGACGAGCGCACGGGGGTGAGTGTTGTGCGCGACGAGAGCCCCGGTGCGGGTCCGGAGGACCTGGTGGAGGACCTTGCTGCGCTAGTCAGTGAATAGCCCGTAACGTCTATTGGGAGGACTCGCCTCCCGTGTCCGGAACGGGCTCCACCTGTGGTGGTATGTCGGCGGGTGACGGCGCCGGTACCGGATCCTCGAGAGGACCGAGAGCCACTTCTACGAACTTCCGCGCCTTGTCAATCGCCTCGTTCGACTTGTCAATCGTCTCGCTCGACGGCTCCATCTGGTTGAGCATTAGATAGGCTGTGGCCAGGTTCTGATAGGCCTGGTAGTACTGCAACGGGATCCCGTTCGTCGAAAGATCAGGCCAGAAACGCCTTTCCGTCAGATCCCTGAACATGTAGTGGTCTTCCAGCAACGCCTCCGTGCGTTCGATGTCCAGCCAGAATGGAAATATCCGGCCGGCTTGGAACCTCGTCTGGGGCGGAAGTGGAACGAGCGACGATGTAGGCTCTGGGTCCGTGGGCGATAACTTGTATGCCACACCTTGCCTTATCATCCATGGCTGGACCGAGAACTTCTCGTAAATGCCGGTCGTGCTGGCGAAGTAGATCGGCCTGTCGCCCGCCGATGTCTGCAGGATCCGTAGCACGAGGACGTCGTTACGAAGCAGGTAGTCGCCGGCTACCACGATTCCTTCCACCTCGCCACCGATCGGAACGGCGACGGTGTCCGGAAAGACCTGGCATTGCCCGAGGTTATTGAGAGGGTAGCACTCGGGCACCGCTGCTATCTCGGCGTCGGTCATCTCAAGGATCGAGCGAGTCGGAGACTGCCAATCCCGGTCGCTATAGACTGGTATCGCGCTCTCCGGCTCGAAAGGCCGCTGGCATGTGATGACCGTGGGATCGGCGAGCGGATCCAGTCCGTCGCAGGGACTCGTTAGGTCGCGTAGCTGCTGCGCGTACCAGGGAGTGGCTAGGTACGAATAGACGATGACCGTTACGTCGCGGCGGAGCCCTTCCACCTCCTGTAGGTACCAGAGCGGGAACGTGTCGTTGTCGCCGTTGGTGAACACGATCCCGTACGGTTCTATCGACATCAGCAGGTTGTAGGCCCAGTCGCGGGCGGCGTAGTCACCTGCGCGGCTCGCGTACTTCCAGTTGAGCAATAGCGGTAAGAGCGCGAGCAGCAAGATCGGGCTGACGCGGCGATAATGGTCGAGCGAGAGACCGGATGTTTGCCCGGCCACATACTGAGCCAGTCGCTGCCACGTAGCCGCCAGTCCAATGCCAGCCCACAGACCCCACTGGGAAAACGATACCATGAAGAAGTAGTCACGCTCGCGCACCTCGCGCCATTCGCGCGGAACGGACAACGGTTGCCCGGTTCCGGGGTCGATCGAGGCGGCGACCGAGTAGCCGTACTTGAAATTCAGATAGATGATGAGTCCGAACCACACCGTGGCGAAGAGAGTGACGAAGTAGATCCAGGAAATGCGGTCCGCCTGGTAGTGTCGTATCGCTCCGTAGACACCCAGGAGGAGGAAGAGCAGCGTGAACGGCAATCGCGCGAATGCGAAGAACGTATTCGCGCCATCCAGGCTTCTCGCCCACTGCCAGTCGAAGTACTGCAAGTAGTTGATGAACTGCCACTTGACCAGTTCCATGTCGCGCGGGACTTCGCGAGGATAGAAGATCGGGTTGAGGTCCAACGGCGGCTTGCGGTATTGCTCGCGGCGCAGTGACTCCGCCAGCGCCGCGCAACGGTCATTCTCTTTGTTGGGACCAAGGAGTGAGAGCGGTGGATGTAGCCTCAGTATGTCTACGGTAGCCTCGACCACGGACTCGCATCTCGGGTCCGCTTCGCTGATGACCGGCCGGCTTTCGGCGCGAATCGGCAAGAACAGCTGAGCCGAAAGCCCCAATATCCAGGCGAGCGCAGCGAAGGCGTACAACTGCCAGCGAATCAGCACGCGCGGGTGCACCCAGATCACGAACAGGACCATCGCCGCAGCCACGAGGAACGCCATGAGATGGTTCCCCAGAGACAAAGCCAGGAGGAAGATGATCAGGATCAGCAGGTTGTCGTCTTTGCCGCGGCCAAGATTGTCGCGCCACCGGAAGACCAACCAAGTGAGCAACGCGATGGTCATCAGGCTCACGGTGTAGACCTTCTCGTTGACGACGGACTGGTTCCAAACGGTGAAAGCGGTGGAGGAAATCAGGACGGTGGCAACCGCGCCGATGCGCCTGAAGGTCTCGTCAGGCGAGAAGAACGCCAGCACGCGGTGGATGACCAGGAACCAGAACGCCGCTCCCACAGCGCCGTTTGCCGCCGAGAACAAGTTGATCTTGACGGCTACGGGCAACGGAAACGGCGTCAGCAGCACCTCCCAAGCGCGGGCAAGCAACACGAATACCGGGTTCCCGGGCGGGTGCGGAACGCCGAGTATGTGGGCCGTTGCGATATACTCGCTCGTATCCCAGAACGCCGTAGTCGGCGCCAGGGTGATGACGTATAACAGAAAGGCCCCCAAGCCTACCAGGCCTGCCCAGCGATACGGCGGCACGTAGTCCGAGCCGGTCGAAGGCCGATCCGCATCAGCCCTGGTTCTTGCCGCCTTTGCCCGCCCTCGCGATTCCATGGTCCTCCGACTATTCGCTAATGCACAAACGGTTAGACTGGAGGCTCTATAATACGTTTGAGCGCCGACTGCGCCAGACCGTTGCCCGGTAGCGGGGCCGTCCGCACGCGCCGTAACCGGACGGTTAGCGCGTCAATCTCAGCGCGTTAGGAGGAGGTCACCGGAGTCCAAAACATCCGCGTGCCAATCCGGTGGCACCCAGGTCGTGGCGCTGTACTCGGCGACCACGGCCGGACCGCTCAGGCGATGGCCTGCTCGCAGGACCTCCCGAAGGTAAAGCGGTACATCCTGCCATTCGCCTGCCAGATAGACGCGCGTGCTCTTGGCCGTCGGCGGTTCATCTTCCCGATCCAGCGACTGCGTGCGAGGCCGCGTAACCGAGGCGCGGGCCGTCACCCGCAGCGTGACCGCCTCTACGATGGCGTCGTCGCGCTTGAAGCCGAAACGTCGCTGATGCGCGGCGTGGAAAGCATTGAACCAGTCGAGTTCAGCGTCCACCTCGAGCTCGTAACTCTGGCCCTCGTAACGGGCGTCGATGGCGCGCTCGATTGCGACCGCCGCCCCCGAGAAACCTTCTTCCTCCAGCTCGACTCGAGCTTGCCGTTCCAAGTCCGCGAAGACGTCCTCCAACGCGGCCAGGCGGGCATCGTCCCCGCGGCGTAGAACGCTCCTGGAGGTGTCCTTGCGTACGTCGGCCACCAGGATGCCCCGGGCCGACAGCGTTCCCGGGTCGGGCGGAACGAGGATGTGCGGGACCACCAGACGAGCGGCGAGCTCCGCAGCATGCAGCGGGGCGGCCCCACCGAAAGCCACTAGCACGACGTCGGCCGGATCGTGACCGCGCTCGACGCTGATGAGCCGCAGCGCCGCTTCCATTCGCGTGTCTGCAACTTCTAAGATCCCCTCGGCGGCGACCTCGAGCGGCACGCCCAGCTGTCTTGCCAAACCGGCCAAGGGATCCTCGATCGCCTCGCGCTCGAGCGTCTGACGGCCACCCAGAAACATCTCGGCGGGGATGCGGCCCAGCCAGACGTGAGCGTCCGTCACGGTCACCTCGCGACCGCCCCTGCCATAACAGATGGGTCCCGGAACCGCGCCCGCGCTCTCGGGCCCGACCTTGAGCGCTCCGCCGGGGTCTAGTCCGGCGATCGAGCCGCCGCCGGCACCTACGGTGTGGATGTCGAGGACGGGAATCGCCACGGCGGCGCCTGAGATCTCGTATTCCTTGGTATTGATCGGTCGGCCAGGGCAAAGGGAGACGTCTGTCGAGGTCCCGCCCATGTCGAAGGAGAGCACGTGCTCAAAACCGGCACCGCGTGCCGCTTCGAGCGCGGCAACGACACCGCCTGCAGGGCCCGAGAGAACAGTATGTACTGGCTCTCGGGCAGCACGCTCCACCGAGAAGGCGCCACCGCCGGAAGCCATGATTCTGATGCGAGAGGCCCCGCTCTCGCTTTCCAGCGTGTTTAGGTATCGCTGTACCAGAGGCGCCACGTACGCGTTCACCAACGCCGTCGAAAATCGTTCGTACTCGCGATACTCTGGGAGCAGGCGACCGGATCGCGTGATGGGCACTCCAAGGTTCGTCAGCGCCTCGGCCACCGCATCTTCGTGTGCGGTATTCGCGTAGCTGTGTAGTAGGCCGATGGCAACCGATTCCGCACCTCGGACTCGATCTGCCAAAGCGCGAAGTTCGTCGCGGTCCAAGGATCGCTCCTCGCTACCGTCTTTTAGGATGCGGCCGCTAACGCCGATCCGGCGTTCGGCTGCCACGAGGGGAGCCGGCCGGTGCCCGACGAGAGCGTACAGCTGGGGCCGAGCCTGGCGCCCAATCTCGATCAGGTCTTCGAAACCGAGATTGGTGATCCATGCCGTGCGCGCGCCCCGCCGCTCCAATAGCGCGTTAGTGGCAACGGTGGAGCCGTGGGCCAGGACGAAAGCTTCGCCGGGCTGTAGCAGCGTCTCCAGCCCCTCGAGGACCGCTTGCGCAGGATTGGCAGGCGTCGAAGCAAGCTTGTGGACACTGGTCGAGCCGTTCCTCAGAACCACGAAATCGGTGAACGTCCCGCCCGTGTCGACGGCGACGATGGTAAGTTCTCCCGTACCCATCGGCTGCACAAGCTACCCGCACGCGGTTGGCATGGAAAGCGGGGAAGTGTCGACGCGCTTTACTCGCAGGCGTGGAAGTCTTAGGCTACCCGCCATGTCCAGAGAGCATGTGCAGAGCAAAGGCCCGATTCCAGAACGGTCTGCATTCCGCGAGCTGGCCAGGCAGGCGGATCTCGTGCCGGTGTACCGTGAGATCCCGTTCGATGTAGAGACCGCGGTCACAGCCTATGCCAAACTCGCGCATCCACCGTTCGGCTTCTTGCTGGAGTCGGTGGTCGGCGGCGAGAGGTGGGCTCGTTACTCCTTTCTGGGAACGGGCGCCCTTGGGGCCTGGCGCTTACGCGACGGCATGCAGGAATTATGGCATCCCGACAGCGGCTGGACATCTGCGGGCGCGATCGACGATCCGCTGGATGCGCTGCAAGCGGCGATGCCCGGTCAGCGCGTCGCCACCGTACCCGGGCTTCCGAGGTTCTGGGGCGGGGCCGTGGGGTTCTTCGGGTACGACACGGTTCGCTTCTTCGAACGCTTGCCCCAATCTCCCCCTCGAACGATCGACGTACCGGACGCGGTCATGCTGTTCACGGACGTCGTGGTGGTGGTCGACAAACTCTTCGACCGGGCGCTGGTCGTCGCCGTCGCGAGGCCGGGAGAATCTTCACCCGACGAGGCCTACGACGATGCCCTGGCGAAGGTCGACGCGACGGTCGCGCGGTTGCGAACGCAGATCAGCCCTGGTCCGCTCGCCCTCGACGTGAGTTCGCATACAGCGTCGTGGACATCCACGTATGAGCAGGATGAGTTTGAGAGCCATGTCGAGCGCATAAGGGACTACATCTTCGCCGGCGACGCTTTCCAGGTCGTCCTCTCACAACGGCTGACAACCGAACTGTCGACCGACCCGTTTGCCGTCTACCGGGCGCTCCGCATGCTCAACCCCTCGCCGTATCTGTTCTTTCTCGATCTTGACGGGTTGCAGCTCATTGGCTCGTCGCCGGAAGTGATGGTTCGTGTCGAGAACGAGCGCGTGACGCTACGGCCGATCGCGGGTACGCGCCGGCGCGGCCGCAGCGAGGACGAAGACCGCGCGCTCGAGGAGGAGCTCAGGCGCGACGAGAAGGAACGAGCGGAGCATCTCATGCTGGTCGACTTGGGGCGCAACGATGTAGGGCGAGTGGCTCGCTACGGCTCTGTGGTCGTTCCAGAGTTCATGATCGTGGAGCGCTACAGCCACGTGATGCACCTGGTCAGCCAGGTGGTGGGGGACCTGCAGGGGAATCTCACACCCTTGGATGCCTTCAGAGCCGCGTTCCCGGCGGGCACGGTGAGCGGCGCCCCTAAGATCCGGGCGATGGAGATAATCGACGAATTGGAGCCGGTCCGCCGGGGGCCTTATGCCGGCGCCGTAGGCTATCTATCGTACGACCGGCAGAACCTCGATACGGCCATCGCCATCCGCACGATTCTGGTCGAATCCGGCAGGGCTCACGTTCAGGCCGGCGCGGGCATCGTGGCCGATTCAGACCCTGCGCGCGAGTACGAGGAAACTCTGGGGAAAGCCCAAGCTCTGCTGCGGGCGCTTGCGATGGCCGGCGCCTAGCGAGACGGCTTCCTGAGCCGGAACCGACACACCGGAAACGCTGTGATAGCGGCGTTGACAGTGATCGGGGCTCTGGGTATACTCGTTGGATTCTGCCAGGGGATAGTAATTACCATTCTCGCTTAACTCGGCGGGATCAACCTTAGACAACTCAGCCGTTTCGCTGCCGGCGCTTCCGGGAGATGCTAAGCAGCGTCCAATTCTCGCAGGTCTGAGGCCCGTTCTTGGTCCCGGGTCGGGACGGGGGTTGCTGATCAGGCGGGGCGGTGGTGAGAGGATTGCATCAACGCCAGGCTCCGGGAGGTTGGAGCGAGCGGAGTCAGCTGGCCGGCGGATCCGGGAGCTTGAAGAGGGCTCCTCGCTGTAGGTCACGGCAAGTTTTGATCGATGGTATCTAGCGCGCGCGTACGTGGTGTACATGGGACGCTTGAGACCGGCCGAATGGTCTGTAGTTCTGGCCGAAGTAGTACGCCGCGCGGCGGGTTGTAAGGAGGATTAGTGATGGATTGGCTTCCTGCGGCAGCTTCGACGTACGCCGCCGATCTAGACAAGATCTTCTATGTGATCTTGGCGATCACGGGAATCATCCTGGTTGGTGTCGAGGTGACTCTGGTGCTGTTCCTCATAAAGTACCGGGGACGTGAGGGACGGAAGGCCACGTATATAGAGGGCAGCAACAAGGCTGAAGTCGTGTGGACGCTGACGCCGGCGATCATCATAGTGGGACTGGCCGTTGCCAGTCAGCTCGTTTGGTCAAAGGTCAAGGACCCCAACCGCTTTCCGACCGACGGCTTGGAGCTGATGATCGAGGCTAGGCAGTTTGCCTGGGGCATCACCTATCCCGGCGTCGACGGCCGCTTGGGTACCGAGGACGACTTCGTTCGCTACAATGAACTTCACGTGCCTGTGGAGCATCCGGTTATCTTCGAGCTCACATCGGCGGACGTGATCCACTCCTTCTTCGTGCCGGAACTTCGCATCAAGCAGGACGCCGTTCCGGGGCTCAACTTGCGTGCCTGGTTCGAGGCTACGCAGGTCGGTGAGTACGAGGTGGCTTGCGCCGAGCTGTGCGGCGTCGGGCACACGATCATGAGAGCCAGGGTCTTCGTGCATCCCCAGGAAGAGTTCGACGCCTGGGTCGCGGAGCAGAGCTAAGGCCACCGACGGCCAAGCAGCCGCTATCGGACACAGAGGACGAGCATGGCGACGGCAGCAACGACTATCGGAGGCATCGCGGACGCTCACCACGAGGAGCGCAGCTTCCTACGCAGCTACATATTCGCGACCGACCACAAGATCATAGGGATCCAGTTCCTCTTCTCGAGTCTGTTCTTCCTGTTGGTCGGCGGACTGATGGCGGTGATGATTCGCTGGCAGCTTGGGTTTCCCGGCCAGCCGATCCCAGGCGGCGAGGCGGTGTCACCGAAATTCTACAACGCGCTGGTGACCATGCACGGCACGGTGATGGTCTTCTTCGCTGTGATGCCAATGCTGGTCGGGGGATTCGCTAACTACCTTATCCCCTTGAAGATAGGCGCGCCCGACATGGCGTTCCCGCGATTGAACATGATGTCCTTCTGGATATTCGTGTCGTCGGGGATCGTCGCCATGGCCAGCCTGTGGGTCGAGGGTGGAGCCGCCGGTGCCGGTTGGACGGCATACCCGCCGCTGAGTGCGGGAGCCCAATATTCGGGCGTGTCGCTTGGCCAGCAGCTGTGGATCGTCAGCGTCGTCCTTTTTGGTGCCTCGTCGCTTTTGGGATCGGTCAACTACATCACGACCGTGATCAACATGCGCGCGCCGGGGATGACGCTCTTCCGAATGCCGCTGTCAATCTGGTCGCTGTTCATTACGGCAATCATCGCTTTGCTGGCGGTGCCGGTCCTCGCCGCGGCCGTGATCATGCTGCTGTTCGATCAGACGATCGGCACAACGTTCTTCCTGCCGGCGGAAGGTGGCCAGCCGCTGCTCTGGCAACACCTCTTCTGGTTCTTCGGTCATCCGGAGGTATACATCCTGATACTGCCCGCGATGGGTATCGTGTCGGATATTATCGCCAACGGGTCTCGGAAGCCGGTGTTCGGCTACCACTCGATGGTGTACGCGATCATTACGATTGCCTTTCTGGGGTGGATCGTGTGGGGCCACCACATGTTCCAGAGCGGGATGAACCCGTTGCTGGGAACGACGTTCATGATCTCGACGATGGCGATTGCGATCCCGTCGGCGATCAAGGTGTTCAATTGGCTGGGGACGCTGTGGCGCGGGAACATTCAATTCCACTCGCCCATGTTGTTCGCTGTCGGTTTCGTGGCGCTGTTCACGATTGGTGGGCTGAGCGGCATCTTCATGGCATCCGCATCGGTGGACATCTTCATCCACGATACCTACTTCATCGTCGCGCACATCCACTACGTGCTGTTCGGTGGTAGCCTCATGGCTGCTTTTGCTGGCATCTACTTTTGGTTCCCGAAGATGTTCGGCAAGATGATGAGCGAGACCTGGGGTAAGACCCACTTCATACTGACGTTCATTACGTACAACCTGGCGTTCTTCCCGATGCACTTGCTCGGCATGGGAGGACACATGCGGCGGATCTCCGATCCGACCCAGTATGAGTTTCTGCGCCCGATGCAACCGCTCAACAAGTTCATCAGCGTAAGCGTGTTCGTGCTGCTCGCGGCGCAGATTCCGTTCGTCATCAATTTCTTCTGGAGCATGTTCAAGGGTAAGAAGGCGCCGCTGAACCCGTGGAGGGACAACGGCCTGGAGTGGACGGTTCCCTCGCCGCCGCCACATGGAAATTTCGCCGTGACGCCGACCGTGTATCGTGGACCGTACGAATTCAGTTCGCCAAAGGTGGCTGAGGACTTCTGGCCGCAGGATGCGGCACCCAATGGAGACGGCCCGATGCAGACGGCCGGCGCCGGTACGGGCGAGTCGCATAAGCAGTAGAGGAACGAATGATGATGAATGTCGAAGGGTGATGACTGGTTGCACCCGAGCGTTCGACATTCGTCGTTGCAGCCCAAAATCAGGGAAATGAGCCAATGAACGAAGCCGTCGTCATGCCCGGAGGAGTTAGCGCCGAGCCGGGGATGCGCGTCTACAACCAGAAACTCGGCATGTGGATATTCCTCGCATCCGAGGTGATGTTCTTCACCGGGCTAATCGGTGCCTATATCATCCTCCGTTTCGGCACCGATTCGTGGGCGCTGCCGGGCGTGCCGCTGGAGGAGGGTGGTACGCCGCTCAACATACAGCTGACGGCTCTGAACACGTTTCTGTTGATTTGCAGCAGCGTGACGATGGTCAAGGCGTTTGCCGCGATCGAGCACGGCGACCAAAAGGGACTGCGTCTGTTTCTTCTGGGCACGGTCCTGCTGGGAGCGCTGTTCGTCGGCATCCAGGTGGTCGAGTACAGCGTGCTGGCCCATGAAGGCTTCCTGCCGCGCTGCACAGAGGAACTGGCGGCGGTAGTGCCGAACTGCCACCTATTCGGCTCGACCTTCTACACGATGACAGGGTTCCACGGGACGCACGTGAGCATAGGCGTCCTTTGCATGATCTGGGTGACGGTCAAGGCCTTTCGTGGTGGTTACACGAAGGAGAATCACGGCGGCGTAGAGGTTGTCGGGCTCTACTGGCATTTCGTCGACCTGGTGTGGATCATGCTGTTTACCATCGTCTACCTGATCTAAAGACGGAAGAAAGCACATGAGTGGCAGCGAAGCGGATCCGGTCGAGGACGTCAAAAAGAAGCAGCCGAACTACTATTTCATCTGGTTCCTGCTCTTCGTCCTGACGATGGTCGAGGTGGGCCTCGCTTATGTCAGCGCTTTGCCTCGCAACATACTGATCCTGTTGCTGTTGGCGCTGGCGCTGTGGAAGGCGATTCTCGTTGCGATGTACTACATGCATCTGAAGTACGAGAGACTGCGGCTGATCCTGCTGGCGACGGCGCCGATTCCTCTCGCCATCATCCTCGTACTGGGGGTGCTGCTGGAGTATGCTTAGTAGAACCATGTTCGCCGACCTCTGGCACTTGACCAAGCCGGGGATCACACGGCTGGTGCTCGTCACGACCGCTGTGGGGTTCTACCTGGGCTCGACGGGTTCCTTCGCTTGGCTGTTGCTGCTCAATGCGCTGGTTGGCACGGGCCTGCTGGCTGCCGGCACCAACGCGCTGAATCAGTACGCCGAGCGAATTGTCGATGCGCAGATGAAGCGCACACGAAACCGGCCGCTGCCGGCTGGCCGGATCGGGTCATCGACGGCCTTGGTCTTCTCGGTCGGGATCTCGGCGGCCGGTACGCTGTATCTTGCGCTGCTGGTCAATCCTCTAACGGCCTTTCTCGGTGCCGCGGCTCTCCTCATCTACATTTTCGCCTATACACCGCTAAAGCAGAGGACCTGGTGGTGCACGGTGGTCGGCGCCGTGCCGGGGGCGATACCCCCCATGATGGGTTGGACTGCCGTGACCGGACGCCTCGACATCCTGGCTTGGGTGTTGTTCGGGATTGTCTTTCTTTGGCAGATGCCCCACTTCTACGCCATCGGGTGGATGTACAGGCATGACTACGCACGGGCCGGCTTCCCGATGCTTCCAGTCATCGACGATGAAGGCGAGCGTACCGCGCGACAGATCATCGTGTACACTGCCGCCCTTATCGCAGTGAGCGCTCTCACGACCGTGCTGGGCCTGACCGGAGCGGTCTATCTGGCCGGTGCGGTTACGTTGGGCCTGTCCTTCCTGGCATTGGGCCTAGCACTCGCGGTGACTCGTTCCGGCCTGCATGCTCGGCGTCTCTTCTTGGGCTCGGTTGTCTATCTGCCCGTTCTCTTGCTATTGATGGTTGTGGATAAGTTATGAGGAAGGCCCGATGGTCAACTTTCACAAGGTGCTGATTGCGACTGCGATCGTCTTTACGCTCGGATTCGCGGTTTGGTCCGGCTGGGCGTACAGCACGACGGGCGAATTCTGGGCAGCTTTCGCGGCGGCCGGCTTTGGCGTGGCGACCATCGTGTTGATCCTGTACCTCAAGAACCTCAGGCGCTTCCTCGGCGAATAGCCCGGGGTTCAGGCTGACGGCCCAGCTTGCTAACGATCAGCGACCTGCCAGCCATAAACGCGACGCTGAACGGCGCCAGCGCCCTACTTCTCGTCGCCGGTTTTGTCGCCGTACGCAAGCGGCGCATCGATCTGCACCGGAGACTGATGCTCTCCGCCTTGGGCATGTCGATCCTGTTTCTTCTGTCCTATCTCTACTATCACTACAATGCGGGCACGACGCGCTTCACCGCCGGCGGTTGGGTGCGCACGGTCTATTTCGTCATCCTCATCTCGCACACCGTCCTGGCGATGGTCATCGTGCCGTTGGTGATCGTGACTCTCTTCCGGGCGTTCCGCGATGATTTCGAGCGGCACAAGCGCATCGCTCGAATCACGCTACCCCTGTGGCTCTACGTCTCGGTCACGGGGATAGCCGTTTATCTGATGTTGTATCAGCTGTTCCCGCCTGCCTAGATCAGGCGATCAGTCTGAGTCTTCAGAGGTGCGCGGAGCGCCGGGCAGGCGCCGGGCTAGAGTCGTCCAGACGACCAGGCCCGCCCAGAGCGCCACGCCGACGGCCAGGTGCAGGCCTCGCAGACCGTCCGGCAAACGGAGGGTCACCATCTCGGCAGCGACCCATATCTGCCCGATCACCAGGCCGAGCGCGACCATCGCCGCTCGAGAGACCGCGACATGAGCCCTTTGGCGCAATGTCATGGCAACGGCGATCACGGCCACGACGACCATTGCGTAGGCCAGCAGCCGGTGCGTCCAGTGAAGGTGAACCAGCCCGCCGCCCCTAGGGAAGATCTGGCCGTTGCAGAGCGGGAACCCCTGGCAGAGGGGCGACGCTCCTGTGTTTGCCACCAGCGCTCCGAAGATCAGCAGGATGAAGCCGAGCGCCGCCGTCGCCAAAGCCCAGCGCGGGTAGGAGGCGGCCGGGACTTGCTGGCTCGGCGCCACGAGGGCGCGTAGGCCCGCGACGATGAGAACCGCGAGCAGTGTCGACGCCAGGCCGAGATGCAAGACAACAGTACTGGTCGGGAGCTCGAGCCAAACGGTGATAGCGCCGACGAGGACCTGAATCACCAGCAGGACAGCCGAGACGATCGCGAGGCCAACGACCCGGCGCTCCGCGATGGCCCGCGTTCGCCGCTGGCGCAACGCGTAGCCCGCAACGAGGAAGACGAGGACGGACACAAACAAGGCGGCCAGACGGTGGCCGTACTCGATCAAGGTCTCGAAGTCCATCGGCGGAATGAGCTGACCGTTGCAGAGCGGCCAATCGTCCCCGCAGCCCATCCCGGACCCGGTTATCCTCACGACGCCACCGAAGACGATCAACGCGTACGTGAAGAAGGCCGTGACGAAAGCCAGCCACCCGAAACGCTTCAGAGCAGCGTCCGTCGATACTGATTCTAGATTGTTGGACATGGCTCACCCATCTCCAGGTGTTCGTAGGGTGTAGTGGGGCACCGGAATATGGCAGCGCGAAGGCTTGGAGACCACCGGCAAATAGCTGCCCAAGACAAAGAGCGGATGGTCACCTAGATTAGCGTCGATATGAGCGAGAAAGAACGAACGAAACTACGAGTGCCTCCGATCCAGGTGCCGCTTTTCGTCTTCAAGCGGCTGGGCCCCCGCCTCTATCCGCACCGCTGGGCGCTGGCGGGGGCAGGGCTCTTTCTAGTGCTGAGTGGCAGCATAGGACTGGCATTTCCGGTCGTAGTTCGCCACCTGATGGACGCCGCTTTCGTCCAACTCGATC
This sequence comes from Gemmatimonadota bacterium, assembly GCA_039588015.1. Lineage (GTDB taxonomy): Bacteria > Gemmatimonadota > Gemmatimonadetes > Palauibacterales > KS3-K002 > JASFMO01. The sequence goes on along the minus strand of JBDHAS010000016.1, from coordinate 4,605 downwards.
GTGGGTTGCTGAATCGGATCGCGTTGCTGTTGTTGGCCCTCTTCCTGGTTCAAGGCTTGTTCAACTTCATTCAGGTCTATCTGCTGGGCGCCACGGGTGAGAGGGTCATCGCCGATATCAGGAACGATCTCTTTGGCCACCTACTCGGCCTTTCGCCCGACTTCTTCACCGAAAGGACGACCGGAGAGCTGACCAGCCGGCTGACCTCCGATGTGGTGAGGCTGCAGGGGGTGCTCAGCTACCAGATCTCCGAACTGCTCAGACAGACCCTCTACTTGTTCGGCTCACTGACCCTGTTGACGCTGATGCACCGCCAGTTGACGGTCACGACTCTGACCGTCATACCGGCCGTCGTGCTTCTGGGTGTGGTATTCGGCCGGCGCTTGCGTCGGGCCAGTACCGAGGTGCAGGACATGATCGCGGACGCGAACACCGTGGCCGAGGAATCGATCGTTCAGATCCGTACTGTGCAAAGCTTCGTGCGCGAGCTGGCCGAGCGTACGCGGTACTCCGAGCGCATCAACGCGGCGCTTCGAGCCGCGCTTCGGCGGGCGCTAACCAGGGGCGTGTTCTTTGGCGTGATCACCCTGGTGACCTTCGGGGGAATCGTCGCCGTGCTATGGCAGGGTGGCCGCATGGTGCTGGCGGGTGACATCACCGGAGGTCAACTGGTATCCTTCCTCCTCTACGCGGTCATGGTGGCGGCCGCGATCACATCCTTGGTGTCGCTCTGGGGCGGATACCAGGAGGCTCAAGGCTCGGCGGAGCGTGTGTTCGAGTTGCTCGATGAACAACCGACGGTTGCCGATCCACCAAACCCGAAGCCGCTGGCCTCGGAAGCCAGCCTGGTCTTCGCTGATGTGTGGTTCCGCTACGGCGAGAGCCTGCCGTGGGCGCTCCAAGAGATCGAGTTGGACATCCCGACCGGGGAAGTCGTGGCGCTGGTTGGCCCCAGCGGCGCGGGCAAGTCTACCCTGGCCGGCCTGGTGTCCAGGTTTTGGGATCCGACGCGCGGTGTAATCGCGCTCGGGGGGACCGACCTTCGCGAACTGAAGCTGGCCGATCTGAGGGGTGCTGTCGGGATAGTCCCGCAGGAACCTATGCTGTTCGGTGCGAGTATTCGGGAGAACATCGCCTACGGTCGCGACGGTGCTTCGAGCGATGAGATCGAAAGGGTCGCCCTGGCGGCGCACGCTGCGGAATTCATCGAGCGCCTACCCGACGGCTATGAATCGCTCGTGGGAGAGCGAGGAGTCAAGCTGTCGGTCGGCCAGCGACAGCGCATCGCCATCGCCCGCGTTCTGTTGAAGGATCCGACTCTCCTCATACTGGATGAGGCGACGAGCAGCCTCGACACGGAAAGCGAACGGCTGGTGGAGGAGGCGCTGGAGCAGTTGATGGAGAGTAGAACGACTCTGATCATCGCTCACCGCCTGAGCACGGTGCAGCGTGCCGACCGAGTTCTGGTGCTCGATCGAGGGTGGGTCGTGGAGGTGGGGACGCACGCAGCGTTGCTTGCTGCCGACGGGCTGTACGCACGACTCTACGCCCGCCAATTTAGAGAGGATTTCTCGAGCGCGGAGCCGCTGCTCGGGTAGCGAGAGCCGCCCTGACGGTGGCGCGGTAGTGGCTGGCCGCTCTTCTGGGTGATACACGAAGGTGCGAAATGGTTGACGAATCCAACGACCGCAACGAAGCCGAGAAGAAGCCCGATCGGAAAGAGCCAGAGGGCCCGTTAGGCCGCCATGCGCGCCTGACTCCACTGTACGCGATCATAGCCGTTCTCATCTTCCTCGGCCTGAACTACCTGCTTGCGGATAAGCGGGGAGAGGAGATCAGCTACAGCGTCCTGAAGGAGAAACTGGCCGCGGGAGAGGTACAGAAGCTCACGATCAGTGATACGAAGATTGTGGCGGAGACGACGGAGGGGGCGCGGGCAGCCGGGGCACCGGAGGCCTGGGTCGCTGTTACTGTCGACGACCCCACTCTCATCGAGCTTGCGGAAGATCAGGGCGTCGAGTACGAAGGTAGCGTGTCCAACGGCATGGGTTGGATACTCAACCTGCTGATACCCTTCGGCTTTCTCATACTCCTCTGGGTGTTCTTGTTGCGGCGGATGGGTGGCCCGGCGCAGGGCGTGATGACGTTCGGAAAAACGCAGGCGCGGCTTCAGGCGGAGGGAGACACGGGCGTCACGTTCGGCGACGTGGCGGGTGTGGACGAGGCGAAAGAGGAGCTGCAGGAAGTCGTCGAGTTCCTGAAAATCCCGGGCAAGTTCGTACGCTTGGGCGCGAAGATTCCCAAGGGAATTCTGCTCGTCGGGCCGCCCGGAACCGGCAAGACGCTACTGGCCCGAGCCGTGGCCGGTGAGGCACGGGTCCCGTTCTTCAACCTGAGCGGGTCGGAATTCGTCGAGATGTTCGTCGGTGTCGGTGCCGCGCGCGTTCGTGACCTGTTTGCGCAAGCGAAGGAGAAGGCGCCCTGCATCATCTTCATCGACGAGCTCGACGCCCTGGCGAAGGCGAGGGGCATCGGCGGCCCCGTGGGCGGCCACGACGAGCGGGAACAGACGCTCAACCAACTCCTCGTGGAGATGGACGGCTTCGATCCACGGGCGGGCGTCATCATCATGGCGGCCACCAACCGGCCGGAGTTGCTCGACCCGGCGCTTCTGCGGCCCGGGCGCTTCGACCGGCACGTTCTGGTGGATCGCCCGGACATGATGGGACGAGAAGCGATCCTGAGAGTGCACGGCCGTGGCATCAAGCTGGCCGCGGACGTGGACTTGGAAGTGGTAGCGCGCCGTACGCCGGGCTTCGCTGGAGCCGATCTCGCCAACCTTCTCAACGAGGCGGCTCTGCTCGCTGCGCGTCGCGGCGCTGAGGCCGTGACCATGGACGACATCGATAGGGCGACCGACCGCATCGTAGCGGGATTGGAGAAGAAGAACCGCCTGATCAACGAGGATGAGAAGCGCATCGTGGCGTTTCACGAGGCGGGACACGCCCTCGTGGCCCAGTGCGTCGAACACGCTGATCCTGTCCACAAGATCTCGATCATCCCGCGTGGCATTGGGGCGCTGGGCTATACGCAGCAGCTGCCGACGGAGGATCGGTACCTCCTGACTCGGGCGGAGCTCGAGGATCGAATCGCGGTATTGTTGGGCGGCCGGGTGGCCGAGGAGATCGTATTCGGCGAGATCTCCACCGGCGCCCAGAACGACTTGAGCCGCGTCACCGAGATCGCGCGCAGCATGGTCGTGGAGTACGGCATGAGCGACGCTTTGGGACCTATCACCTACGAGAACCGCAAGCGGGACATGCTCGGCTATCGCCAGGCGTTCGACGTAGATCAAGCGCAGCACAGCGATGAGACGCGACAGGAAATCGACCGCGAGGTGCGACGGATAGTGGATGAGGCGCACGATCAGGTCCACGACACACTAACGAGAGAGAGGAGAGCTCTCGACGCTGTCGCCGAGCGCCTTCTGGAAAAGGAAGTCATCGAAGGCGACGAGCTCAGACAGATCCTCGATGAATACGCCCCACGGAAAGGTCGCGAACCCGGCGCGTGTGGCTCCGCCGCGGCAGCGTCGGACGTCGAGACATGAGGATTACCGAGATCTTCCATTCGCTGCAGGGTGAGTCGTCGTGGGCGGGTTTGCCGTGCGTTTTCGTGCGCACATCCGGTTGCAACCTGCGTTGTGTGTGGTGCGACACCGACTACGCATTCTTCGGCGGCCGCGAGATGACGGTCGTCGAGGTCGTAGCAGAAGTCGAGCGCATCGGAAGAGAGTGCAGGCTGGTGCAGCTTACGGGCGGCGAGCCTCTGCTGCAAAACGACATCGGTCAGCTGGCTCGCCAGTTGCTGGACCACGGTTACACAGTCCTTTGCGAGACGAGTGGCAGTCTTGATGTGGGCAAGCTGCCTGCCGAAGTAGTGAAGATCATGGACGTCAAATGCCCGGGTTCCGGCGAGGTGGACAGCAACCGGTGGAGCAACCTCGAGAAACTCGGGCCCGAAGACGAGGTCAAGTTCGTGATTCGAGACCGGGCAGACTACGATTGGGCGCTGGCCGTGATCGAAGAGCGTTCCCTTGCCGGTCGCAGGCTGCTCTTCGCCCCCGTTTGGGGCGAATTACAGCCGCGGACCCTGGCAGATTGGATGCTTCGGGACGGCGTCCCGGTGCGATTGCAGGCACAGCTGCATAAGATCATCTGGAGCCCCGACGAGGCCGGTGTCTGATATGCGAGTCGAGCTTTGCCGAAAATACAACTTCTCCGCTGCGCATCACCTCCCTCTGGTGCCCGAGGGGCACAAGTGTCGTCGCCTGCACGGTCATTCCTACGAGATCGAAGTGTCCGTTCGCGGTGAGGTCGATCCCAAAGTAGGCTGGTTGATGGACTACGGTTCTATCGATCAGCACGTCAAACCGATACTCGCCGAGCTCGACCACCGAACCCTCAACGACATCCCCGGACTCGAAAACGCCACAAGCGAGATCTTGTGCGGTTGGCTTTGGCAGCGGCTGGAAGGCCGGCTGCCGGGGCTACACCGGATCTCCGCCGCCGAGACCTGCGCCGCGGCCTGCCATTACTACGGCGA
>JBDHAS010000015.1:0-70402 GCA_039588015.1 Gemmatimonadota bacterium | reverse complement strand
AAACTTGTCGACATAGCCGTCCCAGCGCGTGATGCACTCGCACAGCCGATCGATACAGGCGGCGATCAGCTCACGGACCTGCTCGGGGTCGATCTTCTCGCTCAGCTGAGTGAAGCCGGAGAGGTCGGCGAAGAGGACGGTGACGATGCGGCGGTCGGCTTGGGCCGGCGAAGAGAGAGCTGCGCCGCAGGAAAAACAGAATTGCGCGCGGTCGGGATTCACGGTCGCGCAGGCCGGGCAGGCCGCCCCGGCGCTGGGGGAGAAAGGCGCTCCGCACGCCGCGCAGAACCGAGCTTCTCCTGGTACGGACTGGCCGCAGGCGCCGCAGGCCCGAACGTCCGGATCGGAAGGGTCTGGCACCATGATATTCATACTAGCGAAAAAACGAGATCGGGGCGACCGCTCACGGTTGCGCGGGAAATAAAAGCGGCGAGGGCTGCCGCAGCTGCGACTGCCCTCGCCGGCGGGCAATGGATGACCGGTCTGATGCCCCGGTCGAGGAGTTCCCCTACTTCATATCTGTCGGGTTGAACCTACCGGGGGACACCCGCTCTTCTAGCTCCTCGGCCGTGAGCTCGATCGCCGAGGCGTCCTTACCGGTGGCGTTACGGACCTGCTTCTTCTGCTCTTCCGTGAGTTCGATGCGGATGGGCTCTTTCTTCTCCATGATTGACTCCTTGGCTAGTGTGGTTTCGGGCAGCGAGAATGACCCCACTAACATCTGGAGTCAGGCCCATTGGCGCCACGATCGGAGTCACGGCGCGGGCGTAACGTCAGGCGCGTGCCTGTGGTGACGTGGCCCCATGTAGGAGGCGTAACCATAGTGCTGGACATTGCGGTGCGCAGGTCTGGTTCACGGTGTGACCGCTGTCACAGAAGTGTCGAGATGTTCAATCATCGTGCAGAACCGAGCTTCTTGTGGCACGGACTGACCGCGGGCCCGGATGGTTGGCTTGAAAGCGTCTGGCACCATGGCAATCCTACTGCTGAAAAGGACGGTCGCGGCGACAGCACTCGGCGCGCGGGCAACAAAAAGCGGCGAGGGCTGCCGCGATTGCGACTGCCCTCGCCGACGGGCAATGGATGACCGGTGTGCCAGAACCGGTCGAGGGTTCGCTCCTACTTCGGCAGTATCTGGTCTTCGACCCCGAACCTTCCGGGGGACACCCGCTCCTCGAGCTCCTCGGCCGTGAGCTCGATCGCCGAAGCGTCCTTGCCGGTGGCATCACGGACCAGCTTCTTCTGCTCTTCCGTGAGCTCGATGCGGATAGGCTCCTTCTTATCCATGAGTGGCTCCTCCGTTCTGTGTGGTTCGGGCAGCGAGAATGACACCCCCAACATCTGGGATAAGGGCCGCCGGCGCGACGATCTGCGTCACCGGCTAGGAGTAACCGCGGGCGCGTACACGGGGTGACGTCGGTTAACGTTAGAGATGTAACCGGAGTGGGAGACAAAAAGGTAATAGGTACGGATTCTCGTGTGACTACTGTCACAAGGCGTCGAGACGCTCAATCCTCGCGTACAACGAGAGCCGAAATAGGAACGCGAATGACTTTCCCTTCAGCTTGTAACAATTCGCTTGTCAGTATCTCCTTCAGGACACGCGACACCACTTCGCGGCTGGAGCCGATCCGGTTGGCGAGCTCCTGGTGGGTTGGGCGAGTGAAGACAACCGCCTCGCTGCCCGGTTCGCGCTGGCCTTCGCGCTCGGCGATCTCGAGAAGCGCGTAGAGGAGACGGTCCTTCACGCCCATGAGGGCATGTTCTCCGATCTTGTGGTAGGCTTCCCGTACGCGGTGGCCGAGTTCACGCAAGACCACTTGCTGAAGCAGGTCGTGGCGTTCCAGCCAACCGACGAACGCGTCGGCACTAAATGCCGCGATTCGGGACCGTTCCACCGTGATGGCATTGGCTGGCTGCGGCTCACCATCGACGCCCGCGATGAGACCAAATACTCCGCCGGGTCGAACGAGGGTGAGGACCACTTCTTTCCCCTCTTCGTTCATGAGCGCGATCTTGACGCTGCCCTCGACGCGATCTTGACGCTGCCCTCGACGACGAGGTAGGCGGAGCCGGGTGGGTCGCCTTGGTAGAAGAGAATGTTGTTCTTGGGGTAGTCGTGGCAGCGGGCGATGGAAGCCAGCTCGTCGAGCGCGTCATCACTCACGCCGCTGAACGTGGAGAGATCGCGCGCCGCCGTTTGGACGTCCTCGTGCACGGTCTTGCGGTTCATAGCCATAGGTCGATTCGGATCGTCTGGCGCAATGCGCGTAGGAGGGCTTGGGCTACGGTGGCGCGCCGGAACTCCACCTTTGCGATTCCCACCATCCCCGGCGCCGGCTGCCACTGCCCTTGCAGCGCGCTGACCCGGAGCCACTTCGCCGCCTTCGCTCAGTGGTATTCGCACTCGGGCGCAGCGGCCTTCCAGGGCTGCGACTTCGAGCAGCAGGGTGCCCTTTGTAACCGCTGCTCCCTCGAGTTCGTACAGTCGATGGCCCAGGATGACGCCATCGATGGGCGCTTGAATGACCAGCTTCTCTTGCTGGCTCCGTAGTACGGCCAGCTCTTGCCGGGCTTCGCCGAGTACCGAGCTGGCGGTAGCGGCGTTGGTCAGATCGCCGGTTGCCTCTGCATGGGCTTGCTCGAGGTTGAGATGCTTCACGCGGGCCTCGTGCTCGATGACGGATGCCTCGAGTTCGCTGTTCCATAGGGTCGCGATCGCGTCGCCGGCGCGCACCGTATCGCCTTCGCCGATATGCCAGCGCTCGATGATCCCGTCCACCTGGGCGCGGACATGAGAGCGCGGCAGCGCTTCGATCTGAACTGTGCCGTGTGCCCGGAACGTCCACGGCACGATGAAGGGAAGGCCGATCACGAGAACGCATCCGGCTACTAGAACGGCGCCGCGCGTCCCGCGTAGGAACCCAGCCCGCCATGTGGTAGTAGCCGCCGTCGCCAGGGTTCGGCTGCGTGGCGCAACCTTGCGCAGGGCGCGCGCCGCGGAGAACGCTGCGATTAGCCAAACCCATGGTCCAATGAAGCGGCCGATCACCAGGATCAGCCAGAACGCCGACGCCACGATCACAACGGCTGTGTAGGCTATGGATAGTCCGCCGTAGATCGAGAATACCCTACGTTCACGTGGCGTCGTCGGCGGTGGCGCGACCTCCAGTCCCAGTATGTACTTCTTCGACAGCCAGCCCCAGTAGTCGAACGAGCGGCGGCGGAGGTTGGGTATCTCTAGCCAATCGGAGAGCGCGTAGTAGCCGTCGAGCGGGATGAGCGGATTGAAGTTCGTGAGCACGCTCAAAATGCCGCCGATCAGTACGCACAAAAAGGCCAAGTGGTGGATAGTCGTACCGGGCTCCGTCAGCACCCAGACGATAGCAGCGACGGCGGCTATCACGAGCTGGATCCAGGGCCCGGCAAAGGTCACCCAGAGACGATGCGCTCGCTTCTCGAATGTCCAGGCATCGTTCGTGTTGCAAAAGAGGGCGGGCGAAAAGTAGAGGAGCATGCCGCCGATCTCGTGGACTTCGCCGCCGAAGTACTTGGTTGTGAGCCCGTGACCCAGTTCGTGGATTCCGATGATCACGAGCGAGAGGAAATAAAGAAGAACCCAATCCCAGGGACCGAAGCCGCTGAGGGTCACCAACCCTACGGTGCCTGCCCACAGCGCACTCCAGTTGGAGATAACGATCACGCCGTAAACTGCGAACAGGGCCACGCAGGCCAGCACGAACGGAGGCGTCCACATCCAGCCGATTCGGCTCGAGCAGCCACGCAATCAGACGCTCCAACTCGCGGTTCGCCTCGGACCGGCTCACGCTCTCCTGCCCGGATATGGCCTTGAGGACGGTGTTGCCCCCCTCATCCAGTGCGATGGCAGCTCGGTCGTAGTCCAGGGTCTGGCTCGCCAGGTTCACCACGGACACGGCAAGCCGGTCCACGTCTAGCGTGGACGCAATCTCGCGACTGATACCGAGCAGCGTTTTCAGGTCGCGAGCGCGGCGTTCGGCGTCGTGTAGCTGAGCGTTGCGGAGGGCCAGCCCTGCGGTAGACGCGAGCCCAGTGACTAGGGCTAGGTCGCCCTCATTGAACTCGCCGTCCCCCGTCCGCTTGTTGAGCACCTGCAGGACGCCAAGCACTTCGCCCGTCGCTTTGAGGGGTGCCGTGACCATCGAGCGCGTCGTGAAGCCGGTAGCTTCGTCCACTTGGTGGACGAAGCGCGGGTCGCCGCGGGCGTTGGAGACCAGATCTGGCTCCCCGGTTCGGCCCACGTGGCCGACGATGCCGGCGCCGAGCGGTAGCTCGAGCCCCTCGATCTGAGTGCCGACTGGGCCTCGTGCGATCCGGCACACGAGCTGGTCGCCCTTGCGCAACCAGATCGAACCAGCCTCGGCGTCCAGGATCTCCAGGGTCCGATCGAACACGCGGGGGAGAAGCTCGGCGAAGTCCAGCGTCGAGTTGAATTCCAGGCTGGCCTGGTAGAGCAGATCGAGGTGCTCCCCCGGCTGCAGGCTGAGGTCAGACATGTCTTGGACCGGTTTGGATGGGGGAAGCGGGCACAGATGTCTGCCGGCGAGGACCTGGCAGCCGATCTCGGGCGCTACCGGCTTGCCTGGGCCTTGAACGAGGTGATTTCCGCTCTGTGGATAGGCGTAGCTGCATCGGGCGCTCCCGGTGCCAAGGAGCCCCCCTCACACTCCAACTGCCCGCTTAAGATATAACACATACTAATTACTGGGTCTGGGACTGAGCAAGAGCCGTGACCGGCGACCCGCGGCGCGCCGTCTAGCGCTGCGTCTTGTCGGAAGCGGCCCTGAGGGGCGAGATTATCAATCAGCGGGTCATCCGTAGAAGACTGCAGTGCTGGTTTGAGATTCCTTTGCCAGGTCGGCGAACGGCTGATTTTCTATGATTGAGATAAGGACGCTTGGAGGGACATCGGTTTCGGTCAACCGGGAGCCGTTGACCGGCGAGGCGGTATGGCCGAAATCGTTGGCCCTCATCGTCTACATGGCCATCGAGCCGGGTCCGGATCGGCGTGAAGAGATTCTCGGGGTCCTCTGGCCGGATCGGGATGAGAAGCGGGCTCGCCGGGCGCTCAACCAGCTCCTCTACACGCTACGCAAAGCCAGCCCTGAGCTCGATCTCGAGAGTGTCTCGGATGCGCTCGATTTCGGGAAGGAGGTCTGGCTCGATGTGGAGGAATTCGAGCGTCGCCTCGAGGTCGGTGACCTGAGGGGCGCGGTCGAACTGTACCGCGGGCCGTTCCTGGACGACCTCTCCGTCGGCGAACCCGAGTTCGATCATTGGGCCGATCGGCAGCGGGCCGAGCTGCGGAGGAAGTTCCGCAAGGCAGCGCTCGAGCTCGCCAACAGGGCCAAAGGGGCGGGGGACCTCGAGGAGGCCGTAGGGTACTGCCGTCGGCTGGTGGAAGCCGACGCGCTGGATGACGAAGCCCAACACCTGTTGATCGAGTGCCAGTATCTGCGTGGCGATAGGTTGGCGGCGTTACGCCAGTACGAGAAGTACCGGGATGTCTTGGAGCGCGAGCTGGAGGTCGTACCGCTCGACCATACGCGCGAGTTGGTGGCGCGAATCAAGGCGGAAAAAGCGCCCGCCGAGGCCGGCGCCGAGGCTCGTTCGGAGCCGGTCGGCGAGCCGGCGCTGGACAAAGAAGCCGCGCCGATGGCGGTCGCCGCCGTGCCCGATGTCGAGTCTGTGGAGGGGACCGAGGGGCCCCGCATCTCCTATGGTCGTTGGGTGCTCCCGGTGTTAGCAGCCGCGGCCGTCGTCGTGATCGGCCTGATCTGGTTTTGGCCGGAGGAGGCCGTTCAGGAATCGGCGGTAGGCTCGACCGGCAGTCCGGTGGCTCGAGTCGGCCGCGTCGCTGTGCTTCCGTTCGACCTTCACGGGATGGGCTCGGAAGACGAGGATTTGCCCGTGAGCGTGGCGCAGCTCTTGTCCCTTAATCTCGCGGAGGGAGGCGAGCTCGAGACGGTCGACCATCGTTCGGTTCTCCGAAGGTGGGAGATGACCGACTATGATGTGACCGCTGCCGTCAACCCCGTCGTGCTTGACAGCCTCGCCGATGATCTTGGGGCTTCCGCAATGCTGTTGGGTGACATCCACGCGAGCGGAGCCGAAGTTAGGATCGTGGCCGATGTCCTGGCCGCGCACTCGAATACTCTGCTGGCTAGGGCCGACGTACGAGGACATCGGGATAGCCTGTTCAGCCTCCTCGATCGATTGGCAGCGCTGCTCGCCGATGAGCTGCGAGCGGCGTCCGACACTACCTCCTCAGACTGACGCCTAGCGACCCAGACAGTCTTCCATCGCTACCGGAGTGCCGCGATCCGCGGCGCTTCCGCGCCTACACGCACGTCTTCGCCGTACAGATGATCCTCCGATGACGGACATGAAGCCCGGCTGACTGTCGCCTGAGATCCGGCTGAGGGCCTGCACGTATAGTTCGCGCAAGTCAAATCAGCGAAGTACAGCGACGGAAGTGAGAGAGCAATGATAGGAAGACAAGCCAGAGTGAGGAGAGTACGGACGGCCGCCGAGGCTTTGGGATTGGGGTTCTTCTACATAGGGATGGTGACCTTCCTCCTGTATGCCCTTCTGGAGCTGTTGTAGTCGGGTGTGCTGTGAGGGGGTCTGGCCGTTAGGCGACGAGGCCCCTCCCCGCGGTGGAGGCGTGCAGTGAGCCACCGCGGAAATGTCCCACCATGCAGCATCAGCTGCAAACTGTTCTCCGCAGCGAGGGGCGCCCGGCAAGGCGCCCCTCGGCCCTCACAACGATAGAACGGGTGCCCCCTAGAGAACCCTTTGGAGGTCGTGATATGGTTCTAAAAAAGGGCCAGCAGCGTGCTCGATGCAGGCTGCTGGCGCTCGGCCGGTGGCGGGAGAGGGCTCTTAGGTCTAGGTCAGTTCGCGGCTCCGGCCAGGAGCTTCCAGCGGCTCCAGCCGCCGAGAAGCCAATCGCGCAGCCAGTCTCCGACATCTTCGAAAACCTGCGCGGGGCTCCGCCATCTTCGTGGAGGTGTCGGCGCGAAAAGGTGCCGCTCCAAGTCCGTCTTGTACATGTCGACCGCTGCTGCTCTATCCCGGGCGTTCACTCTCAGAACCTTTCCGGTTGTCATCTATCCGAGCCGCTGGACTCGGTTGCCGCTGTGCGGCGAGTGTCATGGTTGGGCTGTTCTCCTGTTACTAATCTGAACAAGGCCGATCATGTGAGGATCATGTAGCGGTCAGGCGGCGGTCACGTAAGCCAGACGACGGTTAAACGCGATGGGCTGTAACGCTACTTACGCACGTCATCCCCGGGTCGGACGAGAGCGACCGGCGAGGCTAGGGACACCGGCTGCCCGACTTGTGTGTGCCCGTGAGGTCTTCCAATGCGCCCGCCGGTTGGCCCATCTGTCCCTGGCAAACTTGGCTAGCGTCGCGAAAAGCCGTCGCAGCCTCGAGTTTTGAACACGGGGCGTGGGCGCGAAGCAGTGCCGGTCCAAGTCGGCGCTGTAGAGGTCCGCGATCGTAGATCTAGCCTGGCGGTTCATCCTCGCCCCCTTTCTCTGGCGGGCCTACCCCTCCTCTGTAGTCAAGACGTTCGAGCTGCTGCCGTTGATCTGGCCGCAACGCTCGGAACGTGACGCGAACTGAGTCGCGCCCATAACCTGCGGTTCGCAGGTCAGGCAGAAGTCAAGCGGGCGGGCGACGATGGCTTGCGTGGGGCGACCTCGTGGGTCTAGAGTCAGCTCGAACTGAACGTTCGGAGCTCACCGACAACAACTGAACCACCTTGGGGGCGAAATGAAGCCAAGGTCTGTGTGTGCGACCGCGACGATGGTGCTGCTTCTGCCAAGCTTGGCCTGGCCGCAAGAGACGGAGGAAGCAATACCGAGTCCGGGCTCGGTTCTGGGCTTCGAGATCGGGATCGATCGCAAGCTGGCCGACTGGGAAGAGATCACAGGATACCTGAACCTACTGGCCGACGCCAGCGATCGGGTGCTGCTGGACACGCTGGGGCCGACAACGTTGGGGCGGCCATTCGTGGCGCTGACGATCTCGAGTGCTGAGAACCTGGCGCAACTCGACCGCTACCTGGAGATCCAGCGCAAGCTGGCCGACCCGCGACGGGTCGAATCCGAGGCCGAGGCCGAGCGCTTGATCGCCGAGGGGCGGGCCGTGGTGCTGATCACGGGCGGAATTCACTCGACGGAAGTCGGTGGTTATCAGATGCCGATGCGACTGGCGTACAGGCTGGCATCCGGTGACGACGCCGTCACGCGTGCGGTTCTAGACGAGGTGATCCTACTGCTCGTCCCGTCACTGAACCCTGACGGGAGCCAGATGGTAGTGGAATGGTACAAGAGCACCCTGGGCCAACCGTGGGAGGGGGCGGGTCCCCCGTTTCTGTACCATCACTACGTGGGCCACGACAACAATCGGGATTGGTACGCGTTCACTCAAAAGGAGACGCGACTCGCGATCCAGAAGATCCATAACGTGTGGCATCCTCAGATCGTTCATGACATCCACCAGATGGGCTCGAGCGGTGCTCGCTTCTTCATCCCGCCGTGGATCGATCCGGTGGAACCGAACGTGGACCCGCTGTTGATCGCCGGGATCAACGCTCTCGGCACCGCCATGGCTTGGGAGATGTACAGCCAGGGCAAGACCGGCATCGCCGTGAACCAGACGTACGACGCGTGGTCGCCGGCGCGGGCTTATCAGCACTACCACGGCGGCGTGCGGATTCTGACGGAGACCGCGAGCGCGCGCCTGGCCACTCCGATCACGATGCCGTTCGACTCTCTTCGCAGTCGCCGGGGAGGTGATCCGCGCAGGTCGTCCTGGAAATTCCCGGATCCTTGGCCCGGCGGCGAGTGGCGCCTCGCGGACATCGTCGACTACATGGAAGCGGGTGCCGTGGCGTTGCTCAAGCAGGCTGCGCTCTATCGCGAACGCTGGTTGCGCAGTTTCTACGCGATCGGGACCCGGACGATCAGCGGTCGCGAAGGCTGGCCGGGCGCATATCTGATACTCACCGAGGCACAAAGCGAAGACGGAGTCGCCGATCTCCTGCGAATTCTAGTGACCGGCGATGTCGAAGTTCACGAGGCGTTGACCGGTTTTCAGGTCAGCGGGCGCCAGTTCGCGGCGGGCACATACGTAGTACCGATGGCTCAGCCCTACGCGGGTTTCGCCAAGACGCTGCTCGAGGTGCAGGAGTATCCTGCGCTCGAGGAGTATCCGGGCGGACCGCTCCGGCAGCCCTACGATGCCACGGCGCACACGTTGCCCTTGCTGATGGATGTTGACGTACTGGCGGTCGATGAGATGCCTTCTGTGCAGATGTCGAAGCCTATCGATGCACCTGCCTACACCAAGAGCGCCCCGGGATTGACCGGGAGCAGGGATGCCGCGCGGGTTGCGATCTACGAACCCTGGTGGTCTCTGATGGACGCGGGCTGGACCCGGTGGGTGTTCGATGAGTACGGAGTGGCCTACGAGCAGCTACGCGACGCGGACGCTAGGGCCGGCGATCTGCATCAGCGCTTCGACGCGATCATCCTGGCTGACGCCGCGCCGCGCCGACTGATCGAGGGGAATAGGGAGGGGTCGTTGCCTCCCGAATATGTTGGCGGGCTTGGGGAGGAGGGTGTGCAAGCCATCGAGGAGTTTGTGAGTGCCGGCGGAACGCTGATCACTTTCAACCGCGCAGCGCTCCTACCGATAGAGGAGTTCTCACTGCCCGTCGACAACGTGCTCGACGAGCTGGATCGCAGCGAGTTCTACGTGCCGGGCTCGATTCTCCGACTCGACCTGGAGCCGGGCCATTGGCTGGCGTCCGGGGTCCCCGCACGGACTATCGCTTGGTTCGAACACGGCCTCGCCTTCGAGGCCAGCGACTCGGCCGAAACCGGAGACGTTGAGATCGTTGGGCGCTACGGAGACGAAGAGCTACTTCTGAGCGGTTGGGTCACGGGCGAGGAACGGATTGCGGGGCACGGCGCCTTGGCGATCGTAAGGCACGGGCTGGGGAAGATCGTGCTTTTCGGTTTCAAGCCGCAGTATCGGGCACAGACGATCGCCACGTATCCGCTCATCTTCAACGCTCTGAAACGCGCGACGGAGACCACGTCTACAGGCGGTGCATTCGATGACGTGGGCGAGGGACGGTGAGCGTGACAGCCACGGTAGCTCCGTTCAGGCCGCTCCGCTTTCAGACCGAACACGTCGGCGATCTGGGGGCGCTGTTGGCGCCTCCCTACGATGTGATCACTCCTGAAGCCGCTGCGGCTCTCTCGGCGAAGCATCCCCGCAATATCGTTCGCATCACCAATCCCACCGGTGTAGGAGATGACCGCTACGTGCGAGCGGCTGGGGAGCTCGAGTCGTGGCTGGCCGATGGAAGTCTTGCCCGCGACGACGAGCCGGCGGTCTACGTCCACCGGCACACCTTTGCGAGAGATGGGATTGAGTACTCGCGGACGGGTGTGTGGATGCTGGTACGGCTGGCTGATTTCGATGAGGGTGATGTTATACCGCACGAGCGGACGATGAAGGGCCCAAAGGCGGATCGGTTAGCGCTGATGCGTGCGTGCCGGGCGCAGCTGTCCCCTATCTTCTTCATCTGTTCCGACCCGAAGGGCGAGATCGAGGATCTCGTGCGGAAGTTGGTGAAAGGAGAGCAAACGGAACGAGCCGAGTTTCCTGCGGGCGAAGAACACGAGATCTGGCGTCTCGATGGGCATCGTACGATCGGACAGCTGGTCTCCCTGGTGCAGGGGCAGACGCTTTTGATCGCCGACGGCCATCACCGCTACGAGACGGCGCTGGCGTACAGGGATGAGTTGATCGCCAGTGGGGCGCCGCAAACAGGCAGCGGGTCACATGAATACCTGCTGGCGTATGTCGTGCCGGAGAACGATCCCGGGCTGTTGCTGCTGCCGACGCACCGGACGGTGGGTGGCGAACCCGTCGATTGGAGTTCGGCTGCGCACAAGACGAGCGATCGCTTTGAGGAAGTGAAGTTGGGCGAGGCGGATCTCGATTCGGCGACGGCGTTGTTGGAGAACGAACGGGGGTTGCCTGCCTTCGTGTTGGTCGCGCGAGGCGCGGAGGGTGGCCGGTTGCTGAAGCTCAAGGACCCGACGTCTGTCAGCACGATCTCGTCGGTGGCACTCCATGATATCTTCCTAGCCGATTGCATCGGTCTGCCATTAGAAGAACAGATCGAGCGGGTATCGTACTGGAAGGATGCGTCTGAGGCTCTAACTGAAGTTCGCTCGGGCCGAGCGCAGGCGGCGGTGCTGCTGGCTGCCGCAGACGTACCGCAAGTGCGCGAGGCGGCGGCGAGGGAGCGCCTGCCGGCGAAAACGACCTACTTCTGGCCGAAGGTGCCAACCGGGGTCGCGATTCACGCTATCGATCCTGCGGAGGACGTGGAGCAAGCGCTCGAGATGTGACGGTAGCCGGTGTGAACGGAGAGGCGATGAGACGGAAACTGGTACTGGCGCACAGTCCCGACGCGGATGATGCATTCATGTTCTATGCTCTGGCGACGGGCAAGATCGAGACGGGCGATCTCGACTTCGAGCATCAGCTCCAGGATATAGAGGCGCTAAATCTGCGGACCTTGAACGGCGACGTTGATATCTCGGCGGTGTCGATCCATGCCTATGCGAAGGTATCGGAATCATACGCACTGCTCCCCCATGGGTTCGCCATGGGCGACCGCTACGGTCCGCGCATCGTCGCGCGTGAGCCACTGGAACCGCACGAGATCAAGGGTCGTGTGGTTGCGGTGCCGGGCCAGCTCACCTCTGCGCACCTGGCGCTCAGGCTCTTCGAACCGGACGTCGACGTGCGATTCGTCCGCTTCGACGAGGTCATGGGCTACGTGAGTGACGGTTTCGCCGCGGCCGGTGTGATCATTCACGAGGGGCAACTCACATACCCCGAAGAAGGCCTCAATCTCGTACTCGATCTCGGCGAATGGTGGCACGAGCAAACCGGCCTTCCCTTGCCGCTGGGTGGCAACGTGGCCCGACGCTCCCTTGGCGATGAGATCATCGCGCGGATCTGTCGCTACATGCGTGGCAGCATCGAGTACGCGTTCGATCATCGGCAGGAGACACTGGCCTACGCGTCGCGCTTCGCGGGGGGGATGAAGGATGAACTCGTCGACGAGTTCATCGGGATGTACGTGAACCGACGAACTCTGGACCTAGGCGAGGACGGTCGCGAGTCGGTGAGAGAGTTCCTCGAGCGCGGCTACCGGGCTGGCCTTATCGACACTCCGCCGAGGGTGGATTTCTTCGAGTACTGATGGGTGGGGCCCGGCTGGCCGAGCTACGGGCTTGCCGGTTCTTCTCCAGCGGGGTCACCGCCGAGGACGGCCACGATTTCGCTTCGCACCCAAGTATCGGACTCTTGCCCGAGGTGAGCCTCCAGCGCCTCGATCGCGGTTGGGTTCTCCAAACGTCCGAGCGCCCACGCCGCGTGCCCGCGTATCAATGGTGAATCATCGTCTAGTGCACCCAGCAGAGCGGGCATGGCCGTCGGGTCGCCCCAGTTACCAAGGGCCACGGCAACGTTGCGTAAGAAACCCTCACGCTTGGCCCGGGCCAGGGGCGTGTCTGAGTAGAGATCCCGAAACTGATCGTCGGTGAGGCTCATGAGCTCGATCAGGTCCAGCCCTGTGATGTTCTCGCGAGGTTTAAAGCGCGGTTCGCTGGACCGAGGAGCCTCCTTGTTCCACGGACACACATCTTGGCAGATGTCGCAGCCGAATATCCGGTTACCGATCAACGGGCGTAGCTGCCGCGGGATGGGGTCGCGAAGCTCGATGGTCAAATAGGAGATACAGAGGCGAGAATCGAGTTCGCGGGGAGCCCGGATCGCGCCGGTGGGGCAAGCTTCGATGCAGCGCTCGCAAGTCCCGCAGTGATCCGGAAGGAAGGGTTCGGAGAACGAGAGCTCCGCATCGGTGATGATCTCCCCCAGAAACAGGTACGATCCGGCATTCGGGTGGATCAGCACGGTGTTCTTGCCTATCCAACCGAGGCCGGCCCGTTGGGCGTGATCGCGCTCGAGGACGGGGCCGTAGTCGACGTAGCAACGCGATCGGGCGCCGCCTGACAGGTCGGACAGCGAGTCGACCATGCGTTGGAGCTTTTCCTCGAAGACCAGATGGTAGTCGAGGCCGCGGGCGTAGCGTGCGATCACGGGTCGAGAAGGGTCGTCCGTAGGGCCATCGTCGCCGTCGTCGTAGTTCATGGCTACGACGATGATCGACCGGGCACCGGGCAAGATCTCCTTTGGGTCTAGTCGCCTCGCCACGGCGTCGGCTCGAGCGAGATAGGCCATTTCGCCCGCGTGACCGCGCTCGAGCCACTCGAGATAGAATTCGGCGTGAGCGGGTTTCTCCGCCGGCGCGATTCCGATGAGATCGAAGCCGAGCTCCAGGGCCCGGCGCTTTATCGATGCCGAGACGGAGGACGGCGCCTCGGCCGGAGGGCGAGTTGGAGCCATCGCCTCAGGGAGTCAAGACGATCTTGCCGAACTGCTCGCCGGCCTCGAGTCGGCGGTGAGCGTCCTGAGCTTTGTCGAGAGGCCAGACGATGTCGATGACCGGCTCCAATTCCCCCTGGAAGACGAGCGACATGACCTCTTCGAACTCGGACCGACTGGACATCGTCGTTCCGATGATCTGTAGTTGCTTCCAAAAGGTGAGCCGTATCTCCACGCTGCCCTTGGAACCCGTCGTCGCGCCGTAGGTGACCAGTCGGCCGTTGCGTGCCATGGCTCGGAGTATGTCGGGCCAGACGCTTTCGCCTACGCTGTCGAAAGCCATGTCGACGCCGCGTCGGCCTGTGGCTTGCCACACTTCCTTCGAGAAATCGCTCAGGTCACGGTCTATCACGACATCGGCGCCGAGTTCTTCGAGACGACCGGCCTTATCGGCGCCCGCGGTAACGGCGAAAACATAGGCGCCGGCCAGTTTCGCGATCTGGACAGCAGCCGTAGAGACACCGCCTGAACCGCCGGTAACCAGAACGGTCTCGCCCGGGCGGAGCCGTCCGCGGCTGATCATGCCGCGCCACGCGGTTTGGTAGACGAGGGGCACGGCGGCGGCGTCCTCGAAGGCGAGGTCGTCCGGGATCGGCAGCACGTTGCGGGCCGGAACCGCTACAAACTCGGCGAGGCCGCCATGCAGATGCTCGCCGATGATCTTGTACGACTCGCAGAGGCTCTCTTCGCCTTTCCGACACCATTCGCAGCTGCCGCACCAGAGGCTGGGGTTCACGAGCACTCGGGCGCCCACTTCGGGCCCTTCGGCGCCGTCACCGAGTTCTGCAACGGTGCCTGCCATGTCGGAACCACCGATGTGCGGGAACTCGAAGTCGAGTCCTGGTAGCCCGCGACGAGCCCAGAGGTCGAGATGGTTGAGGGCAGCGGCGTGGACTTTGACCAGTATCTGGCCAGGGCCGGGTTCCGGCGTGGGGACGTCGGCTACCTCTACAACCCCAGGTCCACCGTGTTGTCTGAAAATGGCGGCTTTCATCGCTCGTGTTCCGGTTCGCTGTTCTGTGTATCGCCGTAGCGGTTGAGAACGGATACGTAAGTTCATGAAGCTGGCTTTGACAAGACGACAACGAATATCGACCGGCGGCACACCAATACGACCCAAGGGTGGCGGAGCTCGCACGGAACGTCGAAGTCACGGATGCACTATATTAAAAGTGGTTTCGCGGGCAATTTGGGCGAACATTGTTGGTGAGTTCTTGATGAAGATCTCGATGAAGAAAAGACTTCTGTTGTCTCTGCTGGTGATCCAGCTAGCTGCGTGCGATTCCTCGCCATCGTCTCCCGAGGATGGCCCACCGGATGGTGTGATTCCTCCGATTAGCGATGCGGCATTGCTGAGTCACCTGAACTTCTTCGCAGCGGACAGCTTGTACGGGCGGCGTGCGGGGTCGGAGCACGAGCGACGTTCGGCTGAATACATCCGAGATCGGTTCATCGAAATGGATCTCGAGCCGGGCGCTCCGAGCTACTTCCAGGAATTCACAATAACGGTTCCCGTCGATGGTCGCACAGGCCTGGTGTCGCAGAATGTCTTGGGAATTCTTCGCGGCCAAGGGAGTCTTGCAGGGCAATGGGTGATCCTTGGCGCGCACTACGACCATGTGGGCTACGATGGCTCATCCAACCCAGTCGTGGTCTACAACGGGGCCGACGACAACGCATCCGGCACCTCGCTGATGCTGGAGGTCGCTGGCCATCTGGTCGAGTACTTTTCTGACGAGACGCGCGGTGAGATCGACCGGCGCTCCATCATGTTCCAGGCGTACGGGGCGGAGGAGGTGGGGCTCATTGGCTCGACCTACTACTGCGGACACCCAGGCTTGGTGATGGACAGCGTGATGGCGATGGTGAATCTGGACATGGTGGGCCGGTTGCGGAACGAGAGCCTCAGCCTGATCGGCGCATCGTCGTCGCCCGGCTGGGCCGCGATAGTGGCTGGCGCCAACACGGAGTCGCTATCTCTGACCGAGGTGGAAGGTTTCCTCAATCGGAGCGACCAGTATTGCTTCTACCAGCGTGAGAAGCCCGTGTTGTTCCTGCACACCGGTCTGCACCCTGAGTATCACACGCCTTCGGATGATGTGGAATTGATCAACGAGGCGGGTATGGTCAGAGTAGGCGATCTGACCATCAAGATCATGCTCGACCTGATCTACCGCTACGACCGGCTGGTCTACACTGGTGGCACGCTACCGGAGGGAGCGCCGGTCGCAGATCTGAGACCGCTTTTGGTCCACTAGCTGGCCAGAGAAAACACAACGCCGCCCGTGAGGGCGGCGCTAGTGTTCGTAGATCCTTCTTGCCCAGTTCAATCTAGCGGCTTCTTGACTCCGTCGCGCTTGTCGCCGTTTCCTCACCGCGCGGCGGCGCGTTCTTCACCCAGCGGTCGAACCACGCGAACTGCTGGTAGAGGGCGTCGAGGATGGTCTCGCCACCGCGGTAGCCATGCTGCTCGTGTGGATACATGACCAGCTTGATCGTCCCACCCAGACCCTTCACTGCGTGGTACAGCCGTCGGGACTGGACAGGGAACGTGCCGGAGTTGTTGTCGGACTCGCCGTGCAGCAGGAGGATAGGCTCGTTGATGGAGTCCGCGTGCATGAACGGTGACATGGCAAAGTAGATTTCTGGCGCTTCCCAGAAAGTCCGCTGCTCGTTCTGGAAGCCGAACGGTGTCAGGGTCCGGTTATAGGCGCCACTGCGGGCTATACCGGCCCGGAAGATCTCCGAGTGCGCTAGTAGGTTGGCCGTCATGAAGGCACCGTAGGAGTGTCCTCCGACGCCGACGCGGTCGGGATCGGTGACTCCCATCTCGACGAGCTTGTCTACCGCAGCCTGACCATTCATGACGAGCTGGTCGACGAACGAGTCGTTGGGCTCCTCGTCACCCTCGCCGACTACGGGCATACTGGCCCCGTCGAGTACGGCGTATCCTTGCGTCAGGAAGAAGAGATGCGAATAGCCCCGGTAGAAGGTGAATCGGTGCTCGGAACCACGAACTTGGCCGGCGGCGCGGGCCGACTTGAACTCCCTCGGATAGGCCCAAACGACGGTGGGGAGCCGTGTCCCCTCTTGGTAGCCCGGCGGGAGATATAGCGTGCCCGTCAGATCGACGCCGTCGGCGCGCTTGTACTGGACTCGCTGTTTGGTCACAGCGGTGAGTTCGGGCGCTGGATCCTCGATGTGCGTGAGAGCTGTGAGGTCGCCGTTCCTCAGGTCGCGCAAGAAGTAGTTGGGTGGGTCGGTCTTCGATTCGCGGCGCGTGATGATTCGGTGGCCTTCATTGTCGAGCATTTCGACGAGTGTCTCGTAGTGCGGGTCTTCGCTCTGCCACAGCCTCTGCGTCTCTCCGGACATCAAGTCGAATCGGCTAAGGAACGGGTGATCGCCTTCGGGCGATGCGCCGGAACCGGAGAGGAAGATAGACCGGCGGTCGGCGGCCTGGAGCATCACGCTTTCGCCGCGCTCGTTGCGGGTCATCACGGGCCGACCGGGATCGCCATAGGCGTCTTCGTAGCTACGGTCCCAGATAACGCGTGGCTCATCAAACCGCGGCGCGAAATCGATCAGGAGGACCTGGCTCCTCCGGGTTGGGCGGTCTTGCGTGAACACGAGCGCCGCGCTCCCCTGATCGGTCCAACTGAGCGACCCCCCGAATCGACCACCGCCTATGCGCAGCTCGGTACGGGCGACCTCGATGGGGTCACCGTCGAAGGGAGGATTGCTGATGACGATTCGGTCGCGGTGGTCCACTTCAGCCTTAGGATTGCCACCGTCCAGCGCCTCCAACCAGACTAGGGTATGGGAGTCGCCGACACGCCAGCGCATGCCGCGCGGGCCCTCGCGGACGCCGCCGATGGGGATCGTCTCCGCCAGCGGCAGTGAGGCGATCTTATGGACCTCCTCGCCCCCGTGGCCCCAGACCTCTATCTCCTGAGGGAAGAGATACATCGGGACTAGGAACGAGTAAGGGCGCTGAATGCGACCGACGAGGATGTGCCCGCCGTCAGGGGCCGGGTTGATCTCGGCAAAGATAGCGGGCTTCCCCAGGGGGGCGCGCTCGCCTTCGAGATCGATGAGAACAAGCTGAGCCGTGAAGTAGTACTCGAACAGCATCTCGTCGAACGGATCCTGCAGCAGATTCTGATAGGTTCGTACGTTTGCCCGCTGTCCGCCGCCTGCCTCCTGGATCGTCGGGCCCACAGGCGCGCGAGGTCTCTGCGGCGCTGCGCCGCGATCTGCCGGGATGAGCCCACAGAGCAGGGCATCGGAGTCCGGCATCCACCTGCAGGGTCGGCCGGTTGCCGCCATCAGCTCGGGCCCCGTCAAGCGCCGTGCCTGCTTCGAGTCGACGGAGGCGAGCCAGAGTTCCACGCCTGTGTCGCTCGTGTTGGTGAACGCCAAGTGCCGGCTGTCCTGAGACCAGAAGGGATTGGTAAGCTGGACGTCGTCGGGAAGCTCGATCGTCCACTCTTGGCCATCCGAGATCCGGACGAGCCTGATGGCGACTCCGAGCGGCGGCTGGTCGTCGCCGTTGGTGCGCGGGTTGAACCTCACGCCGGCGAGCCCTAGGGCGGGCTCCGCCAATTGGGCGATAGACGGATAAGCGCGGCGGTCCGTCAGCGCCATCCAGGCACCATCGGGGCTGATGTTGACGGAGGGCGTTGGCGGCGCGCCGACGATGTCCACTACATCCTGCGGGGGCCTCCGGTAAGGTTCCTGGGCGCGGGCGAGTCCTGCGGTCAGTATCAGGGCCAGCACCGCCGCGAGTGAGCGAGCGATGGCGTTCACAGTAACCCTCCTGTTGCTGTGTAGGCAGCGATTCCCGTTCCGGGGCTGCTGTTAGTTACGGTCGTTGGCGGTGGGGGTCAAGGAGGCCGCCGGCAGATCTGGCGGCGGCCTTACTGCGGGTGGGTGGCTAAAGCCGTAGGAGCACGCCGGCCGTCAGCGGGATGATCCAAATCGTGTCTCCACCAATCTCCGCCACATTTCCAAACACCAAAGTCGACATGCCGTTGGCACTTATCGCCACTTGCGGGCTGAAATAGTACTGGAACATCAAGCCGGCGTTGAGGGCGAATTTCGTCGTCGATTCGACGCCGTCAGAGCCGCTCGTCTCGGGATCGAAGGTCACAGCGCCAGCGCCGAATGGTATCAGGATCCTGATACTCGAGTTTGGGTTACCGGAATCGTAGGCCGCCTTGAGGAAGTACCCGTAGTTCCTCCAATCCGGGCCTATGTCCCCCTTCAGCCAGCCCAGGTTGAAAGTCCCGAGAACATACCATCTGGGGTTCAACTGATAGCCCACGTCGGCCGAAATGCCGAAGCCGGGGTTCGTGGTGCTGGCGTACTCGCCGACAGGGAAATACGCACCGCCGGCGACGTGGATCAGCCAGGGGCTATCCGGGCGTTGGGCCTGGGCGTTTTGGGTGAATCCGAGGGTCAGCAGCAGCGCCGCGAGTAGTGCGGTCGTCATGCCGTGTCGCATCGTTGTCCTCCTTCTCGACGGGTGTATTCGCGTCGGTCAAACAGCGTTGGCTCGAGCGAGCAAACGCCTACCTCGGTAAGGCTTGCGGTGCTCGGGACTGTAATGTCGCCCCTCTACTCTAGCAAGGCCGGACACGTACTAGGTGAGAGGACGTCCACGCGCAATGTCGAAGTCGGACTCGGTCGCCTGTGCAACTGTTACATGTTGTATACAAGTGCTTCACAGCAACGTTAGCCGGCGGCCTCTACAATCGGCAGCGGTTTGACCGAGGGATCCCCGGATGGTGGCTGGTGTAGGAGTGCATCCGCTGGCCGGCGCCCATGTCGGGTCAGGCTCTGGGCTTGTCGGCATGCGGCTTGCCGTGTCGGCATGCGAGTTGCTATATATGGGCTAAGACTCCAGAAATCCGAGTCCCATCTAGACGAGGCCGATCGACCGCCACGGTACGATCGGCAACTGCGGGCCGTGAATCGAGCGAACTTAGAGGTGGTTCGAGGACAGCTATCCTTTGTGCCAGGTGTGTTTCGGTACCGCAACGTACTCTGCGTGACTGCGGCGTTACTGTTGCTGACCGACGCACCCGTCTGTGCCCAGCAAGATCGTCCGCTTTCGCGGTGGATGACAGCTTCGCAGGCGAGCTGGACGTCGAAATCGGAGTCTGGCAGCGTGTCGGAGCTTGAGTTCGTCGACGCGCTGCGCAGACACGGCGAGGTTAGCCGGCAACAGGAAAACCCCGCTGCAGGCCTCAAGCTCTACCACTACACGGCCGGACTGAAGTTCGAGTTGCCCGTCACGGAGCAATCGCGTTGGGACCTCGTTGCTGACTTCGGTTTGGGAGCGACGCGGCTGAGATCCGCGGAACTGGCAAACTATCATGTTTCGAATCGACGCGTTTCGGAGACGTTCGTCTCGGTGCTGGGTGGCTTGAGGATTCAGTACTCGCTAGCAGACAACTGCCGTGCTTTCGTTGGCGCCCGGCAGTACCTCTACCTCGAAGATAGCGAGGGCCTGGTGATCGACGGGCTAGAGGATCCTGGCCTGCTTCTCAGGACCGGCTCGTGGACCTTCCCGATAACCGTGGGTGTAAGCCTCAGCTTCCGCTGAGCGCCACATTAGCAAGACATCGAATCATAGCTTCGGCCCGGCTTGCCGGGTGACCTTCCCCTTGCACTTGCCTTTTGTCTCTACATCTTGCAGCACTCGCCCGAGCTAGGCCTCCGGAGCTCGACCCACCGTTCGGTGCGGTGTTGGTCAGACCGTTACTGCGAGTGGTGAGAAACAATTAGATGGAATTGGCACTGAGCATCCTTCAGCTCGCAGTCGGCGTGGTGCTTCTGTACGCGGGGGCGGAAGGATTGGTGCGCGGCAGCGCAGACCTGGCGCTCCGTTTCGGCCTCAGTCCGTTGGTGGTGGGTCTTACGGTCGTGGCGTTGGGAACGAGCAGTCCCGAGCTCGTGGTTGCCATGGGTGCGGCGATGAAAGGGACAGGCGATATCGCTGTCGGCTCGGTCGTCGGGTCCAACATATCTAACTTCGCCCTCATCCTAGGTGCGACTGTGCTTCTACGGCCGTTGGCAATCCGCCGTCAGCTGATCAGTATCGACATGCCGATCGTGATTGGCTGCTCGCTGATGTTGGTGGCGATGCTGCTCGATGGCAGGTTGGAGCGGTGGGAAGGCATCGTTCTGGTTGTCTCCCTCGGCGCGTACATGCTGTTCAACGGCTGGCGGGCGCCGGAGGGAGAACCCTCGGTGGTGAGTGGGCCGATTCGTCTGACTCCGAGGCGACGGATGGGTTTTCCATGGTTACCGGTGTCTTTTGTCATAGGCGGATTGGCCCTGCTAGTGTTCGGTGCAGACACACTATTGGAGGGCGCTATCTCTGCAGCGGAGATTCTAGGCGTCAGTCAAGCGGTGATAGGGCTCACTGTGGTGGCGGTGGGAACGAGCCTGCCCGAACTTGCCACCGCTACGGTGGCCGCCTTGAAGAGGGAAAGCGATCTGGCGGTCGGCAATCTGATTGGATCGAACGTCCTGAACATCCTCGGCGTACTCGGAATGACCGCGTTGGTCCGTCCGCTGAGTAGCCACGGCGTCGGGGTCGTAGATCTCGGTGTGATGGTAGGAATCGTTCTGGTTTCGCTAGCGCTGATGCGTGTGGGATTCAGACTGAGACGCTGGGAGGGGGCGCTCTTGCTCGTCCTCTATGCCGGTTACGTGTGGCACCTGACGCACTGAACGGGTCCTCGAACTAGGACGCCGGGTCCGATAAGGGCACTGACGGTGAACGGTTACGGTGGGCCTAAGGGACTCGGCGGGCATTTCTCCTTTTCTCTAATCACCGTGTACGCGATGGCCCCGATTCGCCAGCCCGCGTCGCTCCGCACGAGTTGGAAAGCGTCGATCCCGCAGTGGCTAAAAGCGCCGTCCACGTAGAAATCGTACGGTGACCAGACGGCCGCGATGGGACCGTTGACCCGCACTTCTGCCTCCCAAATGCGCTCTAGTAGACCGGGCCCCTCGGAGCCGAGGTTGTAGAGCGACTCCTCTGTAGACCGCCACCTGTAGACGACGGAATCAGCCTGTGGAAAGATGATCAAGTTCTTGACCTCGGCCAGCACAAGAGCTCGGTAGGCAGCGGTGTCACGGGTGTTGATAGCATCCAAGAACGCTTGGACCACTCGGAGGAGATCCGCTCCGTCCTCTTGAACCGCGGCGGGCTCGATCGGCAACCCGATTTCCTCGGCCTTGGCGTTCGGCAGGTTCTGTGCGGCCGCCTGGGAAATGAAGCCGGCGAGGGCTAGCGAGACGGCGGCGGCGGTTCGGATTCGGCGCATAGTATGCCTCCTCGCGGCGAGCGTGACGCGCGCGCTCGGCTACTACGTGTTCTTCACCAACTCGATCTTGTCAGGTTGATTAGGGACGACGCAGATGAATGTGAACGGCTCGTCTCCCTCGGCTCTGTACCAGTGGCGTACGCCGGCAGGGATGTAGATGACGTCATCCCGCTCTATCTCGATGATCTGGTCACCGATTCCAATCGTGGCTCGTCCGCTCAGGACATACTGCTCGTGCTCTACAGCGTTCGTGTGCGGGGCGATGCCGCCGCCGGGCTGCATCGTGAAGCGACGCATCGCGAAGTTAGGCGCCTCGCTTGCTCCGATTAACACCTGGCAAGTAGTGCCTTCGCCGGCAGGGACGGTGTCGGCGGGAACGTTGTCGGCGTGTCTTACCGGCATGGTGTGATCGTCCTCCCTCAGTCGGCGTCGAGAACCAACGGCGGTCGTACGGCGAGTGGATAGTACGCTCGCGTCGGACAGAGCGCCTCGGTCTGTAGCAGAGGGTGCAATATAGCCTTTTTCCCTGCGTCAGCTGAAGACTTTGTCATCCGGCGCCGACGTCGGTTAATCATGCGTCGAGCCGCAGGCGGCCAAGCGGTGGGAGATACCTGCAACTTGGGTTGTGGGAGTATCGGCCTTCATTGCTGAATTCGACCCGCGCTGGCTATCCGGAACTAGCTTGCAGGCCTTTGGGTGACGGTCAGGAGCGTTGATGGTGTGGCTGTTGGGCGACAGGCCGGGTTCAGGAAGTATTCGCCCGTGTAACGCTGCGCTCATATGTCAAAGTGCTACAAAGGTTTCCGACGTCTGAGGAGCTGAGTGACGGCGCCGGCTGTGTGGGCCGAGCCGAGCGGAGAGACGGGGGTCGGTGGTTGAAATTCAGTCTCAACTAGCGTATCTTCAAGGCCGCTCAGGAGCGATAATGGATGTTAGATAACGTACTGTCGTTATCGACAGGTTGGGTCGCTGCAGGCCCTGCGCTGGCCCAGGAAACCTCTCGCAAATGCGTCTATGGACAATTCATCTGAAACGATCGAACAGCTTGCCCAACTCGACTACAAGTACGGGTTTGTCACCGATATCGAGCAGGAGTTCGCTCCGCCAGGCCTGAGCGAGGATATCATCCGGTTCATCTCGGCCAAGAAGGAAGAGCCGGAGTGGCTGTTGGAGTGGCGATTGAAGGCGTACCGGTACTGGAAGGAGATGTACGACGCGGGCAAGGAGCCGCACTGGGCGTTCCTGCCGTACGGCTACGGTCCGGTCGACTATCAGGCTATCAGCTACTATGCGGCTCCCAAGCAGCGCCCGGAGAGCATGGACGAAGTCGATCCCGAGCTGCTACGCACCTACGAGAAGTTGGGCATCCCGTTGGAGGAGCAGAAGTGGTTGGCGGGCGTGGCGGTGGACGCGGTCTTCGACAGCGTCTCGGTGGCCACAACGTTCCAGGCCGAGCTGGAGAAACATGGGGTCATCTTCTGCTCGTTCTCCGACGCAGTGCACAAGCACCCGGAACTGGTTCAGAAGTATCTAGGGTCGGTGGTCCCGCATACTGACAACTTCTTCGCGGCGCTGAACTCGGCGGTCTTCAGCGATGGCTCGTTCGTGTACATACCGAAGGGTGTGCGTTGCCCGATGGAGCTTTCCACGTATTTCCGAATCAACGCGGCACAGACGGGCCAGTTCGAGCGTACGCTAATCGTCGCGGACGAGGGCAGCTACGTGAGCTACCTGGAGGGTTGCACGGCGCCGATGCGTGACGAGAACCAGCTGCACGCTGCGGTTGTCGAGTTGGTGGCGCTGGATGATGCGACGATAAAGTACTCGACTATCCAGAACTGGTACCCCGGTGATGAGGAAGGCAAGGGCGGGATATACAACTTCGTGACCAAGCGAGGCAAGTGCGCCGGCCGGAATTCGCACGTTTCGTGGACGCAAGTTGAGACGGGTTCCGCCATCACATGGAAGTACCCGAGCTGCATACTGCAAGGTGACAATTCTGTGGGAGAGTTCTACTCGGTTGCGCTGACGAATTGGCGTCAGCAAGCCGACACGGGTACGAAGATGATCCACATAGGCAAGAACACGAAGAGCACCATTGTCAGCAAAGGTATCTCCGCTGGAGAAGGCCACAACACTTACCGGGGCATGGTCAAGATCATGAAGGGCGCGGCGAGAGCTCGGAACTTCACGCAGTGCGACTCGCTCTTGATCGGCGATCGGTGCGGCGCACACACGTTTCCCTATATCGAAGTGAAGAACAAGACGGCGAAGATGGAGCACGAGGCCTCGACGTCGAAGATCGGCGAAGATCAGATGTTCTATTGCGCGCAGCGCGGGATCGGCATGGAAGACGCGATCTCGTTGATCGTGGCAGGATTTTGCAAGGAAGTATTCCGGGAGCTTCCGATGGAGTTTGCGGTAGAGGCGCAGAAGCTGCTGAGTGTGAGTCTGGAAGGCAGCGTCGGGTAAGACCGGCGCGCTTTGAATGTCGAATGTCGATTGTTGAATGTCGAATGTAGAAGTAGGCGAAAACGCGAAATAGGTAGACAGTAGAATGCTCGAAATCAAGAATCTGCACGTTAGCATAGAGGGAAAGCAGATCCTGAAGGGCCTGAGCCTCTCGCTCGAGGCGGGCGAAGTGCATTCCATCATGGGGCCGAACGGATCCGGCAAAAGCACGCTTGCGGCAGTGCTGGCGGGACGGGACGGCTACGAGGTGACCCAGGGGCGGGTCCTGTACGAGGGCAGGGATCTTCTGGAAATGGACCCTGAAGAACGTGCCTGCGAAGGCGTGTTCTTGGCATTTCAGTATCCGGTAGAAATACCGGGAGTCGGCAGTATCCAGTTTCTGAATGCCGCGCTGAACGCCGTTCGCAAGCATCGCGGTGAAGAGGAGCTCGACGCGCTGGATTCCCTCAAGCTGTTCAAGAGGAAGATCGAGGCGCTGCACATGCGGGATGACCTCCTTCACCGTTCCGTCAACGAGGCTTTTTCCGGCGGTGAGAAGAAGAAGAACGAGATCTTCCAGATGGCTGTGCTGGAGCCTCGGCTGGCGATACTCGATGAGACGGACTCGGGCTTGGACATCGATGCCATGAGGATAGTTGCGGCCGGTGTGAACGCTTTGCGTAGTTCCGAGCGTGGATTCCTGGTGATCACGCACTACCAGAGGCTACTGGACTACATCATCCCGGACGTCGTACACGTGCTCGTGGATGGCCGGATCGTCAGGTCGGGCGACAAGGAACTGGCGCTGCATCTGGAGGAGCAGGGCTACGCCTGGGCAGGTGAGCGGGACCCGGTTGGGATGGCATCGGTGTAGAGCCGAAGCCAGGCGAATATCGAGAATAGAACATCCAACATCCAATATCGAAGGGGAGCGTGTCCAGTAACGTGAAGGTGAACGGCCTCGATAACTATCTAGACAGTTTCAAGAGGCTCGAATACGGAGATAGGGGTCCGGCCTGGCTTCGCCCGGTGCGAAAGGCGGCCATGGAGCGGAGTGTAGAATTGGGCTTTCCGACGGTTCGGGATGAGGACTGGAAGTTCACCAATGTCGCGCCGCTGGCGAAGAAGTCGTTCAGCCCGTCGGAGAGCGGTGACACGGTGACTCTGGACGACCTTGCGCCGTTCGTGTTTCGTGGCCAGGAGTCGGCTCGGCTTGTCTTCGTGAACGGCGAGTATGTATCGCAGTTGTCGGACTCGTGTGCTCAGCCGGGTGGGGTGATCGCATGCAGCCTGGCGCAGTCCCTGGAGCTGAATCAGGAACTGGTCAAGCTTCACCTAGCCCAATATCAAGACTACCAAGACGACTTCTTCACGGCGCTCAATACCGCGTTTGTGAAGGACGGCGGCTTCGTATTGGTGCCGAACGGTTCCGTAGTCGAGAAGCCGATCCACCTGATCTATGTTACTACGAAGACAGCTATGCCACCGGCAACCTTTCCGCGCAATCTGATCATCGTGGGAGAGTTGGCCGAGGCCGCGATCGTTGAGGAGTATGTCTCTTTCGGCGGCGATGAGTACTTCACGAATACGGTGACCGAGGTAGTGGCCGCAGAGGGCGCTCAGGTAGAGCATTATCGGGTCGAGCGGGAATCCTCGCGAGCCTTCAATATCGGGACTGTGCGGGTACAGCAGGCTCGTAACAGCAACGTGTCATGCCACGGCGTACTCTTGGGCGGGGGACTGGTTCGCAACAACGTTCACCCTGTGCTGGCGGGCGAGGGAGCCGAGTGCTTGATCAACGGCGTGTTCATGCCAGGCGGTAAGCAACACATCGACAACTACATGCGTGTCGAACATACCAGTCCCCATTGTAACAGCCGCCAGTTCTACAATGGCATCCTCAAGGAGAATGCGTCTGGCGTATTCAGCGGCCGCATCGTAGTGCACAAGGATGCGCAGAAGACGGACGCCAAGCAGACGAACCGGAATCTCCTGATCTCCGATGGGGCGCAGATGGACAGCAAGCCGCAGCTCGAGATCTACGCCGATGACGTCAAGTGTACTCACGGTGCCACGATTGGTCAGTTGGACGAGGAGTCGATCTTCTACCTGCGATCACGAGGGATACCTGAAGAGACGGCGCGCACCCTGTTGCTTTTTGGCTTTGCGGCTGAGAATCTAGATCGCATGAAACAGAAGCCGATCCAGCATTACGTTGTCGACTTGGTCAAGGATTGGCTGCCACACGGCGAGATCTTGAAGGAGCTGGGCTAAGAAACGTACGCGCCTTCCGGGCAGAGCAGGAGGGCGCGCTGGCTCACCAACATACAGGCGCGCCCGATGTCAGATCTTCGAGAGCTGTACCAGCAGGTCATACTCGAACACAGTCGTAAACCTCGCAACTACAAAGAATTGGAAGATGCGAACCGCACGGCGGAGGGGTACAACCCGCTGTGCGGCGATCAGTTGAACCTGTTCGTCGTGGTTGAGGACGACGTGATCGTTGACGTCGGGTTCAAGGGTTCCGGTTGTGCGATCTCGAAGGCCTCGGCCTCTCTGATGACAGACGCCGTGAAGGGAAAGACGGTGGCCGAGGCGGAGTCGTTGTTCGCCGGATTTCGTGAGATGGTCACGAGTGAGCACGACGCCGACATCGACGAAGAGGCCCTGGACAAACTGGCTGTTTTCTCTGGCGTTCGTGAGTTCCCCGTTCGGGTCAAGTGTGCTACGCTCGCCTGGCATACGCTGCATGCGGCGCTCGAGAAGGAGGAAGAGTCGGTATCGACCGAGTGAGCTCGGTGACGAACTCTGGCGGCAAGGCCGAGTTCGTTAGGGTGGCGACGAGGGACGAGATCCCGCCGGGCGCCATGAAGACGGTAGACGTCGGTGGCGTGCAAGTGCTCGTCTGCAATGTGGGCGGCGAGTTCCATGCCGTTCATGATGAGTGCACCCACGAGTGCTTTCCACTGTCTGAAGGGACACTAGAGGGGCACGCCCTGATTTGCATGCTGCACGGAGCACGCTTCGATGTCAGATCGGGCGAGGTCCTGGCGCTGCCGGCGTACGAGCCGCTGAGAACGTACGATGTGCAGGTGAACGGCGAGGACATCCTGGTAGCTACCGGATAGCGAATGGCAACGGATGAATGCCGCAGCACGTGCGCGGTTCTATTGGTGACAGTGCGATAAGGCTCATGACTGGTTCCACTGAAGTGACGACGCGGACACCCCTGGATGTGAGGGCGATACGGGAGCAGTTCCCGATACTGGACCAGGAGGTGAATGGCCACCGACTTGTGTACCTGGACAATGCAGCGTCCTCACAGAAACCCCGCGCCGTCCTCGAAACGCTTGCAAGTTACTACGAGCGGGACCATGCCAACGTACACCGTGGGATCCACGAACTGTCGACGCGGGCGACGGAAGCGTACGAGGGTGCGCGCGCGAGGTCGGCGCGTTTCATAGGTGCAAGCGACCCAAGCGAGGTCGTCTTCGTGCGGGGCACCACTGAAGCCATCAACCTGGTAGCGTCGGCGTGGGGGCCGCAGAACGTCAGCGACGGAGACGAGATCCTGCTGACGGTTCTCGAGCACCACTCCAACATCGTGCCATGGCAACTGCTTGCCCAGCGTACCGGGGCGCGCTTGAGGTCTCTCGACATAGATGAAGAGGGGCGACTGCGCCTCGAACAGATCGATAGCCTACTGACGGAGCGGACGCGGCTGGTCTGTGTCACGCACGTTTCCAATGCGCTGGGCACGATCAACCCGGTCGCCGAGATCGTCGAAGCGGCGCGGCAGGTGGGAGCACTGACATTGGTGGACGGGGCGCAGGCGGCGCCTCACCTGCAGCTGGACGTCCAGGCGCTGGGGTGCGACTTCTACGCCTTTAGCGGTCACAAGATGTGTGGTCCGACGGGCATCGGAGTCCTCTGGGGCAGGCGCGAGCTTCTGGAGGAGATGGCGCCGTATCAGGGTGGCGGAGAGATGATCGAGGTCGTCGAGCTAGAGCGAAGCACGTACAAGCCTGCGCCACAGAAGTTCGAGGCGGGTACTCCGAACATCGCGGACGCCGTGGGCCTAGCAGCCGCGATGGACTACCTGTCGGATATCGGGTTGGAGCGGATCCACGAGCACGAAATGGAACTGGTCTCCTATGCGGTAGAGCGTTGCGGTGGAATCCCCGGTTTCAGACAGTTCGGTCCGCGGGGAGGTGACCGTGCCGGGGTACTCTCGTTCGAGTTCGCCGACATTCACCCGCACGATCTGGCTCAGATCCTGAACGATAGGGGCATAGCAGTGCGGGCGGGTCATCATTGCAACCAGCCGCTGATGAGGCGACTGGGCCTCGGCGCCACGACGCGGGCTTCGTTCTACCTGTACAACGACCGGGACGATGTCGATGCTCTATACGATGGGCTAAAAGCAGCCATGGAGTTCTTCAGCTAGGAGGATTGGAATGGCCGGAAAGCGGATCCTACAACTAGTGGGCGACTTCGTCGAGGACTACGAGGTGATGGTGCCATTTCAGGCGCTGCAGATGGTTGGCCACACCGTTCACGCCGTCTGTCCCGACAAGCGGGCGGGCGATGCTGTGCGGACGGCGATCCACGACTTCGAGGGTGACCAGACCTACAGCGAGAAGAGGGGCCACAACTTCGCCCTGAACGCTGATTTCAGCGACGTGAACGTGGCCGACTACGACGCGCTGGTCATATCCGGTGGTCGAGCTCCCGAGTACATGCGGTTGAACGGGCGGGTTCTGGAGATCGTGCAGGAGTTTGTGGAAGCGGACAAGCCGGTCGCGGCGATTTGCCATGGGGCCCAGGTTTTGACGGCAGCGGGAGTAGTCAGAGGCAAAAAGGTATCGGCATATCCGGCTGTCGGCCCTGAGGTCGAGCTGGCGGGCGGCGAGTACGCGGATATCGCCATCGACGGCGCATGTGTCGACGGCAAACTCGTAACAGCTCCCGCTTGGCCTGCGCATCCTGCATGGCTGTCCAAGTTTCTGGACGTGCTCGGGACCAAGATCGAGCCGTAGAGCGGAACGGGCAGGATTCGCTCACTCTCGCTCGTCTTCCTCTGGATCCTGCTTTCCTCTGATCAGCTTGGCGCGTTTGAGCGCGTCGCGCCCAAAGCGTTCTGAGACGGTGTCCAGGACGTCGGCGACGCGCTCGGCGTTCTTGTGGCGCTCGCCGTCTTGGAAGAGGCCGAGTTGTCGGTCGGGCTCGAGCTCGTGCAGCCCGGAGACGCTGACACCGATCAGCCGTATCGGACGGTCACCCGGGTCGGCCGCGGCGAATAGCTCGCAGGCCACCGGGTAGATGGCTTCCGTCGTAAAAAGAGACGTGTCGGTGGTGCGGCGCTTCGTGTGCGTTTCGAACGGTGCGAGGCGCAGCTTCACGGTGATGGTGTGGGCCGCCAAACTGCGCCGTCTTAGCCGTACGGCGACCTCCTCGGTCAGCGCCAGCATGGTGCGCCGGACGAAGTCGCGGTCCTCCGTGTCGGTCATGAACGTGGTTTCGCGTCCGATCTGTTTGCGCCCTCGGCCAGGCTGAACAGATCGA
The DNA here is from genome assembly GCA_039588015.1 of Gemmatimonadota bacterium. Lineage (GTDB taxonomy): Bacteria > Gemmatimonadota > Gemmatimonadetes > Palauibacterales > KS3-K002 > JASFMO01. The sequence goes on along the minus strand of JBDHAS010000015.1, from coordinate 40,454 downwards.
TCGTCGATGCCGTTAGCGAGCTGGTGGAGGTGAAGGGCGTGGGCGTGACCGAGATGCCGCTCGAGCAGCGCGCGTGGCGTCTGCGCTAGATCGCCGATTGACTGGAGGCCCAGCGCATGTAAGCGGCGTGCTGTCTTTTCGCCAACGCCCCATAGTCGTTCGACGGGCAACGGGCGAAGGAACTCCAACTCGGACCCAGGCTGTACGGCCACGAGCCCGTCAGGCTTCTCCAGATCGGATGCGAGCTTGGCGAGGAATTTGTTCGGCGCGACTCCGACGGAAACCGTCAGCCCCTCCAGCTCCAGAACCTGGCGTTTGATCTGCCGGGCTATGGTGACGCCGTCGCCGAAGAGCCGCGAGGAAGCCGTGACATCGAGGAATGCCTCATCGATGCTCAGCTTCTCGACGAGCTCGTCGAAGATCTGCATGATCCGCTCGGATACCTCGGAATACAGCTTCGGCCGGGGGCTGAGATACGCTGCGTTCGGGCAACGGCGGTAGGCTTCAGAGATTGGCATTGCGGAGTGGATGCCGAACTTGCGTGCTGCGTAGTTGCAGGCGGCCACGACGCCGCGCCCGTGACCGGCGCGCGGATCTGCACCAACGACGATAGGCCCGTCGGCGATTTTGGGGTTCTCGCGCGCCTCGACGGCAGCGTAGAACGCGTCCATGTCGGCGTGAAGGATCGTCCGGGTCACAATTGGCTCCGCGTTGACCGGCTCGGCCGGCTCCTCTAACGTTCTAACCGCAGATATGAAAGACGCAACCTTGGGCGGTTATCGCCGCGAGCACGAGCGCCCGCCCGCTTTCGCGGGTCCAGACGGGGATTCATACACCGTCGAGATCATGACGGATCGGGCAAGCCCTGGCAGAGATGATCCGTGGTGTGCCTACCTGTTCTTCCTTCGCTGGCGTGGCAGTGACCCGGTCGGCCACGTGGAGAGCGACGTACTGGCGCGGGCCGATAGCGAGGAGGCCGTACGAGCCGCGCTAGAAGAGCTGACGCTTCACGCGGTGAAGGATCTTCTCGACAGTCTGGTGTCTGGATGACGGGAAACGGTGAGATCGTCCGTGGTCGCCTCCTCCGAACGGTGGGAGGCGTCTATCTCGTCGAGTTGGACGAGGGGCCGGCGGTAGAGTGTTCGCTCAGGGGGCGGCTCAAGAGGGAGAAGGCGCTCGGGCGTGTCGCAGTCGGCGACGAGGTAGAAGTCGAGAGGACGCCTGACGGCAGTTTTGTGATCACAGGTGTCTTTCCCCGCAGCGCGCGGCTGTCTCGGCGCTCGGCGGACGGACGCCGCGAGCAAGTTATCGCTGCCAACGTCGATCAGCTGGCAGCGGTCTTCTCGATTACTCAACCGGAGCCGGCCTTCGAGCTACTTGATCGCTTCTTGGTACTTGCGGAAGAGAGCGATATCGCGGGGTGCCTCGTGGTAAACAAGATCGACCTGGCCAGCGAGGAGGCTGCGCGCGATGCGTTCGAGGTCTACGGAGATATCGGCTACCCGATCATCTACACGAGCGCGAAGACCGGCTGCCACCTGAAGCAGCTGACGGACCGCCTCGCCGGCCGTATCACGCTGTTCGTCGGCCCATCCGGGGCTGGCAAGTCGAGCCTGCTGAACGCGGTGCAGCCGGGTCTCGGCCTTCGAGTCGGTGAGATAAGCAGGGCTATCCAGCGGGGACGCCACACGACGGTGGCCGCGTCGCTGCATCGGTTGGATGTAGGCGGGTATGTGGTCGACACCCCCGGTCTCGGGAGGTTGCAATTCTGGGAGGTGGGTTCGCACGAACTGGCCTGGTGCTTTCGGGAGTTCCGTCCCTATCACGGCCGTTGCAGGTTCCCCGACTGCCGACACGACCATGAGCCTGACTGCTCGGTGATCGAAGCGGTACGAGATGGCGACATCTCGGAGCGGAGGCACGCAAGCTACCTCAGTATTCTCGAGGAGCACGATTCCCAACCGATCTGATTGTCCAGAAAGGAGCGGACCATCACGGAACCGCTGATCCAGAAGATAGCGGCGGAGCTGGCGGGACGGACTCCGCAGCGGGCGGAGCCGGGGAGCTATGACTGGCAGGCCGCCGTGACGCTGATGCTGAGGCCGGCTGAAGAGGGGTTGGAGTTTCTGGCCATCAAGCGGGCCGAACAGGACCGGGATCCGTGGTCGGGCCATATGGCGCTCCCAGGTGGGCGGAGGGATCCGGAGGACAAGAGCCTCTGGGCGGCGGCGGTTCGGGAGACGCGGGAAGAGGTCGGGGTCGACTTGGTAGAAGTTGGGCGGTTGCTGGGTCAACTGGATGATGTGTGGCCGCGGACCCGGCGGATTCCAGCGATCGCTATCACACCGTTCGCGGTCGCCGTCCGGCCGGACGTAACGGCCCGGACAAGTTCTGAAGTGGAGCATGCCGTGTGGGTGCCACTCGAGGTTGTTGTCGATGAAGGACATCGGGGAACGCTGAGGATCGATGCTCTTCCGGAGCGCGAGTTTCCGACTATCGAGTACGGCGGCCACGTGATCTGGGGGCTCACTCTTGGCATTCTCCGGCAACTCGAGGAGCTACTGATACGGATCGGGTATCCGGGAGCACGGCCGGGTTGAAGCGCGCCCTCATCGTCGGTTGCGGCTACACTGGGATGCGACTAGCCGCGCGCCTCCGGGAGATGGGCGTCTCGATCAGCGGCACGACGCGAAGCGAGGCGCGGGCCGACGAGCTCGCGGCAGCGGGGCTAGAGCCGCTACCGGGGAGCCTGACCGACGCGAAGGTTCTGCGCGGGATCCGCGAAGTGAATCCGCAACTGGTGGCCTACTTCGTGCCGCCACCGGTCAGCGGCGAAGACCCACTCCGAGAGGTCGTCGACGCCATTGCCGGAGCACCTGTAGAGGCGTTTCTGTACGCGAGTAGTACGGCGGTCTACGGCGATCGCGGCGGCGACTGGGTGGATGAGGACACCGCCGTGCGGCCGGAGAGCCGGGTCGCGAGCGCTCGCCTGACGGCGGAACGTCTTGCCGTCGAGGCAGCTCGTACAGGATTGGCTCCGACGCGCGTGTGCCGCATTACCGGGATCTACGGGCCCGGCAGGACGTTGAGGCGCGTGTTGGAGAGCGGCGAATACGTGCTGATCAAGGGCCGTAGCACGTGGGTCAACCGGATCCACGTGGACGATCTGGTGAGTGGCCTGATTGCCGTTTGGCGATGCGGCGTCGGCGGGCGCGTCTACAACCTCTCCGATGATGAGCCGCACCAGGCCCATGAGTTTGCCATCCAGGCGGCGGAACTCCACGGCCTGCCCGAACCTGGCTGGGTTGACGAATCAGTGGCCTTCGATCGACTGGGCGAGTCGCGCGTGCGGCGCAAGTTGGACAGCAAGCGAGTCAGAAACCGGCGGTTGACGCAGGAACTTGGAGTGCAACTCGCCTACCCGACGTTCAGAACGGGTTTGCCGGCCGCCGTCGCCGAGGAGAAGCGGATGGTCCCGCGGCAAGATATGCCGTAGTCGCCGGCGAGATGCCGGCAACCCCTACTCGGCCCAGTCGGCGATGAAGATGTTGGTCTCGCCCTGCCGCGCGTTGAAGCGGTTCGACCCCCAGACGAGCTTGGTGCCGTCGGAATTGAACATTGGAAAGCCGTCGAATTCTTCGTGGAACGTGATGCGCTCCAGCCCAGTTCCGTCGACATTGATGGCGTATAGATCGAAGTTGCGGCCATCGGGATCGTGCATGTTGGAGACGAAGATCACGCGTTCGCCGTCCGGGAAGAAGAAGGGGGCGAAATTGGCAGCGCCGTTCTCCGTGAGCTGCCGTTTGTTTGACCCGTCGGCGTCCATGACGAAGATCTCTAACTTGCTCGGCCGGATCTGATCCTGCTCCAACAGTCGCAGGTAATCTCCCCGCTCCTCATCGGTCTTCGGGTGGAAGGCTCGAAAGACGATCTTGGTGCCATCGTATGAGTAGAATGGGCCGCCGTCATAGCCCAGTTCGTCTGTGAGCCTTTTCACATTGGAGCCATCGGCGTCCATGGAATAGATATCTAGATCTCCATCTCGCAGGGATGTGAAGACGATCTTTTGACCATCGCGTGAAATCGTGGCCTCCGCGTCGTACCGCCAGGTGTTTGTAAGTTGCGCCGGGTTTCCGCCGCCGCGATCGGCGACGAAGACGTCATACGACGGGTAGAGTGCCCATACGTAGCCTTGCGAGAAGTCGGGGGGCGGCGGGCATTTCGGGTCGTGCAAGTGCGTCGACGAGTAGATGATCCTGTCACCGGAGGGAAAGAAATAGGCGCACGTCGTGCGACCCGTACCCGTGCTCACCAATTGGAGGTCGCCGCCCGTGATAGGGATCGTGAAGATCTGGTCGCATCCGTATTCGCCATGCGTCGACTGCAAGATCAGATGGCGATCGTCTGCTGAGAAATACGCCTCGGCGTTCTCGCCGCCAAATGTCAACTGCCGCGCGTTACGGAGGTGGACCTCCTCCGGCAGCGTCAGCGTCTGCTGCGCAATCGTCGACGAGTCCTCGGACGCGCGCTCGCCTTCTCCTGTGCAGGCCGCAGCGATGGGGATGGCGATGACGATCGCGATGGGGATGGGGGATTGTGTATGCAGGTTCAGGATAAGGCCTCCTTGATTACGTCTTCGATTTCGGGGACCAGGTCCTCCCAGCCAGCCGTTTCCGATTTCGTAACGGTCACGAAGTCCTCGGCGATGAGGAGAGACTCGACACCGTCGATCTGAAAGAGCCGGCTGGCCAGAGCGTCGTCGGCGGCCATCTCGGCGTTGAAGTAGGACGCGCCGGCGCCGCCTTCGATGAGGGTACGGTCGACCGTGAACTTGGCCGCGTTCGGGTTTGGCGTGCCCTGGACGCTGATGCTCGGTTCGGGCATGACGTCTCCTATTGGCTCCCGAAGCTGTTGGAACAATGCAAGTTAATCTGTCAGGAGCGTGTCAGACAGCCCTCCAGAATGCGGAGGGCGAAGTCGAGTTGCTCTTCGGTGATGGTGAGGGGGGGCGAGATGGCGATCGTGTGGCCTTCGCTCAAAAGAATGAGCCCCTGGGTGAGCGCCTCGACGGAGACGCGTGCCGCCAATTCGAGGTTGGGCTCCTGCTCGAGCGCACCTTGGACCAGTTCGACCCCGGCCAATAATCCTCGGCCCCGGACGTCGCCGACGACCGGAGCGCGCGTCTGGATCTCGAGCAGCCGCTCGACCAGAGTTCCTCCAAGACGAGCGGAGCGCTCGATCAGTTGATGGCGCTCGATTTCGTCGATCTGCGCGAGTGCGGCCGCGCAACCCAATGGGTGACCGAGGAAAGTGCTGGTGTGTATCGCTTCCCCTTTGCTGGGCGGCCAAGCGTCCATTACAGCGCGACGTCCAATGCAGGCTGAGAAGGGGAGCGTCCCGGTCAGAGCCTTGCCGATACACAAGATGTCGGGCACGACGCCCTCGTGGTCGCAGGCGAACCAGCGGCCACTACGCCCGAAACCGGTGAAGATCTCGTCGAAGATGAGTACGAGTCCACGCAAATCGCAAAGTTCCCGCAGTCCGGCCAGAAAGCCATGCGGCGGGATGACGCAACCCCCACGTCCCAGGACGGGTTCAACGACGACCGAACCGATAGAAGTGTCGGCATCGATGCGCTCGGCCACGAGTTCGAGCGTGGCTCGAAGCAGCGTTCCGCCTCTAGCCTGGATCTCCGGTGCGGGCCGAGAGGTTTTGGGGTAGGGTACGCGCGTCACGGGGATCCCGAGTTGGTCCTCGAACGGCTGGCGGAACAACTCACCGTCGGTGGCGGCCAGGGCGCCGTAGGTCAGGCCGTGGTAGGCTCCACTGAAGCACAATACCCCGGGCCGGCCGCTCGCCAGCCGCGCCGTCTTAAGGGCCGCCTCCACTGCCTCGGCCCCGGAGCTGGTGAGTATCGTCACCTCCAGGCCCGCTGGGGTAACCTCTGCAAGCCGTTCAAGCAGTCGGACTTTGATCTCCGACGGGTGAAGGTCACCAAGGCCATGCGCCAAGGTATCAAGCTGTCTCTTGATAGCATCCGACACGCGAGGATTGCGATGCCCGGCGGCGGCGACGCCGAATCCAGCGGTGAGATCTATGTATACGTTACCATCCGCATCGAGGACGTTGGCACCCAGTGCTTCCTGCCAGAAGACGGGGAAGTCGTCCGAGATGAAGGTGATGTTCCTCGACTCGTGAGTTCGCAGTCGCGCTGCCAGCTCCCGCGAATTGGGACCAGGCGGCGTCACCCGGATGTTTGGCAGTAGATCGCCGGCGGGAAGAGACTCCATGACCTCGGCGCGGTCTCGCGGTCTCTAGACCTTGCTGTAAGGTGTGAAGGCCGTCTCGGTCCCGTCGTCGAGGGGCTCGACCTTGAAGTCGCCGAAGATCTCTGGTGCCTCCGGCAGCAACAGGCGCAGTACCGCGATGGCCAGCTTGCGAATCTCGGCGTCGGCCGCGGGGGACGCTCTGAGCTCTATGAAGTGGCGCCAGGCCCGCGCATTGGCTGTGACGACGATCTTGGTCTCCGCCGAGTTAGGGAGAACGGAACGGGCGGCCTGTCGCGCTCGCTTCCGCCGCATCGTCGCCTTCGGCTCGTCGGCGACCTGCTCGGCCACTTGGACGAGCAGTCTTCTGTACCACTCCAGAGCGTTCTCGCAAGCCCCTTTCCACATCTCGAAAGCCGGCGTGCCCGTTTGGATTTCAGGTGGAAGTACGAAACCGATGTTGGATTCGTCGACGAATCGTTGTGAGAGCTGGGAGAAGCCAAAGCCTGCTCTGTGCCGCACGAGCTCATGAGTGAGCGCCCTGGAAATGCCCTCGAAGAGAAATGTGAAGACGACGTGCTCGAGTACGCTTCCGTGTTTGACCTCCAAGAGATTCCGCATGTACTCCTGGTTGGTCGTTCGGCCCTGAATGGTCTTGTGGCCGCCAATGACCTCTGCCTCTTTCCCGAAGCTGAGGTAGCAGAGTCGCCCGGCAAACTCGGCCAGTTGCTGCGGGTCGTTATCTGAATCGCTCTGCCAGTCGATGTCCGGATGACCGAGGTATTCTTGCTTGGCCAGCAAGGCCACTTTCGGCTCGCGAATTATCTCCATGTCAATGTCATCAGTAGAGGGTTCTTGGAAACGGCGAACAAACTCTCCTACGCGGGCTACCGGCGGCGCCAGAGTGTAGAGATGAGCAACCCGGCGGCCACCCCGGCCAAGGCGCTCAGCCAGAGATCACGGTTGCCCGGCAACTCGATCCATGATGCCAGTCCGGTCTCGGACCGCGCCGGCGCTCCCGCTGATTCTGCTTCGACTGGCGCCGCGGGGATGTGCTCAGCTGGGACGGTTTCTGCGGCACCGCAGTCGGAACACTGCCCGCGGCCGCTGTCGCGGTCGGAGCGACTGCTGAAAGCGAGCGGCGCGCCGCACGCGGAACACATGATTTCGATGCGGAGCGGCTCGACCAGGGCGTAGAACTTGGAACGCGAGATGCCAAGCTCGTCGGCTAGACGACCGGCGGGCCTACTCGTCTGCCAATAGAGCTCGTTGGCCTTGGCCGCCAAACGGCCGGAGTTCTCTTCGGGCATAGGCGATTCCAAACGAGCGGGTGGTTCTACGAAGGTGCTATCGTATGCTCGGCAATGTAAGTTGGGTGGGCAGGCCGTGGCAAATGTGGAGGTCGTATGCCGGGCATCCGTAAGCTGAAGGCGATCCGGGCGATAGTGAGACCCGATCTTCGCGACGAGTATCTGGAGCGGTGGAGCAATTATGCCCAGGCCGCGAAGGCGGCGGGCGTGCAGGTGTGGCTGTTCGAGGATCAAGCGTTGCCGGGGCGTTTCATCGAGTTCACCGAGCACCAGGCAGCCGAGGGCATGGAGGCGGTTCTGGACTCGGTCGTCGAGAGGGCGGACCTGCGTCGAAGCTGCGTTCGCCGAGAGGGAGATGACGTCCTGTATCGGGAGGTAAGGCTCGACGGCTGACGCGGGCGACTGACGGGCTCACCAATTGTAGACCGTCCAGCGGCGGCATTCCTCGTTGCTGCAGACGAGGCGAATTCGAAAAGGTGCCGAACCGGCGTGAGGGGACGGATGAGCCTCCACCAGCCTTGTTGTCTTGGCTTCGCAGACGGGGCACTGAGGCTCGCCGCCGGGGATCGGATTCTCGCGGTCAAGCCGCTCGAGCTGGGCGGACTGCTTCGCCTCGTACATAGGGCCAAGATCATTAGACTCTGTCATCGAATCTCTCGACTCTCCAATGCCAAACGCTGAACTGTACGAACTAGCTGAAAAGTACCGCCCGGAATTCCCGATCTTCCGTTCCGCGACGTACTTGAACTCGTGCTCACTCGGCCCGCTTTCACTGCGTGGCCGAGCAGCCCTCACAGAATTCGCAGACCTGTGGGACCGCTTGGGCGCGTCCGCTTGGTACGAGCATTGGCTTGCCACAGCCGATGACGTGCGCGTGTCATTCGCTGAGCTCATCGGTGCGGAGACCGCGGAGACGGCCCTGGCGCCAAGTATTTCAGTTGCCCTCTCGACCATCGCCAGCGCGATCGATTTCAGCCAGCGCCCCAAGGTCGTGACCACCGAGCTCGACTTCCCGACCGTCGTGTACCAGTTCCTTGCCAAGCGAGAACAGGGTCTCGAGCCCGTCGTTCTCGCTTCGCCCGACGGCGTCAGCGTGCCTATGGAGGCGTTCGCCGAGGCGGTGGATGAACGGACCGCACTTGTCGCCACGTCCCACGTCTACTACACGACGGGCGCCGTTCAGGACATCGCCGGACTTGCGCGGCTGGCGCATGAGCGGGGCGCGCTTTGCGTAGTCGACGCGTACCAATCTATGGGGCAGCTTCCGGTCAATGCCAGTGAGTTGGATGTCGATGTCTTACTTAGCGGAACTCTGAAGTGGCTGCTGGGAGGCCAGGGCTTGGCCTATGTGTACGTTCGCCGGTCTCTGATAGAGTCGCTCACGCCGACGATGGTAGGTTGGTTCGGCGTGGAAGATCAGTTCGCGTTCAATTCGAACGAGTTTCGACTGCGAGAAGACGCGCGCCGTTTCGAGATGGGTACTCCGGCGGTGCCGACGATGTACACGGCGAGGGCTGGACTCGGAATCGTCCGCGAGGTTGGCGTGGATAGAATTCGGCGACGAGTCTCCGCACTGACAGAAGATCTCTTGGAGAGGGCGCGCGGGGCTGGAATGCGCGTGCGCGCCGCTGCCGCGCCGGAAGACCGGTCGGGGATAGTCATGATAGAGTCCTCGGATCCCGCTGCTGCGGTTCGTCGGCTGATGCGATCGGGTGTGATCTGCGATTATCGACCCGGGGCGGTGAGGCTGTCTCCACACTTCTACAACACGACCGAGGACAACGAGAAGGCGATCCGTCTGCTGAGCGGATAGGTCGAATTTCGCGCGGGCAGCGCGCTCGCGTCGAAAGCCGAATCTCTAGAGGGGTTTCCTCGTTTCTTTGGGGTCGCGTGGCGTGTGGCAGTTCGGCTAGGTCGCTGGCGACCCTTAAGTCTTTCACCTTCCATGCGGAGCTTGCTGGATGCCCAAGTACTTCACGGTTGAAGAGGCGAATCGAACGCTGCCGCTAGTGCGGCGTATCGTAGGCGACATCATGTCGACGCACGCGGACCTTCTGAGGCGTTCCGATGAGTTTCGGGTCTTGGAATCGGGCTCGGAGGCGAGTGTCGCAAGGCGCAGCGAGCTCGATCGCGAACTTCGCCAGCTGACCGACACGGTCAACTCGTTCATCGATGAGCTAACGGATATTGGTGCCCAGTTCAAAGGGTTCGAGGGCGGCCTGGTCGATTTCTTCTCGATTCTGGATGGGCGGCCTGTGTTCCTATGCTGGAAGATGGGCGAGGCAGCGATCGAGTGGTATCACGAGCTGAACGCCGGTTATCGAGGGCGTCAGCTGTTGCCGGCACACCTCTCCCAGCCGGGGGAGTGAGGACGGGTGTGCCGCCAACATCACCGCATGTGCGACGGCTTCGCGGACGCAACCCTATCGGCGAAGCCTGTGTCAAATGGTCGGAAGCGGGTAACAGAGGGGACCCGGGATCGGAGATAAGTGAAAGAACGTCAACTGGTTAGACGGGTTTTGGAGGGAGATCCGGCGGCGGAGCGCGAGCTGTACGAGGCGAACGTGGACCGAATCTACCGGCTGTCGTACCGAATGACCGGCGATGAGGACCTGGCCCAGGAGTTTACGCAAGAGACGTTCATTCGCGCCTTCGACAGACTTAAGCAGTTCCGCGGTGAAGCGGCTCTCTCGACTTGGCTTCACTCTATCGCTGTCTCGGTGGTCTACAACGGGATGCGGAAGGTGAAACGACTGAACCAGCGGCAAGTGGATCTGAAGGAAACCTCTGGATTGAGCGTGGAGGCGCCGCATGCCGAGCCCGATTTGAAAGAGCGGCTGGCAGCGGCGATCGATGATCTGCCATGGGGATATAGGACGGTCTTCGTCATGCACGACATAGAAGGCTACAAACACGAGGAGATAGCCGCTGCGCTGGGAGTGCGTGCGGGCACGTCGAAGGCGCAGCTGTCGCGGGCGCGTGCGAAGTTGAGGGAAAGACTTGCGGACTTTGCCGAGGAGTGGGCGTCATGATGGAAGAACGGTTTGATGACGTCTTGAAGGAACTGGCACAAGACTACAACCCACCGCCGGAAACGCCGCGAGATCTCATGTGGGCGCGGATTGAGGCGATCCGTCAGGAGCGGGCGCGTCGTCGCCAGCAACTGCGGGTTCTCTATTCACCGTGGACTCGCTGGGGCGTCGGGATCGCTGCGGCTCTGGCGATAGGCATCGGGATCGGACGGTTCGCGCTGCAGGAGGGCCCCCAGAGTCCGGCGCTGGCGGTAGCGCCCGAGCCGGCGACGACGCTGGGGGAGACGGCGAGTCGCACGCGGCTGGCCTACCAGTTGACTGCGACGCAGCACCTGTCGCGCGCGGAGCTGTTCCTGACCTCTTTCCGAACTGGCACGGAGCCTGGAGCGGCGAATGCCGAGTTTTGGCGCGGCGCCGGCGAGTTGTTGTCGAGCACGCGTCTACTGCTCGATTCGCCGGCCGCAGAAGACGCCGTGCTGAAAGAGCTGCTGGACGAGCTCGAGCTGGTGCTCGTGCAGATCGTGCAGCTCTCCTATGCGCGGGGCAATGAGACTGAACTGCAGCTGATCACCGAAGGAATTGAACGTAAAGGCCTGCTGCCACGGTTGCGCACGGCGATCCCAGCCGGCCCGGGGACAGGCATGGAAGGAGCACTCTGATGAAAAGGAAGGGTCGAAAGATCTGGCTGACCGTGGTGGCGACTTCGCTGGTCGCGGGTGTCGGCACCACGCTGTCGGCGCAGGAAGCCGCTATCGGCCGGACAACGCACGAGAGGGCTGCGGCGTCATACGCCGCTGCCGCCGAGCACGAGAGCTTTTACCCTCAGGACCCGGCGGATTCGCTCTACCGCGCGGCCCGCGAGTATCTGGCGCAGGACCACTACCGGCGAGCCGCCGAGTTGTTCGCTCAGGTCCACGGTCGTTATCCGCGCTCCAGCTACGCGGCGCAGGCGCTCTACTACCAGGCTTTTTCACTCTATCGTAGCGGCCGGGAAGCTGATCTTCGACGTGCCGAGGAGTCGCTGCGGCAGCTCGAGCAGCAGTACAGTGACTCGGAGGTGTCGCTCAGGGAGGCGGAGGCTCTGATGGCGCGTATTCAGGGTGCGTTAGCGCGGCGCGGCGATTCGCGCGCGGCCGAGCGCGTTACGCGGACGGTTGCCATAGGCTCGCGCGATCGGCTCGCGGCGGAGGCCTGTGCGGGCGAGGAGGATGAGATACGCATGGCAGCGCTGAACGCCCTGTTGCAGATGAACTCCGAACGGGCAATCCCGATTCTCAAGCGGGTTCTGCAGGAGCGAGACGAGGACAACGAGTGCATCGCCCAGATGAGGAGTCGGGCCGTCTTCCTGTTGGCGCAGCACCTCGATGAGGAGAACGTGGATGTTCTGCTCGACGTGGTGAGAAACGACCCCAATCCGGAGGTGCGTGGCCAGGCGGTTTTCTGGCTCTCGCAGGTCCCAGGCGAGCGCACGGTGGATGCATTGGAAGAGATACTGAGGGAGTCGGATGACCGAGAGCTGCAGGAGAAGGCGCTGTTCGCGCTAGCGCAGGCCAGTGGCGAACGGGCGAGTCAGGTGTTGCGTGATTATGCTGTGCGAGAGGACATCGCGCCGGAGTTGAGGGGGAACGCGATCTTCTGGCTCGGTCAGCGGAGCGAGAACTCGGCGTTTCTGCGCGACATCTATGCGCGCGCCACCGATCCGGAGGTCAAGGAGAGGATCATTCACTCGCTCGCGATGAGCGAAGGAGAGGAGAACGCCGCCTTTCTGCTGACGATAGCCACCGACGAGAGCCAGTCGATCGACACGCGCAAGCAGGCCTTGTTCTGGGCAGGTCAGGCTGGGGTCTCGGCGGTTGAGATGGCCGAGCTCTACGAACGGATGCCCGAGCGAGAGCTGAAGGAGCAGATCATATTCGCGCTTGCCCAGCAGGGTGGCGACGACGCTGTGGACAAGTTGCTGGAGATCGCGCGCGAAGAAGAAGACAGCGAGCTGCGCAAGAAGGCGCTCTTCTGGCTGGCGCAGTCGGACGACCCGAGGGTACTGGAGTTTCTGCTCGAGATCATAGAGGGCAGACAATGAGAACGAGGTCCCTAACTGCTCTCTTCGTCGTCGGGGCAGCGCTACTGACGCGCGCCCCGGCGGCCTGGGGGCAGTCGATCGCGGAGCAGGTGGATCGACTGGAAGACGGCAAGGTCCGCATGAGCTTCGCTGCTCGCCCCGACGTCTGCGGTGACGGACACGGGAGCGTGTCGTTCGATGGCGGCCGCGGTTGGCGCGTGAGACACGGACGGAGCGAGGACTGGGAATACGAGTGCGAGCCCGGACCGGTACGCGTCGTGCTCAAAGTGCGTGAAGGTGAGGTCATCGACGTCGATGCGTATGTCGGCGGGCGCTGGCGGTCGGCGACCGGCAGCACCGTCGAACTGGGCATTGTGTCGGCGCCGCGTGCGGCGCGATACTTGATCTCTCTGGCCCGGAAATCAGACCGAGCATCGGAAGACGCGATCTTCCCAGCGATGCTCGCCGATAGCGTCACCGTCTGGCCGGATCTACTGGATATCGCGAAAGACGGCTCGCTGCCCGAAGACACGCGGACGAGCGCCGTTTTCTGGCTCAGCCAGGAAGCTGCCGATGCGGCGACGGAAGGGCTGAGCGAGATAGCGCTCGACGATTCGGAGGATTGGGACGTGCGGAAAACAGCCGTCTTCGGGTTGTCGCAGCGGCCTAACGATGAGGGCGTTCCGGCGCTGATCCACATCGCCCGCACGAACGAGAATCCGGGATTAGTGCGCCAGGCACTCTTCTGGCTGGGCCAGAGCGAGGATCCCAGAGCGGTAGAGCTCTTCGAGGAGTTGCTCACGAAGCGTTAGGGGCGCCAGCCGATCTAGATTCTGTTGATTTTGGGTTCGCTTTTCGCTGCGTACGGCTACTGAGGTGCTCATCGTTCCTCCGTCATGCCGCGAATGCCGAGGGGCAGGCCAACGCGTCGAACCAGTTCCCTTCAATCGCTTCCTCAAAAGCTGTATATATCGCATCAGGAATAATCGAATCTGGGGCTATCCAGGTGAGCTGGTGTAGTCTCGTCGTTCGAGGGCTGTGTTCAAACGTCCGCGGGTGGCGGGCTGTATCGCGATCGGGCGGTGGTGTGAGCTAGGAGGCGAGAATGGGTCTGAGACAAGCTATCGCGGTGGGGATTCTGAGCGCCACTGTGACGGTTGCGTGCGGTGATGATGGAGGCCCCGGGGGTAATATCACGATCGTTGATCTCGTGGGCACGTGGAACGCTACGACCGTCACCTACACCAGTCAGGCGGACGGGTCGAAGCGGGTCGATCTGATCGCCGGCGATGGGAGAGCCACGCTGACGATCTCAAGCGACGGTCGCTACACTTTCGCGCTCGCCCCCGCCCTCGGTGCCCCTGAGGTCTCGAGCGGCTTCGCGGTGATCGAGAGCGGCTTCCTGCTCCTTCAGAATGTCACCGAGCCGGGGGTGACGGTGGCATTCGCGATGACGGTGACGAACGGCACCCTCGGCTTGGTCACCGACGAAGTAGAGTACGACTTCGACGGTAACGATGAGGGGGAACCGGCCTTTCTGCAGATCGGTCTCCGTCGGGCCAGTGGCACGACTGTTGGTGACCTCGCGGGAACCTGGGTGGCGGACGAGTACCGACTGATAAGGCAGCCGGCTCGGGCGGACACGGTGGACTTCGTCGCCGCCGGCGGAAGCCTGTCGGTCAGCTTGGACGCGGTCGGACGCTACACAGCCAGCGCTGCCGAGCCGGGTGAACCACCGATCGTCGAAAGCGGGGTAGCATTGGTGGAAGGGGACCGTCTCGTCTTGATCGGCGAGGGGGCTGCGGGGGAACTGACCGAGTTCACATACCAACTCTCGGGTGACACCCTCAGCTTGGAGGGCCAGCGCCAATACGATTTCGATGATGACGGTATCGAGGAAGATGCGATCGTAGAGATCGTCCTTGCGCGAACGTAGCCGCTCGTTCTTCTACATGCGGGGGACGGAGCCGTCGGGAGGAGCAAAGAGGCGGTCGCTGGCTGCGAGCAGGCCGGGCTCCAGGAGCGAAACGGGATCGAGCGAAATACCCTGCACCCAGACTGACCAATGCAGGTGAGAGCCTGTGACCCGGCCGGTGGCGCCCACCAACCCGACGACGTCACCCTTCTCCACCCACTGCCCTTCGCTGACCTCTCGCTTCGATAGGTGGAAGTAGCCGGTGATGAAGCCGAGGCCGTGATCGACATACACCGCCTGACCGCTGTAGAAGAGATCGCGCGATAGAATAACGCGTCCGCTGTTCGCGGCCATGACGGGATCGCCCGTATCGCCGTCTATGTCGAGTCCGGTATGCTGGCTGCGCACCTCGTTGTTGAACATGCGTCGCTGGCCGTACGGACTCGTTACCAAACCTTCTAGCGGGCGAATGAAGTTGCCACGCCACAAGGGTACTTCGGTCCGTGTCCGAAGCGCCTTTCTCACCCACTCCCTCTCTATTCTCACTCTTCTGAGGATTGCTTCGTCCGGAGCCGTGTAGCGGCCGGCGACTCTCAAACGAGTGCTGGCGAAATCGCGGGCGGCTATGCGCAGCGACAACCGCTGACTCAGCCGGGTTCCATCTATCAGTGTGACGGTGACAGTTACCGGGACTTCCTCGGTCGAGCGCGGTGCCGCCAATAGCCCGAGATAGCCTCCGCCCCGCAGGGGAGCGAGCTGTATTACGCGCTCCCCAGCCAGCGCCCGCGCCTCGAAGACGGGCAGGCCGAGGGGCTCGGGCTCGAGCGTGAGCATGACGACCGACCCTTCACCAGGTGCCGACGGTACCCAGCGGAGACGTGGCGGCAGTGGCTGTTGTGGAGTAAGCGCCGGAAGACCCTCCGCGAGGTCCACCACCTCGACCTGAGGGGGTTCGGGATGCGGCAGTGGAGGAGGCGGTTCAGGCGTCTTGGCACAGGCCACACCTAGAGTGGCCGTGAGCACGAAGCACGTGGTGCAAAGAGCCACGGACTCAACTCGCGAATTCACGATCGAGATGCTCCCAGCTGCCGCTGTCGTCACTGTGCCGAGCAGGACGCTCCGCTATGAACCTGAAACGTGGCAACATGCATGTGATAACAAAGCGATCCGGCAATGAGCACGATGGACCACGATGGTCCGTTAAGGTACTTGCTGGGCCAAATCTATGAGGAGGGCGTTGTTCGTCATAGTGCTGTTAAGACCCGCGTTTGCCGGGTGTGTACACCGCGTTTCACACCACACATGGAGCGAGCAAGAAGAGCCGGGGGCCGACGGGTGCAGCAGAGACTACAGCGGGGGTGTCAACGAAAAAAGGGGTACCGACTCCGGAAATAACCGGGGCCCTGGGGCTCTCTTACCAGCCAGCCTGGGTAGGGTGGTTTGGGAGTGAACTCAGCCATCCCAGGATTGCCCCAGGGCCCGGTAAGTGAAGGGGCAAACCCTGTCGTGTTAACGGTGGTGCGGTATGGGGGAGGCTCCAACCCCCACCAGGGCCACCCCTTCACCGATGTAGTCAACGGAATCGGGGCCGGTGGGGCTCTCTTACATGCAGCCTGGGATAGGAGCACTCAGGAGACTCCCCCAGGATTCCCCAACCCCCCCAGGATTTCCCCAACAGCCCCGATTAACGTGAAGGGGCCACCCCTGTCGCGTAAGGGATGGGGGAGACTCACACGCCACTTTGAAACACCCCCCCAGAGGCCACCCCCTCACCGATGTAGTCAACTAGTTAGGGTTGATGTAGTCAACCCCGGGGGGGGCGCTCCGCCAGCAGGCCCCTCTCCGCGTGCGTGGCGCTCAAACGGGCAGATCGCAACCGGTATGCGACCAAAGCCCTTGCAGGATGCGGATTTTCAGCCGGGTGTGGTGTGACTCGCGGTTTTTGGAAGACGTAACCGAAGCGGAAAGGAAGCGGAATAGTGACGGGCAAATTCACATCAGAAACGGCCCGAGAGGCCGGTAGGAAGGGTGGGAAGGCGAAGGTCGCCAAGAAACTCTCTCTAGCCCGAATACAGGACGACCTAGGGCCACTGGAGAACCTCGAGGACGCACAACGCTGGCTCATGAAGGTCGGTCAGTGGGCGGCCAGCGGAATGCTCTCCGGGGCCACGGCTCACGCATGCGTGAGGGCCGTCGAGGTCTGGATCAAATCGCATGAATCTAGGCTGACTCGGGACGTTGTGGACAAGCTGCGGGCTAGGCTCGAGGAACTGGAGGAGGCGATGCAGACACCAAGGTTGAGGGCCAAGGGATGAAGACTAGCGCAATGCGTCAACAGATAGTGAGGGCGGTCCTATGAGCTGGCGATTACAACAGCTTGCAGACAGTCTGCTTCGCCGTGCAACCCAACTGGGGGCCTTGCGGGAGCCAACAGCCGAGGAGCGTGCACGGGCGCGGGAGCTGACAACGGGCTACCTGCGAGAGTGGCTTGGCGCAAAGCTCGCGGGTGAACCCGAGCCTGAGGCGCCATGCGGGCATGCCGAGGCTGTAGAGAGATTCGGCTACGAGCTGAGCGCGCTGAGGGACGAGGAACTCGCGGCGCTGGAACAACTGTGCTCGGGCCGGACCGCGACCGACGCTCGGGATGCCTGGGACGAGGTCGTGCGCGAACGCGAGGAGAAGGCAGAACGCCGACGCAGGCACCGGGAAAGGGAGATAGCGCGCCTTTGGGCGAAGGCACTGGTGGGGATGGCACGGCCCGATCCAGAAGCAGCTTCTTCTGACGGCGACCCAGCCGACGTCATCCCGATAGAGCCGAGGTTGCGCGAGCGACCGAGCTAGGCAACGGGTGACGGCAAGGAGGCGAGTATGGCGGCACGACATAGGTTACGCGACATCAGGGTCCGAAAGATTTGCCTCGTCAAACGGCCGGCTATCGAGCGCGGCGTGGTGTTGTTCAAGGCACGCGATGCGAGGGCGGTGCAGGACGCGGGCGATCAGCTCTTGGCTGGGCTGCGGGCTATGAGTGAAGCCGAGCGGCGGGAACTGGGTCGGGCGCTGAGGCTCAGCAAAGGCGGGGGACGCTGCGGGGACGACGCTACTGAATGGCTGAGCCTGTGGCGGAAGGAGACGACTGGCCAGAAATGACCGCCTCAGTTATGTTTTGGAGGGTTGGCACTCTCCTAATCAGACTTGCCCTTGGGAATCTGAGGATTCCGATCATGACACCACGAGATTGGACACTGCTTGTCATCGCGTCGGCGATGGACCGGCCGCTGGAGCCCGTTCAACTTCAGAAAGCACTTTTTTTGATTGGCCAGATGCTATCAGAAGAGGAACGCCAGACCGCGTCCTTCTACACCTTCGAGCCTCGCGATTATGGCCCGTTCTGCACGGCGGTCTATACGGACGCCGAGGATCTCCAAGCCGAGGGCTTGGTGTCAATCAGCCGACCTCCCGAAGTGCGGTTCAAGGAGTACGCCGCCACGGAGGATGGCTTGCGCGCTGCAAACGAGTTGAAGAGAGCGCTATCGCGGGCGGCCGTGAAGTTCTTGGCCGATGTTGTAGCGTTCACCCAGGCACTCTCCTTCAATGAATTGGTGAGCGCAATCTACCGGGCGTATCCCGACATGAAAGCCAACAGCGTGTTTCGAGACTAACTGTGACACTGATAGTTGGGATCAAGTGTAGCGACGGCGTTGTCGTAGCGTCTGACAGCGCCGCAACTTTTTCTGCCGCCGGTCGGCCCACCATCGGGCAGCAGGATATCCGGAAGGTCGTGACAATACGAGACCACATCCTTTTCAGTTCAAGTGGAGCAGTTGGCATCTCTCAGATAGTCATAGATCGGATCACAACTCTTTGGGACAAGAAGGCGTTTAGAGACATCAAGAGTCCCGACGAAGTGATGGACAAACTCGGGAAAGAGATTCTGCAGCTGATCAACCCGTACCTTCAAAGTGCTACCTGGACTCGTCAGCTCGCCGGTGATGCGTCTATGAGCCTCTGCAAGTCGCTCGTAGCCATGCCGGTCAACCGCTTACCTCACCTATTCAATTTCGACTACAACGGCGCCCCGGAACGTGCAACCCCCGAAGTTCCTTTTGTTTCACTCGGGATCGGCCAGCCAATAGCTGACCCGTTCTTGGCCCTCCTCAAGCGGCTCCTGTGGCCGACTTCTCATCCAACTGTCGCCGAGGGTACTCTGGCAGCGGTGTGGTGCATAAAGCACGTCAGCCAGACAAACCCCGGTGGCGTTGGCGGCGAACCGCAACTTGCCACCATGACTTCTGTCCCAAGCAATGACCCTGCTGTGAAGATGTTTTCGCCAGAAGACATCGAAGAGCACTTACAGCGAGTCGCTACTGCGGAGGAGAAGTTGGTGTCGGAACTCCGAGGCGAAACAACTACACCGCCGCCCGAACCGCCAGCGCCCGAGACACAAGGCGAATGACAATGGGTTCAATGGTTCCTGCCGGTTTCGGCGACCGCGAGCCATCGTCCAGCTCAAGCGGGTGGGTGTCAACGGATCGTCACCTCGGTGTCCGGTGCGCTGCTGACGGCGACCGCGGCGCGGAGCCGGAAGGCGGAAGTCATGCCGTTTCGGGTTTGAGTGTGGCCAGTCAGAATGGAATGAAATGAAAGACTACCAATTCAATAATGCGAAGTGAATGTGAGCCAGTTGCGGCGGTGGATCAGGCATAGGCTCTTCCCAGTAAACTGGACGGATGAAGTTGCGGACTCTTCTTTGCTCAAGTGCGTGTCGCCATTCCCGCTCCACATACGGTGACTTGGCGGCATTGCTGGTCCAGCACAACTGAAATATGTCGGCGCGTTCTATCATCGACAACAAAGCGTCGTTCCACGAGTCCCCAGGTCTCAGTTCGTCGACATCTCGCAGGTACTGCATACCCAAAGCCCCGTATGCTTTTTGCAAACGATCGACGATGTGTGAGTCCTTGTGCGAGTACGATGCAAAGATCGCTTGATACAGATAGCTTTCTGACCGATCCAGAAGAATTGGTCCAGCCATTGAAGATGCTTGTTCGACTGTGTCTCCGGATAGGTATGCCCAGATACCTACCTCTGCTAGGAGCAGCGGCCCCACGAAGAAGGCCACACGCCCGCTGACCGTTCTGTTGGGTGTGAAATCTGCTCGGCGCGGGTCGGCACGCATGCGAAACTCTGCGCAATGCCAGTTCTCAAGCCACGCAAAGCTCGACTGCGGAGGGTTGAATCTGCACCCTGGCAACTCTGGCACGACCATTACTTCTGTGCCCCTGGCAATAGTATGGGTGGTTTCGACACGTGCTGCGCTATGGCCTATGCCATCCTGACCTAGGCGCTTGCGGCTGTCCGCTTCGACAACTGCTTCGACACCGGAAAGCAAGACGTAGGCCAGCACAGGGTACCACTTCTCAGGCACAACTTCCCTTGGGTGATACGCTCTAGCCAAAAGGGTCTCAGACTTCCGGCCGATGTCCTCAGCCTCCGCCTCCGGTTCCTCCAAGGAGTTCCGAGCGATATCGGTCTTAACGCAATCCGCGATATCGTCAAAGCACTGGGGTACGGACCCCTCATCCAACACGAGCAGATCGGTTTTGTAGCTCTCGTGCTCTGACTCATCGTAGGGGAGGATCTCCGGGAGATCCATGATGCCCACGGAGTCAGTGGCAGCCACCGTGGACTCCTCCGGTGGATCGACCTCGGGATCCCGATCAGGCCCTATCTCGAGGATTCTATCCCTAACCTCCGCCGCATCTTGAGCGTGGCCCTGCTGGCGTAGGTCGCGCCAAGCGAGTCGGAGCTGCTCCACAGCAGCCGACTGGCGCTCATGCTCAAGAAGCTGCTCCGCGATCATCAGCCGGATCTCCGGATCGGACGACACGTTGGCAAACTCGATGAGCGCGGAAAACGCCTCATCCAGCTTGTTGGCCCTTTGCATCCGTTCGGCGTACTCGAGGAGGTGCCTGCGGGCATCCGAGAGGAAACCCTTCGCAGCCCCAATCTTGCCGAGTTTCAGGTAAGCCGAATGCTGGTTGGGCTTGTTGCGGAGAATCTTGTTGCAGAGCGCGATTGCGTCGTTGTAGAAACCGGCAGAGAGATGACCATCAGCAGCCTTCTCGTAGTAATAGACCGCCTTGGCGATGTCTCCTACCCGCCGGTAAAGATCACCGACACGATTGTAGAGCGCAGGATCGATGCCCCTGCGCGCTTTGCTGTCAGCCTCAATGGCAAGCTCGTACGCGTCGATCGCGCGCTTCCAGTTCTCGCGCTGCTCGAAATCCCTGGCCTTCTGCCTGTATGAAGCTCCATCTCGCATTCGCGGTCTTTCTAAGCAATAAGACAGAGGGAATCAAGAAAACGCGCACACCCTCAATCAGTCAACTCAGCCTGGGCTCATGCCGGGTTCGGATCTCAGCTCCTCCGCCTTCGCCTGGGCCGGGCCGATGACATCTTTCTCTAAGGCCGCTATCAGTGCCGCCGGCTCAGCGTACTCGTACTTCGGCAGGACCCATGGATAGGACCGCTCTAAGTCGTCGAACATAGAATACCCACCGGCACCCTTTAAGCGAATCGGAATGATTGGGGTCGTCCTCATAAAAGGAATAATGGTTGCCAGCTCATGTGGCACGCTGCTCGGATCGGTCAGGTCCGCAATGACGAACCGCGCCATCCGGGCTAGGGTCTCTACGGCACCGGTGACATCCTTGCTGGCTGGCTTGTCGAAGTCGACCAGGACAGGCGTGAGGTCTCGATGCCGGAGTGCCTCGCGGATCTCATCCAGCACCGCTTTACGCTCGTCCCCGAAGCGACCAAGGATGAGGACGACCTTAGATGTGATGGCGTCGATTACGTCGCGGATCTTCTCGTTATGAAGGAGTAGGTAGATAAACTGTGCGACCTCGAGGTTATCCACTGTCACTACAGGCTCATCTTCGCCAGTGATGATGAGGTCGGCTTGCTCAGTGGTATCGTCTAGCTCAAGCCGCCAAGCCGAGACCCCAAAGATCTTGCAACGAGACAGATTCGCTCCTTCCGCGAGTCTAGTTCCCACGAGGACCGCTTGGGTGAGGTCCGCCTCACGGAGGTCCGCCCTGCTGAGATTCGCCCCGCTGAGGTTCGCCCCGTTGAGGTCCGCCCCGCTCAGGTCAGCCCCGTAGAGGACCGCCCCGGTGAGAACCGCCCTGGTGAGGACCGCCCTAGTGAGAACAGCCGCGCTGAGGTCCGCCCCGCTAAGTTCCGCCTCGCGGAGGTCCGCCCCGCTGAGGTTCGCCCCGTTGAGGACCGCCCCGCTGATAAGCGTCTCGATGAGGGTCGCCCCGCGGAGGTCGGCCTGGTTCAGGTCCGCCCCGCGGAGGTCCGCTTTGTGGAGGTACGCCTCGCGGAGGTCCGCCTGTTTTAGGACCGCCGAGGTAAGGTACGTCTCGCTTAAGCTCGCCTCGCGGAGGTCCGCCCCGCTGAGATTCGCTTTGTAGAGGAACGCCCCGCTGAGGTCCGCCACGCTGAGGTCCGCTACGCTGAGGTCCGCCCCGCTGAGGCTCGCTTCGCGGAGGTCCGCTCCGACTAGGTCGGGCCGCACATCACGGTTTTTGCCGCGCCACTCATTCCATACCTCGACACCTTGCTGGATGATCTTGAGGTGCTCCGGGTCGGCCATGGCGGGAATCTCCAGCTTCCGAAAGAGCTAAGAGGGCTGAAGTTTGGGTTGACTACAAGATGCCGACTGAGTTTGGGCAGGGCAACGAGCGGGATCTTGCACCTCGACTGAAGCCCTCGCCGCCGCCAGCCTGCCCGCATCGACCGGGCGGGATGGTGGACGTTGGGCCCTAGAGCGCGTCCTCAAGGTACTCGGCCTCGAGCAATTCGTCTCTCTTCACGTACAACCGCCCTTGAGGTGCATTCTTGGATTCCTTGACCGGAACAGGCCTAATCTTCTTGCACGGTCCCTTGAAAACCACTTCGTACTTGCCCGTGTTCTTGTACGGCCGGATCTCCTTCACTTCCGCCAGATGCGTCACGGCGCTGATTGGCGCACTCTGATACGCTGCTATGTATTTCGTCCGCTTCCGCGCTGGAACGCCCATTGGGATTGCATACCACCGATCCTCCCCCAGAAAGACCCTCTTGAAGCCTTCCTTCTTCGCGGGGACAACGACCGTATCGGAGGCCATACGCTTCGCACGTCTGTCGGCCTTCTTAGATGGCAACCTTACTCTGGTTCTCGGCCGTCTGGACCGCTTTGTGGTCGGCTCCACAAGCGGGAAATCCACTTGCAGTACAGCACGCGCCAGAGAGGCTCTTATGTCGGGCCGGCCCAGTCCTATGCGCTTCTTGAGGAGTGTAATTAGCGACTTGTCTGGCTCATCGTCGAACATCTCCTTCAAGGCTGCTGCCACTTGCTGATCAACGAAGAACGCGTTCCAATGTTGGTCGATCTCATTCTCTCCAAGCCGATCCTTAGATAGAAGGGAAAGCGTCTTTTCAACCGACGGATCACCATCGTCGCTGATGCAGACAGTACGGAAGAGCTTCTCTGCAATCGGAACGCTGGCGTGTGAGTTGTAAATACGGTACTCGTTGCCGTCAGTGAGCACGACCCATTTGACACCGGCAACAGCGGCGTAGCCCATGATCTGGTTGGCCCACTTGGAGTCATCGAGGTTATGCCCGAAGGCTTTGACCTCAACAAAAAGCCTCGGCGTGCGAAGAATCAGCAGGGCATAGTCTACAGGCTTATCACTGCTCCTGAGGCGATACTCCCGTTGGACCTCGTCGAGATCCTCGACATTCCAGCCCAGAGAGCGGAGCACCGGTTCCACCAGCGTGGCTTTCGTGTTCTGCTCGTTGATCTCGCGCCGTCCGCCGAACCGGCGGATCCGGTTCCTGACCGTATCCAACTCATCGCCGAGGGGGGTCATTTGCTCTCTGCCTCCTCATGCTCAAGGCGTGCCGATAGGGCTCGCAGAGGACTTCTTGGTGGGTGGCTCCAAGATGTAGCGGTGCGCGAGGGCGTGCAACGAGCACGGCTTCATGCCCCAGGCCGATTGGTGAGGCGGGTACCGTCACTCCAGGAATACCGATCCAGCAGGGCCGGATCGGTTTCAATCGAAATGCCACTGACGTTGACGCCCACTTTGCGAGCAAAGGTAGACAAAGCGCCTGGGCATCCGGAACGTTCCCAGGTGAAATAGGCTGCCGCGAAACGCTCAGATGTCGTGCGCCGATGCTCACGCCACCAGTCGCGTTCCTGTGGATAGAGAAGGCTGGAGTGCGGATGCTTTGACAGCACTCGTGTCAAGACGAGCCTGACGTGCTTCCAGTGTTGCAGTAATGCCCCTACCGGGAGCTGTCGCCCGCCTGGCCGCCGCCACTGTAGAAGTTCAGCGAATTGGTCAGGGCTGTTTGTGAGCATCTCGAAGGCTAGGGCGCGGCATCTCTGGTCCTGCATCTCGCACCGCCTGAGGGCTTTGTTGATGTACTGGTCGAGCTGGCCCGCAGCCAGGTCGGCATGATCGGCGCGACTAAAGGGCTTGTTGGCTTCGTCCTCGGGACCTAGGAACTTCGAGCGGTGATACTTGCGCACCTCATCGGAAACCCCCTCGAAGAGCCTTTCGTGCGCCATCAGGTGCGCCGCTCGTCGCTCCGGGGCCTCGACCATTCGGTAGACCCTCTTTGAGTCTGCGAGATCCTTGGGAGTTTCGACTTCAGGCACGTAGGCGGCCGCCACGTCAGCCAGCGCGTCCAGATAGTCCTCTTCCGGCAGGTCACGGTGATAGGCCCTTAACGCCTCACGAGCCGCGAATATCGGGTGGCTCAGTAAGGCGCGGACGAAGATGTCTCGTGGGATGAGGTGGTACACGACTACCCGCTTTAGCTGTGTATTATGCACAAGATTACTATACGCTGAGGAGGCACTTCACACAACCTTGCGGGGGTAAACACGATGAGGACAGTCACTGTGGCCGCTAAAGTGAGCGCCAGCGAGGAAGCCGAAGTGCGCACGGCGGCCGCGAGGCTAGGGGTCACGGTCTCGGGATTTCTGCGAGCGGCGAGCCTAGCGGCTGCCCGGCGGTTACGTCCCGCTGCCGTCCTGAGCGACACTGGCGAGCCGCTGCAGCTTGATCGCCAATCCATCGGGGGGCAGCAGGGTTGTCAGGGGGGTCAGCCGTGAAGCCGTTAGACGTGGCGCTCGGTTATCACGCTCGCGGTTTCAACGTCATTGCTTGCCGCGGCAAGGTGCCGGTTGGCTCATGGCAGCGGTGGCAGAACGAACGTCAGAGCGACGGCGATGTGCGTGACATGTTCACCGCTGATGGTCTCAACTGCGGGATCATTACGGGTAAGGTCTCCGGGCTGGTGGTCCTGGATGTGGATGACGGTAAGCATGCCTGGGATATCATCGCTGAGCTGTGTGGGTGTAACCCACCGACGCCCTGCGTTCACACGCCGCGCGGCGGGCTTCACCTTTGGTTTGAGTGGCCCGGCTTTGTCCTGCCGAACCGAACCAAGCTCAACGGTGGCTCGGCCGACTGGCGCGGTGATGGCGGACTCGTCGTCGTTCCGCCGAGCGACGGTTACGCTTTCGACGACGTCCTCGGACTTGACACGCCTTTGGCGCCTGTGCCCGAACCGCTGCTGAAGCTGGTCCGTGCCTCGCCCGGGGAAAACGGCTCCGAACCTCGTGAGTGGGTCTCTTTGATGGAGAAAGAGATCCCTACCGGAAAGCGGAATGATTGCCTGACCCGCATCGCCGGCGGCCTGATCGCGCAGGGGAATGATGCCACGTCCACGCTTGCAATCCTGCGAGTCGTGAATGGGAATCAATGCCGTCCCTCTCTCAAGGATAAGGAAGTCGCGAGGATCGTCGCTTCAGTATCAACGGCGCATGCGCGCAACCATTCCGGGGATATCGGCAACACCCGAGCCGACAGTAAGTCGGCGGCGACCCAAATCGTTAAGCTCGTGAGAGACTCGAACATCGAGCTCTTTCACGATGAGCGCGGAATCGTCTACGCACGCCCGCATCTTCGAGACGGGATCTCTACGCTAAAAGTCGATAGCCGGGCCTTCGAGCAATGGATTGCACTCACGTGTTATGCCAAGAGCGGCAGGGTGCCAGCTGCGAGCGCGTTGGCGGATGCGATGCGGGTCCTATCAGGTCAGGGACGATACGAGGGCGCCGAGCATCAACTGTCTACGCGGTTCGCCGTTGACCTGGACGGTCACATCTGGATCGACATGGGCGACGAATCCTGGCGGGCGATCCGCGTCGGTTCTGGGCTGTGGGAGATCGTTGAAGACGCGCCGCCCTTGTTCCGTCGGGCCAATGGCCAGCGCGCGCTTGTCGAGCCTGTCTCTGGCGGAGATCCGCGAAAGATCCTCGAGTACATCCCGCTGAACGAGGACGACAGCGTGCGTCATCTGCTCTTGGTGTGGGAAGTACTGGCGCCTATGCAGTTCCCCCGGCCCGCACCCGTGTTTCATGGTGCCCACGGATCAGCGAAGACTACAGCGGCCAAGATCCTGAGGCGCCCGTGGGATCCGTGCAGGCCCGAGGTAAGACGTCCGCCGAGCGACATGCGCGAACTCGCGCAGATTCTCGACCAGACGGCCATCCCCATCTTCGACAACCTCGATAATCTCATGCCAACAATGAGCGATGAGCTTGCGGCGGCAATCACCGGCGCAGGGACGAGTCGGCGGAAGCTCTATACCGACGAGGACTCCGTCATCTTCGACTATCTGCGCACCATGATGTTCACGGGCATCAACCCGGCCCCCCAGCGCGGGGACCTACTGGATCGCTGTTTCCTTGTGAAACTCGAACGGATCCCCAAAGAGAAGCGCATTCAGGAAGAGGTCCTCTTTCAGCGGTACGATGAGGACACGCCCGAGATCCTGGGCGGCCTGTTGGACGCTCTGGCCGAGACGTTAGGCCGGGGTCCGGCGCAGCTCAAGCAGAAACCGAGGATGGCCGACTGGGTAGCGTGGGGGGCGACTGCTGCGGATGTCCTCGGAATCGGACAGAGAGAGTTTCTCTCAGCCTATGATGCCGCCGAGGCGGCCCAGAACCAGGAGGCCCTTGACGCCCATCCCGTAGGTGAGGCGGTTCAGGTGTTCATGCAGGAGCGCAGCGCGTGGGAGGGTACGGCAAGCGATTTACTGGGCGAATTGGAAAAAGTCGCAGAGAGCCGCCGGATAAGTACGAGGGAGAAGCTCTGGCCGAAGGCTCCTAACGTCTTGAGCCGCAGACTGAACGAAGTCCGACCGAACTTGCAGGACGTAGGGATACGGATTCACCGCAAGCTGGACGGCAACCGCGGCATCTGGATCGAGAAGGACAGCTGGAATATACCGCCAGTACCGCCAGTACCGCCAAAGGCTAATGACAGCAAGGACGCGGTATCTGGCGATACTGGCGATACTGACGGTTCTTCTGGGGATTTCTCTTGTGACGTGTGCGGTGAGTCTCTGCCGTGCGATGCCGTGTCGGACATCTGTGACGAGTGCCGGGAGGCCCTGGCCGATGGATGACACGCTGAAGGTCTGGCTCATCCGCCGTATGGATCTCGAACCCCTGGACCGGCTCAGCGCTCGACGGCTCGAGCGGGACAGCGATCCGCCTTGCCGCGTCTGTGGGCGTCTGCGGCGCGTTCTCGGCCTACTGGTATGCTCAACGTGTTGGAACCCGGCGGGCGTGAATTGGGCCCCCGCTCGCCGACCTGAGAACCCGGCTACGAGGGCCCACCAACCTCACTAGGAGGCGAGTAGAATGAGTAGCACAACGACTGAGCGTCTGCAAGAGGCGCTCCAGGCGGGCGCCCAACGGCGGCCCGCAAGCGCTGGCGACGCGCATCCCTTCCTCAAGTGGCCCGAGGAGGGCCCTGTGCATGTCGAGGGCTGCGTCAACGAGGTCTGGACTGGTGAACACGGCGACGTCGTCACCATGCATGTCGCTGATTGTTCGGGCGGTGTCGTCGCCGTCAGCGGCAGTGGCGAGGACCAGGTCGAAACCGTAGTGGAGCCCGGCGCCACTGTGAACATCGGATTCGACCTCGTGCAGCTACGAGACCGGATCACGCGACAGCATGTAGGCAAGTCGTTCCTCGTCGCCTTCACTGGGTGGCAGCAGCTCAAGGGTGGAAAGGCTATGAGATTGTTCGAAGTGTTCGATCTCTTGCCCGATGATCCCCGGCAGTTGGCTACCGAGCTCGAGAGCGAGCAGGACGAGCTGAACTTCTAAGTACGTGAACCGGTGGGCGGCGGCTGGACGCTGCCGCCCGCACCAACGAGGGGAACACGAGTGATGGCGGTGACTGATACGGTGCAAGATGCTGGGGCCCGGCTCACAGATGCCCGCGCGGAGATCGAGCGACGCTACGCTGAGCTTGAGGCCGTAGAGGCCGAGAAGGCGGACGCCGAACGCGCCTGGTTCGCAGAGGCGGAGGCGGAGGCCGGCGAAGAGACGCAGGCACTGCGCGAGAAGCGTGACGCCTACCACAGGGCCGAGTTACGTGAGCGGGAGGCCAAGCATCGCATCGAGCAGGCGCGACGGCGCGTCGAGGAGGCCGATCGAGATCTCGAGGCGGCCCGCGAGTCGGAGCAGCGCGCCCAGTTGCGATCGCTGTCAGAGAAGCGGTTGCGGCTCGCACAGAAGATTGACCGGACCGCCGCAAAATTGGCCCGCGAGTTAAGCCAGTATTTTGAGCTGGCCGACGACATCACGATTGCGCGGGTGGGAATCGTGGGCGGCCCATCGAGTAGACAGGTGCGCGGCGTGCACGTGGGCGCTCTCGTCTGCGAGCGTCTGTGGCGAGTCTTGCCGAAGGATATTCGGCGAAGCTCCGGATATCGCGAATATACTTTGCCGGCCTTCGAGCGGAGGGTTCTAGCCCCCTGGCTTCGTAACGGACCGGTCGGTGAGGCCGAAACCACAGACCAAGAGGAGGTCGAAGTTGAACGGTCATAATCATTTCTCCCCGGAGACGCTTGAACTCATCGGGCTCGCTCTTGTCGCGAAGTCGAGGTCCGCAGGTGACCAGCGGCGTGTGAACGAGATAATCGAACGAATCCGGGCCGCGGTTGACGAGCAAGCAACGGCGTTACAGGGCTCGCACGATGAGACGATCCGTGACGAGCTCTTGGCGCGCTTCTTGACGAGCGAAGACGGCCAGGCATTGCTCGACGAGCTTCAGCGCATCACCGCGCCCGCGCCACGCGCGGTCGTGAAGGTCGAAAAGGGCACACCTGAAGCAGCGGCCCTCGTCGGCGCGCGTATCCGTAAGGATGTTCTCACAGAGGAGCGAGTCGTCAAGGCACGCGACGACCGGACATCCCTTCGCGATGCTTGCAATGACGAGAGTGAGGCGGAATATCGCACCAAGAAGGTGGCGGACCTCCTGGCGGACGACGCTCGCCTGCACGCCGAGGTACTACAGACACCGAAGGGAACGGCGCTGTTCAAGATGGCCGACGTACCTTATTCGGATCTGCCGTTCGATAAAGCGGTCGCGGAGATCGAGCAGCGTTGGCCCGGCTGGCTTGATGAGATGGTCGATCTGGCCACGGGCGCACCCTTCGGTGATGTCGGCGATGCAGACGCTTGGGCTGAGCTGTGCCGCCAGGCCGAGGACGTGAGAAAGGCCAACCCGGAGATGTCGGTCGAACAGGCACGCACGCGGGCAATGGAAATCTTTCCAGACTTGACGCGGCGCGTGATGCAAACTCGGAGCGATGACTGAACGGGGCGTGCTGGGGGTTCGGGATAGCGGCGAAAACCTCCTTCTGCGTCGTCCCCGGTAAAGTAAGATTTGGCTTCCCCCAGCCGCCTTGTGGGTAGATAACGATGACGTGGCGTGACCACGCAGAACGCAAGAATCCTCGAACTGACGCCGGGCTCAAGCGAGTTCGCCGACGCTGGACGTGAACTCGAGACGGCTCTTGAACGGGCTCCCGGCCAGTTGGGACACCAGATGGGCAAACCGGCGGGCAAACTGCCGTACAAGTACTGGTGGAGAGCGATGAGTTTGACAGAAGGTATTGGGCGATGATACCGCAGAGCAACGACGACGGGACAAGCTCAGGCGAACTAATGACCCGCGACGAGGTTGCTGCCTGGCTGAAACTGAAAGACCCGAGGCGAGTCTACAAGCTTCCGATCCCGAAGGTGAAACTCGGACGCCGGACAATCCGGTGGCGCAGGGCCGACGTGGCAGAGCTTATCAACCGCAGGACCGTGACGTAGGCAGGGGCGGGTTGCGGACCCAGCAAGTAGGGACCATATTGGTAGCATATACCAACTGAGGCCCGGAGGTGCTGATGGCGATGTCGCCAGGTCGAAAGATCTTAAAGAAGATCCTCCGCACCAATCCCTGCTCGTTGCGTGCGCTGGCACGAGAAGCTGAACTATCGCATGTCCACTTGATCCAGATGCGCGACGGCAAGCGCGCCGTGACGGAGGACGCGGCGATCAAGATCAAGAAAGCACTGAAGAACTGGTCCAAGATTACGGGCAAACTCGCCGAAGAACTCGAGGTCCTGTTCCCCGGAAAGGAGGAATGACCCATGCCTAGCCTACGGGGCAAACGCTACAAGACGGACCGGCACTATCCCGGCGTCGGTCGCATTCATCGGTCGCTTAAAACTGGCAACGCCGAGGTCGGCAAGACTCGCGAACGGATGCTGCTCACGATGTGTGACCGTGGCATGACGCATCTCGTGCGCTCGTTCCGGGATGGCGAAGTCGATATTGTGCGGCTACAGGATGCTTGGGAGACGCAACAGGCAGCCACACTTACCGAAGAACTCAAACGCAGTGATGAGACATTAGAGCGAGCATGGCACGCATTCGACCGTAAGCTAAGCAGCCTCGCTATCGGGAGTCGGCGCACCTATGCGATGGTGAGGAAGAAACTTGAGGATTTCGCCGGTCGCACTGATGTGCCTGTCCGCGAACTCTTTGATGAGGACTTCGTTGACATGTTCCTGGACTACCTGCTAAACAAGCGCGGGTTGAAGAAGGCCACCGTGTTTCGCCAGTGCGCCAATGTTGGAACGTTCACGCGGTTCTGTGCTGAGAAGGGCTGGATAGATGAACGTTTGCACTTTCCAACGGCGAAGCGGCTCGGCGTTCCGAAGGGACGTATCCGGTACCTCGACGCGGGCGACATTGCCCTGTACCTAGCACACATGGGGGCCGACATGCGATCCCTGCATATCGCGCTGATCGGAACCGGGATTGATCTCGGCGAGGCAATGCCGACTTCGGACTACCCCGAGCGAGGGCTTCGCGTCTGCGACCTTAACTTCAGTGACAAGGGTGACTGGGCGACGATCATCGAGGACAAGACGGAGTATCGCGCTCGTCAGGTCTATGTATGGCCCTGGGTCGCTGAGACGCTCAAGGATCATGTTGAGCGCCACAACCTGAGCGGCGACGATCAGCTCTTCACATGGTCGGTGAGTGCAGTCCAGAAGGTCCACAGGCAGACTTGCAGACTCGCCGGGATTCACAATTACCGGATAAAGGACCACAGACATACAGCGGCCGTCGCCATGAGTCGGGCAGGAGTCCCGCTAGACCTGATACAGCAGCAGCTTGGGCATGGTCGCATCGAGCAGACGATGGTGTACGCGAAGTTCAACCCCTCCTATGGCGACTTCTCCAGGTTCACGACAGCCGTTCAGGAGCAGGTGGCTGGCGGAACCACCACACCGCACATCGCACCACATACGTCGGCAAAGGCTTAGTCCTACAAGAAGGGGATAACAACATGCATGCCGTGGTCGCGGTCGACAAGGCCAGCGAAGTCGATTGATCGCTGTCTGCAGGCCGGCTACCTTGAACAGCGTAATGCTAGATACAGCTACCCCAACCGAAGGTGATGCGGCCATGGTCACGGAGGAGCAAGCCTGGGAAGCGCTGAAGCAGATCGAGGATCCGGAGGTCGGTCTCAATATCGTCGATCTTGGCCTCGTTTACGAGATCGACATCGAGGAGAGTGCCGTCAGCGTGAAGATGACGCTGACCAGTCCTGGATGTCCGGTTGGCCCCCAGATCCTGAACGGCTCCAAGATGGTGCTCCAGGACTTGGATGGCGTCGACGAAGTCAATGTCGAGCTGGTGTGGGAGCCGTTCTGGTCGCCGGACAGGATCAATCCCGACTATCGAGCCATACTCGGGTTCTAGGCGCGATCAAAACGAGAGCGTGCCTGCTCGGTGAAAGCCTAGGGCCGTTCGCAGGTGACCCGCTCCGCAGTCGGAGCGATGCCGAGCGGTGAGCCGGCGTCTCCGACGTACAGCTCGCACCTCTCTTCCGCCCGTTCTATCTCGTTCCAGCCGGCCCAGCCCCGGGGTGTGGCCTCCGTGATGTACATGGTGCTTTTTGGACTGGGATCGATTTCCAGCAGGGAAGCGTCGCTCGCGTACGTCAGATGTAATCTGTGGTACAACTCTTGGGCGGTGGCGGCGTTGCGGAAGGTGAAACCGCCATTTTCTTTGATTTTCATGACAGACCTTCAGCCGGTTCGCGGGATCTGGCATCGTCCAAGGCGGGAGGAGGGTTCGGGGAGCCATCCTTGCTTACCGGCCCCTGAGCGGGTACTATCGGGCGTAGCCCACCCGACAGGCTAGCACCAATTTGGCAATTGCCGGAAAGGGTCTCAAGCTCCCGGAGTAATGATGCACATATTCGACAAGTGCCATAGCTACACGCGCGCCCGTGAGGTCATGGCATCGGGGTATTACCCCTACTTCGTCCCGATCGAGGGTTCGAACGACACCGAGGCGTTCGTCGACGGTGAGCGGAGGATCATGGTCGGGTCGAACAACTACCTGGGGCTTACGCACCACCCGTGCATCGTGGAGGCGGCCCAAGAGGCCATTCGGCAGTACGGAAGCGGCTGCACCGGGAGCCGGTTCCTGAACGGTAATACGGTTCTGCACGACCGGCTCGAAGAGCGTCTGGCGAAGTTCATGGGAACCGAGGCGGCGCTCGTGTTCAGCACCGGCTTCCAGACGAACCTGGGCGTGATCGCGACGCTCGTGGGTCGAAACGACAGGGTCTACGTTGACAAGCTGGACCACGCCAGCATTGTGGATGGCTGTAAGCTGTCTTACGGCGATGTCGTGCGTTTCAAGCACGGCGATATCGAAGGGCTGCGGCGCCAGTTCTCGACGGAGGAGGGGTCGGGACGGAACGGGCTCGGGCGGATGGTCATCGTCGATGGCGTGTTCAGCATGGAGGGCGACATCGCGGATCTGCCCAACCTGGTTCCGCTTTGTGAAGAGTTCGGGGCGGTACTCGTCGTCGACGATGCCCACGCGATCGGGTACTTGGGCCCGACCGGAGCAGGGACGGCGGAGTACTACGGAATGACAGACCAGGTACCGCTAACGGTTGGGACCTTCAGCAAGTCCTTTGCCTCTATCGGCGGCTTCGTAGGGGGCCCGGAGCCCGTCGTCCACTATCTAAGGCACCACGCTCGTAGCCTGATCTTCAGTGCCAGCATGCCACCGTCGGCCGTTGCCACGGTGCTGGCAGCACTGGACATAATCGAGACAGAACCGGAGCGCCGCGAGCGTCTGTGGCAGATTACGCGCAGGATGCAGGAAGACTTCAAGAGCCTGGGATTCGAGATCGGCCCGACCGAGACGCCCATCGTGCCGATCATGGTGGGGCCGATGGAAAAGACGTTCGTGTTCTGGAAGCAGCTATTCGATCTCGGGGTATTCACGAATCCGGTCATGCCGCCGGCCGTGCCGGAGAACAGCTGCCGGCTGCGCACGAGCTACATCGCCACGCATACCGACGAGCAGCTGGACTACGTGCTCGAAACATTTGAGAAAGTCGGTAAGGCACTGGCGGTCATATAGCGGCTCGAGTTCCGTCACTCACCAAGTGAGCCTATCCCACAGCGAGCAGGCGTATGAGCGTTGAAGTCAGACCCGTTCAGTCGCGGGCGGAGCGGCGTGCGTTCGTCCGCTTTCCCTGGAACATCTACCCCGGCCGCTACCCGGCCTGGGTTCCGCCGCTGTTGAGCGAGGAGAGGAAGCGTATCGATCCGAAGAAGAACCCGTTCTTCGAGCATGGCGCGGTGCAGTTGTTCTTGGGCTACCAGGGCGGGAAATTGGCCGGCCGAATCGCGGCCATCGAGAACAGGCTGCACAACGAGTTTCACGGCGATAATGTCGGGTTCTTCGGAATGTTCGAGTCGGTGGAAGACGCGGACGTGGCGGCCGCCCTGCTCGATCGGGCAGCGGAGTGGGTGCGCGGCCGTGGACTCGATCGGCTGCGGGGGGGTGAAGGATCTGCTCGGGTTCAGGGGCACCGTCAAGGGCTTCCCCGTAGAACGCCTCGAGCAGCTCGCGCGGAGATTCTCCCGCTCGGGGACCGGTATGAGCGTGAGAGGCCTAAGGATGAGCCGCTTCAACGAAGAAGTGGAGCTGATCCGCCAGCTGTATAACTCGGCATGGGAAAAGAACTGGGGTTTCGTGCCCATGACCGACGCCGAAGTCGACCATATGGCCAAGCAGTTGAAGCCGGTAGTCGATCCGGAATTGGCGCTCATCGGCGAGATGAACGGCGAGCCGATAGGCTTCGCGCTGGCATTGCCGGACGTCAACCAGGCGATACGGCATCTAAACGGTCCTTCGGCATCGCTAAGCTGCTCTGGCATATGAGGCGCATCGATGGGGTACGCATCATCACGCTGGGCCTGAAGGAGGAATACCGCCAGACCGGGCTGGCCTCGCTCTTCTACCGTGAGGTCTTCATGCGCGCCATGCGCGGAGGGCATACTTGGGGAGAAAGCTCTTGGATACTGGAAGACAACATGCAGATGTTGGGCGGAGCGGAGAAGATGAAGTTCGTGCTGTACAAGACGTATCGTCTCTACGAGAAGGCGCTTGTCAGCTAGGTGGAGGGTGACTTCCGAATATCGAATATCGAGCACCGAATTTCGAAAGAGGTGCCGTTTTGTTGAATCGGTGTGCAGGGTTCGGTAGAAAGCCTCTCACACCATTCTGCATCCGCACCTAAAGGCGATTGTGGCCGAAGAGCCCAAAGTCCTGGTGACCGTGGCCGAAGAGCCCAAAGTCCTGGTGACCGGCGGTACCGGCCTGGTTGGGAGCCACGTCGTGGACGCTCTCCTCGAGGCGGGACTTTCCGTTCGTTGCACCGTACGAGCCACGAGCAACCTGCGCTGGCTGGACGGTAAGGCGGTCGAGTTGGTCGAGGCGGACCTGACCAGCGGCGCGCTCGGGCCAGCGGTCGCGGGCGTCGATGGTGTCGTCCACTGCGCCGGCCTAACGCGAGGCTCGCGACGCGAGCTCATGGCCGCCAACCATGAAGGCACGCGGATGCTCTTGGCCGCCTGCGGGGAAACGGGTCAGCGCGTGCGTTTCGTCTTCTGCAGTAGCCAGGCGGCGGCCGGACCGGGAAAGCCGAATCGCCCGCGCGTAGTGACCGATGCGCCCGCTCCGGTGAGCGACTACGGTCGTAGCAAACTCGCGGCGGAAGAGGAAGTACTAGCGTACTCGGGCCAGCTGGAGATCACCATACTGCGGCCCGGAGCCGTATATGGCCCCCGCGACGAAGACACGCTCCCTTATTTCAAGATGGCGTCTCGAGGCTTGCTGGTGGCACCGGGCCTGCGCGAGCGACTGGTGCAGCTGGTCCACGTCCGTGACGTGGCGCAGGCGATGCTCAAAGCGCTGCGACGAGCCGACTCTGTCGGAAGAACATACTTCGTTGCGCATCCCGAAGTCGTTTCTTGGCGCCGGATGGCCGCGGCGTTGACACAGGCGTTGGGCGGTCGCACCGTGACCCTGCGCCTGCCATCCGCCCTGGTAGGGGCGGCGGGAGCGATATCGGAGCTGCTAGGCGGCGGTCGACGAGCAGGCCAGTTGGACCGGAGGCGAGCACGAGACATGGCGGAACGCGCGTGGACCTGCGACGTCGGTCGCACGATCGACGAGCTCGACTGGTCGCCGACATTTGATATCGAGGAAGGCTTCCGCGATAGCGCGGAATGGTACCGGAAAGAAGGTTGGCTTTGAGCTGGTTAAGGCGGCGGTTGAGGTTGGCGCAACCAGCGGACCTGATCCTCGCCGGCTATGTGGGGTTCAGCGGTTTGCTGATCCTGGCGTTCGGCTGGAAGCTGAACCCGGGAGTCTGGATCGGCGTGACCTTGGCGCATGTGGCTATCCTGCTTGTTGGGTTGTGGTGGATAGGCCGGCTGGCGGAGCATCCCTCGCTGGGGGGCTTCTTCCGCGATGCCTATCCACTTCTCTTCATCGCCTTCCTCTATTGGGAACTGCGCTATCTGGCTCTCTTCTTCAGCGCGGGTTACAACGACCCGTTGATCCTCCGATTGGAGGAGACGCTGTTCGGGAGCCAGCTGGCCATGACCCTCAGCCAGTGGTTTCCGTACGTGTGGCTGAGCGAGCTGATGCACTTCTTCTACGCCTCCTACTGGTTTCTGCTACCCGTGGCACTGGTCGGGCTGTACTTGAGAGGACGGCTCTCTGGGTTCCGCGAGCTGGTATTCGCCGAGCTCGTGGTCTACTTCGGATGCTATCTGGTGTTTATCTTCTTCCCGGTGGCCGGTCCGCACTACCAATTCCCGGTGATCGGAGGTCACCTATCCGAGGGCTTCTTCTACCAGCTAGTGCACCTGGTGCTGGAAGACGGCGGGAGCAAAGGGGCTGCGTTCCCCAGCTCCCACGTTGCTGTGGCCTTTGCTATACTGTTGGTCAGTTGGCGGCACGATCGGTTGGTGGCGGCGGTCATGGCGCCGTTTGTAATCGGCCTTACCATTAGTACGGTCTACGGCCGC
Organism: Gemmatimonadota bacterium; assembly: GCA_039588015.1. Classification (GTDB taxonomy): domain Bacteria; phylum Gemmatimonadota; class Gemmatimonadetes; order Palauibacterales; family KS3-K002; genus JASFMO01. The sequence goes on along the minus strand of JBDHAS010000015.1, from coordinate 4,032 downwards.
TTTCACTATGGAATAGATGCCCTGGCCGGTGTTCTTACGGCGGTGGTGCTCGTGATCTTCGCCCGCTACCTGCAGCGCTGGCTGGAACCCAAGGACCGTTCGGAATCGGGCAACTCCCCGACGGAGTCGCCCGTCTAAGTTAACGGGGTAGGGAGGTAAGGATTATTGGTCGAGCTGACTGAAGCCATCCTGGTTCGCCGGGCGCGCTCTGGGGAGCTCGAGGCGATGCGGCAGCTTTATGAGCGGCATGCGTCCCGGGTGTATACCGTGGTGCGGCGATTGGCCGGGGATGATGACCTGGCGGCAGACCTGGCTCAGGATGCATGGACCAACGCTTTTCAGAAGATCCGGGATTTCCGTGGGGAGGCGGCGTTTGGAACGTGGGTGCACCGGATCGCGGTGAACACGGCGCTGACGTGTCTTCGGCAGGCTTCGAGACGCCGGGACCTGGAACAGAGCTTCGACGGAAGCTCGACGCTTGGGAATCCGGACCGCTGGCCGGCGACGGCGGCAGCCGAAAGAGTCACTGTGCAGCGAGCGCTGGACATGTTGCCGGAAGGATATCGGTCGGTGCTCTGGCTGCACGATGTTGAAGGATTCACGCACGAGGAGATCGGTGCCCGGCTGGGAATAGCCGTCGGCACATCGAAGTCGCAATTGTCGAAAGCCAGGGCGCGTTTGCGAACCCTGGTGATGGAAGCAAAAGCTGAGGTAGTCGACCATGGTACATCCTAGTCACGAGGCACTCTCCGAGTTGCTGGACGGCGGTCTCGCTCCTGGGGCGCAGGAGCATTTGACCAGCTGCTCGGTCTGCCAAGGCGAGCTCGAGTCGATGAGGCGCCTGCGCACGGAGTTGCGTGAGCTGCCCGAACTCGAGCCGCCCCCAGAGTTGTGGACGCGGATCGAGGCGCAGTTGCCGGTCGCTGGCCGTGCGCCTCGATCGCGGCTGCGTTGGCCCACCCTGATGGCTTTGCAGGTCGCTGCCATGGCGGCGGTCTTCGTAATCGGCATCGGCTTAGGCCGGGTATTCCAGCCAGAGGGATCGGGCAACGAAGGCGCATCACCGCTAACTGTGGCCTCGCAGCCGGAGGCGACCACGCTTTCGCAGGCGATGGTCGAGGTACGGCGGCTTGGGTCGCAGTACGATGCGGCGCTGGCGAACCTGCAGCGGTTAGCGCGGCAAGAGGGCACCCAGCTACCCTCACTTACTGAGCAGCGGTTGGCGGGCCTGGATATGCTCGTCGACGCGTCGCGGACGGCTCTGGCCGCCGAGCCGGCGGATGCCGTCTTGAATGCGTATCTCTTCGCTGCTTTGGAAGAGCGAGACGCGGTGTTGCAGGAGATAGACTCGTCGGAGCAGTCTGGCTCTGGGACGTTGTGGAGATGAGGACGAACCCAATCGTCCGGCAACAGGTAGAGCGGAGAGTGATGAGTAGTCGTAATTCGAAATTCGGCGCGTCGTTGCTGGCAGCAACCGTCGCTCTGCTGCTGACCGGTTCGCTGGTCCAGGCGCAGGAGAAGCGAGGCTTCCTCGGGGTCATATTGCAGGAATGTTCCGATTGCAAGCGCACGGAGTCCGATTCGGGCATCGTGGTTTGGCACTTCGGCACGCCGCCGCGCCTCACCTGGGTCTACGAGGAAAGCCCGGCGGCGCTAGCGGGCCTGCGGGAAGGGGACGTCATCGTTGCCGTTCAGGGCGTCAATATCACCACGGAGGAAGGTGGCCGGTTGTTCGGGGCGATGCGGCTCGGGGAACCCGTGGAGTTCAGGGTTCGGCGCGGCACGCGAGAGGCGACGATAGTCGTGACGCCGGGGACACTAGCAGACGCATTCGGTGAGGAGTATGCCGCTGTGGCGTTCGCCCCCAAATGGGACTCGGTCCGAGTGCAGCTCAGAATCATGTACGAAGGCCTTCCCCAGCTGCAAATCGCCTTGAAGGAGGCGGAGGAAGCGTTGGCGAGGACGGAAGCGGAGGGTAGGTTGCGCCAGGCCGAGACACAACGGGTGCAGATCGACTCGATGAACCGCCAGCTGGAGAAGTGGTACAAGGAGGTTCGCATCTACACCGATTCCCTGGCGGCGCGGACTCTCTTAGTGAAGCCGCGAGTGGCACCCGAAGTCGATGTCCAGGTCCTCCCGGCGCCCGAGGCGGGGAGGATCAAGACCTACAGCGACGCCGTCGCCGGTGCTCGCTTCAAGACCCTGAAGGAAGACAGCCCGCTGGCGGAGTACTTTGGCGTCACGAGCGGCTTGCTGGTCACCGAGTTAGTAGAGAACACGCCCGCCCACACCGCAGGCCTGCGGGAGGGTGATGTGGTGCTGGAGGTCAACGGGCAGTCGGTCGCAAGCGTGAGTCAATTGCGGAAGCTGCTTCACGCGACGGACAAGGCCAAGTTGACGTACGTCCGCAAGGGCGAGAAACAGACGTGCACAATCCCGTCTAAGAAGAAATAGACACCCGTTCTGACATTGCGGCGGGAGTGAACAACAAGGGCCTGTCCCGGCTGGATCGCACGGGACAGGCCCTTCTTCTGCTCCGAGCAGCGTGCCGTAGCCCCTAGCCAGCCACCGACCTTATGACGGTCTCGACTCGGTCTAGCGCCTCGCTCAGCTCGGACCTGGGCACCCCAAAACCGATGCGCATGTACCCGTCCATGTTGAAGTGATCGCCGGGCACGATCAGCACGCTCTGCTCGTCTTTCAGTCGTTGAGCGAGCACGCTCGAGTTGATGTCTAGGTCGTAGCGGCTATAGCATATCGCGCCGGCACGTGGATCCAAAAACTGGAAGATGTCGGATCGATCCGATAGCCATTCGCGCAGCGGTGCCAGGTTCTCGGTCAGTATACCTTGAGTGCGCTCATAGATCCGCTGACGCGTCTCCGGGTTCAGCGCGATGCGCGCGCACAGGTCGCTGAGCGTGCCCAGGGAGATTGAAGTGTAGTCCTTGTAGGACCAGAGATCGGCAATGAACTCGGCGGGGCCCACCGCCCAGCCTACGCGCAGGCCCGGAAGGCCGTACGCCTTGGAGAGTCCGGCGGTAACCACGACCTTGTCGTATCGTCCCCAGAAACTCGGCGACCACGTACCGTCGAGCTCCGCGCCCGCATAGATCTCGTCTGCGATGATCCAGGCGCCGACTCGCTCGGCGATGGTGACTATCTGATCTATCTCGTCCGTCGTCAGAATCGCGCCCGTCGGATTGTTGGGGTTAGTCACGATGATCAGCTTCACCCGGTCATCGACGCGCTCGTCCAGTTCGTCCAGGTCCGGGGCCCAGCCGCGCTCCTCGACCAAACGGAACGCTCTCACCTCGCCGGCGAAGGCGGCCGCGGTGCCCCACATCTGCATGTAGTTGGGCACTTGCATCGCGACGACATCGTCCGGATCCAAGATCTTCCAAGTCGTAACGTAGTTGGCCTCCGAGCCACCGTTGCTAACAAGGACGTTTTCGCTGGTGGCGCCCGGATAGATCGTCGCGACGCTCTCGCGCAGCGCGTCAGTGCCGTTTGACTGGTTGTAGACTAGCCGCTGCTCCAAGAGGTCGTGCGGCTCGACGCCTGCCATATCGAGCAGTTCGCGCGGCGTCATCGGGTGTACCCCGCTCTCTGACAGGTTGAACTGGACGCGGTTCTCCCACGTCGACTGCCAGCGCTCCATCCGGAATGGATTGATTTTCATAGGACTAACGTTTGTGTCTGATAGGGCTGCGAACGCTTTGAGTGCGCGGGTACAATACTACGAGGGCCACGGCGATCGCTACCTCCACCACCAGGTCGACCCAGAGCCCGCTGAATCCAGCGAGGCGCGGAAGCCAGACCATGCTCACGACGGCGATTGCGCCGGCAACCGCCGCGCCCAGAAGCGTCGGGGACGGACCGGGCGGCTCGCGACGCGCGGCTTCGACGAGGCTGCCGCCCACGACGACCAGCACGGCGCCAAAGGACTGAGCTTGGAACGGATTGACCTGCATGGCCAGGATGCTCGAGAAGCTAGAAAAGTGGACCAGCGGCCATAGACCCGCGAGGACGTAG
>JBDHAS010000014.1:0-33934 GCA_039588015.1 Gemmatimonadota bacterium | reverse complement strand
GACACGCACGAGGGCCGGCATCGAGGTGTTTCCGATTTCGTTCCTGCAAGTGTCGGCTTATTTCACTCGCCTCGACAACGCGGGCGACGAAAACGACCTCGACCGGCTCAGCGTAGAGGCTCACCTGCACTTCTGAGGCTCATGCCCGACTTGGGTCGACCTTCGCGTGGGTGACCGGTGGATGCCGGCAGTGCCGATGAACGACACTAATGCACCACCGGCTCTTTCTTCTCCTCCACCGCGATCAGGCGGCCGTCGACGTACCTGAGCCTAGGAAGCACCAGGGTCGGCCTCGCGAACACTTTCTCGAGCGACCTCCTTAGCCGCAGCAGTTCCAATGTCCGTTCAGATCTATTTAGCATGGCTCATCGCCTCCTTCGCGTCACCGGGCTCAACTTATCACCCCGGTCTGACATCGAACGGCGTCCAGTTCGCTCCGTCCGACTGCAAGCTGGCGACGGCCCGTCAAGCGATCATCAAGGGGATGCTTTGGCTGGCCTGATTTAACGCGGGAGTGCGGCTAGCGCCCTAGCGAAACCGGGGTCCCCTCAGTGAGAGGACCCCGGGATGTCCTAGGCCACACCTGGCGGTCGGCGCTTAGTCGCCGGAATAGGCCGGCTCCAACTCGGAGCGCGTCTTCTTCCTGAAGATCAACGATCTGAGGTCGCTGACAACGTAGAGCGCCGATGGCAGCAGCAGCAGCGTCAAAAACGTGCCGAAGATCAGCCCGAAGGCCACCGATACCGCCATGGGCACCAAGAACTGCCCCTGCTCGCTGCGGAGCAGAATGATCGGTGCCAGACCGCCGGCCGTGGTGATCGTCGTTAGGACGATCGGCCGGAACCTGGTCATCGCCGCCTCGTACAGCGCATCGCCGACGTCCTTGCCCTTGGCGATCAGCTTGTTGTAGCGGTCCACCAGCACGACCGAGTCGTTGATGATGATCCCCGCAAGCGCCACGATTCCAAGGAACGAGAGAATCGAAACGGAAATGCCGACGATGAAGTGGCCGAACACCGCCCCGACGACGCCCAGAGGTATGAGGCCCATAATCAGCAGAGTCTGGATCGGCGACTTCAATAGGAAGAGCAGGATCGTGAACATCACGACCAGCGCCAGGGTCATGGTGTATGTCATCGACCCGAGCATCTTCTGGACTTCCTCCTGCTGGCCGCTTCCGACGGCGCGCTGCACGCCATCGACCTGCGACAGCACCCGCGGCACGACCTCGCCGTTTACCTCCGCCATCACGACGTTCAGATCGTTTTGCGAGAAGTCCAGACCGGCAAAGACGGTAGCCGCGCGCATGCCGTCGTCATGCCGAATCCGGCGCAGGCCCCGCTCGATGCGGTAATCGGCCACCTCCTTGAAGGACACATAGTCGCCCATGGGGGCCCGCACCTTGAGGTTCTCGATCTGAGCGATGGAGACCCGATCGTCCTTCGGGAAGCGGACCCAGACCTTCACCTCGTCACGACCCTTCTGTAGCCGCATCACTTCATCGCCGTAGAATCCCTGGCGGAGCTGCGAGGTCAGGTCGCGGACGGTGAAGCCCAACGCTTGACCCTTGGGTTTGAGGGTAACGACGAACTCGTTGCTGCCCAACGGCGTGTCGTCGCGGATGTCCTTCACGCCGGCGATCCCGCGCAGCTCATCCTTCAAGAGCTCCTTCGCCGTGAGGAGTTGCTCGTAGTCGCTGCTCTGGAAGCGGACCGAGATCGGCGTGCCGCCGAACGAGAAGCCGCCGACGATCACGTTCTCGGCTTCCGGAACCTCGCCGATGTACTCGGCCAAAGCGTCGGAGAACTCGCCCACGTCGTAGTCGCGCACGGCCGCCGACGGCAGCACGAAGAAGATGTTCACTGTGCCGCCGTTCATCCACGAGATGTAGTTCTGGATCGGATCCTCTTCGCCCTTCTTGGGGTGATCCCAAGCATCGGCGAAGGCGAGCGACTTGTCGATCAGATTGTCGCGGATGACGTCGGCCACCTCGGCCGATGTGCCTGCCGGCACCTCGACCTGGATGCGCGCGTACGGCGCTTCGAGCTCAGGGAAGAACTGCGCCCGCACGTGCTGGCCCTGGAACATGCCGGCTATGACCATGAGAATCGCGATCATCACGGCGCTCACGGCCCAACGATTCGACAGGCAGAGCCTGAGAAGCGGGCTGTAGACCCGATCCAATACAAACGCCAGGACGCCGTTGACCTTATCGCGAGCGACCGAAAGAAAAGACCGCGCCTTCGGTCGCTTCTGCAGAGCCCGCGAGTGGGAGAGGTGCGCCGGCAAGATGATAAAGGCCTCGATCAGCGAGAAAGCCAGCGCGATGATGATCACCGCGGCGACCTGCCAGACGTACTTCCCGAGCATTCCGTAGAAGTAGAAATAGGGGACGAACGCAACCATCGTCGTGACGACGGAGATCGTCACCGGCTTGATGACGTCGAGCGTACCATCGATCGCCGCCTGAACCGGGCTCTTGCCATACCGCTCGAACTGCGAGTAGATGCTTTCGCCGATGATGATCCCGTCGTCCACCAGGATACCGATCACCATGATGATCCCGAACAGGCTCATCTCGTTGATGGTGATGTCCAACAGCCAGAGCACGAAGAACATGCCGAGCAGAGAGAACGGAATGCCCAAGGCAACCCAGAACGAGAGGCGTACGTTGAGGAAGACGCCCAGCAGCGTGAGGACCAAGACCAGGCCGATCAGCCCGTTGATCGTCATCAACGAGAGCCGCTCCTCGAGCTCGTCGGTGTCCTTGATGAAGGTGTTGAAGTGTACGAGTCCCGCGTACTTCGCTTCGTACTCCCGCGCGAGGTTGTCCGTGATCTCGGCGATCTCGATCACGTCCTCGTTATTGTTGTACATCACGTTGAAGCCGACGGAGCGGTGGCCGTTGTACTCGGAGTAGAACATGTTCTCCGGCAGCTGCTCCCGGACCGTCGAAATGTCGGAGAGTCGGATACGCGTTCCGTCGACGGAAGAGATGACCTCGATATTCTCGAATTCCGCGGCCTCGTACTTCCGGTTGTACGAACGGATGAGGATCTCCTCCTGCTCCGTCAGCACGGAACCGGAAGAGATGTTCAGGTTCGAGTTCCTTATCGCCTGGGAGATGTCAGCGATCGTCAGCTTGTAGCGCCTCAGATTCTCCGGCGAGACCTCAATCGTGATCTCATGCGGCGGAAGTCCCCACCAGCGGACCTCGGAGATCTTGCCGGTGGCCAGCAAATCGTCGCGGAACTCCTCGACGATGCGCTTGAGGGTGAACAGGTCCTCGGGCCCGTAGATGCTCAGCATGACGGCGCGGTTCCACATCGTCTCCTGGAAGACGACGGGTTTCTCCGCACCGGTCGGGTAGGAGTTGATCGAGTTGACGGCGTTCCGGATATTCTGGATCGCCTTGTTCATGTCGTAGCCGGGCGTGATCTCCACGCCGATCGACGCGAAGCCGTCGCTCGAGGTCGAGTAGACTTTCTGGATGCCCTCGATCCCCCGCAGCGCCTCCTCGATCTTTATGGTAATCCCTTCCTCGACCTCGATCGCCGAAGCGCCCGGGTAGGGGACACTTATGTCTACCTCTTCAAGCTCGAACTTCGGGTTGAGCCGCCGCTCGAGATTGAAGAGAGCGAACACGCCCGCGAGCATGACCGCGAGCATGATCCAGTTCGTCACGACGGAGTGTTTTATGAAGTAGTTAATGACGTTCTTCATGATTTATGCGCACCCGTATCAGCCGGTAAGTCCAATGATCAGCATCTTGTGATCGGTTAGTGCGTCGCGCCGTCGCTTCGGCTTCAGCCACCCGCAGCCGACTCAGAGCCTGCGGCCGTCTCGGCCAACCCAGGGTCCGTGCCCTCTTCCGAACCTGCCAGCTCGGAGTTGGCGTTCAGATCGGGCATGTTGGTCGAGCGGATGCTCATCCCGACAAGCGGCTTCTGCAATATCGTGGTGACCAAGGCCGTCCCCTCCGGAACCGTGTTGCGGACGAGCGCATGATCGCCCTGGTAGGCGACTACTTCGACCGCCTGACGCGCCAACGAACCGTCCTCCATCGCGAGGACGTAGCCATCGGCGGCCAGCAGGTGGCGCGGAACCGGCGCAACGTCGCGGAGCACCTTGCCCTCGATACTCACGTGCACATAGCTGCCGGGCAGGAAGTAGGGGTTGAGGCTGCTGTTCTTGAAGGTGACGAAGACATCCAGCGTCTGCGAGTTCCGGTCTACCAGTGTTTCTTTCCGAGTGACGCGGCCGACCGTCATCTCTTCGCTGCCCTCGTCGGCGTAGATGGTGACCTTGGGGGCTGGTGAGAAGTCGATGGATTTGCTCTCCTCGACCAGAAGCGGCACGGTCACCACGAGGTTCTTGGGGTCGCTGAGCGTGAATAGCTGCTGACCCATTGAGACGAAGCTGTTCTCGATCACGCCGTTCGAGCTTATGAAACCATCGAACGCTGCCCGGACGACATGCTTCGAGAGCAGGATCTCTTGGTTTCTCACCGAATAGTACTTACCGATGATGTCCTTGGTGCTGACCTTGATCTTCTCTTGTGCGTTCGTGATCTCGGGCAGCTCGGGAATGGCCGTGTTGATATCGAGGCTGTTGAAGTAGTCGAACCACCGCTTGTATACCTGCGCATCGTCGATCCGCAGCTCCGGCAGCACGGACGCCACCGCGTTCATGAAGTCCGACCGCAACCCGTACAGCTCGTTCTCAACGTCGCGCGAGTCGATGTTCACCACGACCTCGCCCTTGCGGACGAAAGTGCCGTCTTTCAGGTCGGCCTTCGCGAACGTCACACGGCCGCTCGCCTCGGCGACGATGTTCAGCGTCCGCTCCGACTCCACGACGCCGTCGCCCTCGACCTGCAAGGCAACGTCGGCAAAGACGAGCTTTTCGGTCTCGACCGCTCGCGACTCGGGGGGGTTCTCGCGTTTGTTGGTCTCCCGCGGTGTCGAGGCCAGTCCCTGCATCGCCACCAATCCGACGACCAATATCACAGGTATTACGCTGATTTTCAGAAGGGTCCGTTTCTTCATCGCTCTCTCTAACCCTGTTTGCCGGGGTGTCTCTCGATATTGTCCATTATATGTCTAAGTATAATATATTGACATTTGTTGGACAAGGACAGCGCCTTTTCTCCCAAATGGCGTTTGGGCTGAAGCCTGAACACTTCATAGGCCGCGCCGGTTTCCGTCTGCCAGCCTTCGGAGCTTGATTCCGGAGTACCGTTTCCGTGGCGGCTTCGCCGACCCTACGAGACAAGAGCGCCTATTAGTTTCAATAGCTCGGCCGCGAAATCGCCGACGGCATCGCGCCGACCGCTCAGTTGTTGCATCTTGTGCCCGATCTGTGACTTTGGACCGCTTCGCCGGCGGGGAGACCCATGTTCAAGTCCGCCTTTTTCAGGAAGTACTTGCTGCCGGGTTTCGTCTTCCAGTCCGTCGTGATCGCCGGTGGCTACGGCACCGGCCGGGAACTGGTCGAGTTCTTCCTGACCTTCGGCCCGCTCGGCGGCCTGCTGGCTATGGCCGTATCCACTCTGATCTGGAGCGCCGTATGCGCCGCGAGTTTCGAGTTCGCGCGCGTCTTCCGGAGCACCGACTACCGGAGCTTCTTCACCCGTCTACTGGGTCGCGGCTGGTTCACCTACGAGATCTGCTACTTCGCCTTGCTCGCCATCGTCCTGGCGGTGATCGCGGCGGCGGCGGGCTCGATGCTTCAGGAGACGTTCAAGCTGCCGTACGCGGTCGGGGTGCTGGGGATCATGGCAGCAGTCGGATTCCTGGTCTTCCGGGGTAGCTCGACAATCGAGCGCGTGCTGGCTTTCTGGTCGATCGTGCTCTACGTCGTCTACTTCGTAGTGCTGGTACGGACGTGGATCGCGTTCTCCCCCGAGATCGGCGCGGCGTTCGGGAGCGGCGAGGCCCAACCGGGCTGGACGATAGGCGGCGTGCGCTATGCGGCGTACAACCTGGCGTTGATCCCGGCGATCCTCTTCTGCCTGCACGACATCGAAAAACGGAGCGAGGCGGTGACGGCGGGCTTTTTGGCAGGCCTCATCGGCATCATCCCCGGCTTCTTCTTCTACGTGGCGATGACGTCGCAATACCCCGCGATCCTCGACCGTCCGGTCCCGGCTAACTACCTACTTGGAGCGCTCGGCGCCCCGATTCTGCAGTTGACTTATCAGGTGGTGCTGTTTGGTACGCTCATCGAGACCGGAACCGGTATGATCCACGCGGTCAACGAACGAATCGCGGGAGTGTACCGCGAACAGGGCCGCCGAATGCCCGACCTTTTGCGGACGATAGTGGCGCTGGCCCTGCTTATCGTGGGAGCGGCGCTGGCGAGCTTCGGGCTCATTGGCTTGATCGCGCGCGGCTATGGTACGCTGACGTGGTTGTTCCTCATCGTCTATGTAATACCCATACTCACGTGGGGGGTGTACCTGATCTGGGTTAGAGGACGGAGAACGCCGCACTATGTGGGCGGGCTTTGAATGTAGAGTGGCGAATATCGAATGGGGAATGATGAAGTGTTTGATGTTGATATTCGGCCGCTGGAGTCACAGGACGACTTCCGGCAGTGCGTCGCATTGCAGTACGAGATCTGGGGCGAAGATTTCGGGGAGAGCGCTCCGCCGTCGATCTTGATGGTCACCCAGAAGGTGGGCGGTGTGGCGGCTGGAGCCTTTGCCGCGGACGGAACGCTGCTGGGTTTCGTATTCGGGATCAGCGGCGTACGAGAGGGCCGGTTGGCTCATTGGTCCGACATGCTGGGCGTTCGCGAGGAAGCCCGCGACCTGGGACTGGGTCGGCGCTTGAAAGCGTACCAGCGTGAGATCTTGCTCAGCAATGGGATCGACATGGCCTATTGGACCTACGACCCTCTCGAAGCACGCAACGCCAACGTGAACATCAACCGGCTGGGCGCCATACCGACTGAGTACGTTCCCGACATGTACGGCGAGGTCGTGCGTAGCACGCGGCTGGCTGGATTGAGCACCGATCGCTTCATCGTGAAGTGGGAGCTGAGCCATCGCAGGGTGGAAGCCGCGATAGCCGGCCGGCCACCGGAGGTCCCTGCTCGGGCGATCTCAGCACCGATCGCTAATGCCGAGGCGGATTCCGGGGAGCCATTACAGCCGGAGCTAGGATGGCCGGAGGGAGAGTCCGTTCGGATCGAGGTCCCCTCCGATCTCCATAGCGTCAAAGCAAGATCGATGGACGCGGCGCGTGCGTGGCGTCTGGCCACGCGAGGCGCGTTCCTTTACTACTTGCCAGCAGGATATCACGTGATCGGCTTCCAGCGCGATGCCGGAAGCGGCCGTTGCTTCTATCTGCTCACCGATGCCTGAGCGAGGACTCGCATGCCGATCGTCATCCAACGCATAAGCTTGCGCGAGATTCACCTGCCCTTGAAGCAGGCGTTTCGGATCTCGTCGGGCATGACGACGACGCGCAGAATCCTGCTGCTCGAGCTCGCGGATCGGGACGGCACCACTGTATGGGCGGAGTGCACGGCGGGCGAACGGCCCAACTACTCGCCGGAGACAGTCGATACCGCGTGGCTGGCGGTCAGCGAGTGGGTGGCGCCGCGTGTGCTGGGCCGCGAATTCGGCGGCCCCGAGGAAATCCACCCGGAGCTCGAGCGCGACTTCCGGGGCCACAACATGGCGAAGGCCGTGGTGGAGATGGGCGCGTGGGCTCTGACCGCCGAGCGCCAGGGCGTAAGCCTGTCAAAGCTGCTCGGCGGAACCCGCGAGCAAGTCGGTACTGGCATCTCGCTCGGCATCCAAGAGGACCCGCAAACGCTGGCCGGCGTTGCGGCGGCCGCGTACGCCGAGGGCTACCGGAAGATCAAGTGCAAGATCGCGCCCGGTCTCGACATCGACTACATAGCGGCCGTGCGCGAAGCGTTAGGGCCCGACGCCCCGCTCATGGCGGATGCCAACAGCGCGTACACGCCGGAGGCCGCTGATCATCTGGCTCGACTGGACGACTTCCGGCTGCTGATGATCGAGCAGCCGCTGGCTAGCGATGATCTGGTTCGCCATGCCGAGTTACAGAGGCGCATGCAAACCCCGATCTGCCTGGACGAGTCGATCACCGGCGTGGACAAAGCGGAAGACATGTTGACTCTGGGCAGCGGCAAGATCGTGAACATCAAGCCGGCCCGGGTAGGAGGCTTCGCACAATCCCTAGCGATCCACGATCTGTGCGCGGCTCGCGACGTGCCGGTATGGCACGGCGGCATGCTGGAGAGCGGAATCGGCCGGGCCTACAATGTGGCGCTGGCTTCGCTGCCCAACTTCAGGATCGCCGGCGATCTCAGCCCCAGCGCCCGCTACTGGAAGCAGGATATCGTGACGCCCGAGTGGACGATGGACGCCGGCGGAATGGTAACGGTGCCGAGCGACCGTCCGGGGCTCGGGGTCACGGTCGACCTCGACCGCGTGGACGATCTGACGGTCCGTGCCCAGACCCTTCTCTCGGATTGAGGGGCTGACCGATGACGTGGCTGGATTCGCTCTTCCCTGCGGAACTCCAAGAGCGACTGCTCGACCTGCGCCACGACCTCCACCAAACGCCCGAGCTCTCGTTCGAGGAGGAGAGCACCGCCGCACGCTTGCAGGACGAGTTGGCGGCGTTGAATCCCGTCGAGCTGACCCGCATCGCGGAAACCGGCGTTATCGCCAAGCTCCGCGGAGAGAATCCCGCAGCGCCTGTAGTCACGTTACGGGGCGACATTGACGCGCTGCCGATCCAGGAGGCGAGCGGGCTTCCGTACGCTTCGGACCGCGACGGAGTGATGCACGCCTGCGGTCACGACGTTCACGCGGCGTGGACGGTGGGAGCGGCTCACCTACTTACGCGGCGGCCGGCGGCCGGCGACGTGCTGATCCTGTTGCAGCCGGGCGAGGAGACGGGGCGGGGCGCGCTGGCGGTTCTGGAGTCGGGCGTTTTGGACGGCGTTGGCGCCATCATCGGAGCTCATGTCGACCGGCGCTTTTCGGTTGGCCAGGTGGTGGCTCAGCCGGGCCCGCTAGCCGCGGCAGCCGATTCCTTCACCATCGAGCTCGAAGGGAGAGGCACGCACGGCGCTCGACCTCACGAGGGCATCGACCCCATCGTCGGCGCCGGTGCATTGATCGGGGCACTGCAGACGATCGTGTCGCGACGACTGAGCCCAGGCACGCCCGGCGTCGTCTCGATAGGTGTGGTGCGAGCGGGAACCGCTCCCAATGTGATACCCGATACGGCGACCCTCGAGGGCACGCTCCGCTCGCTCGATCCGGAGACACGATCGAAGCTCCACGAAGAGCTAGAACTCGTCGCCGAGCGGACCGCACAGGCGCACGGACTCGAATCGCGTCTCGAGCTGGAACTCGGGCCGCCTCCGATCGTGAACGAGGCGCGACCGGTGGAGTGGGCGCGCCAAGCCGTGAGATCGGTCCTCGGGGACGACGCGCTGGTTCCGTTGGGATCGCTAAACATGGGCGGCGAGGATTTCGCCTACTATCTAGAGAAGCTCACCGGCTGCTTCCTGCGCGTTGGCGCGCGGGAAGAAGGCGGCGACTTCATCCCGGCCCATTCCCCTCAATTCTACGCGGCCGACGAGAGCATCTTCGTGGGCGCTGCAGTGCTGGCCGAAACGGCGCGCGTGGCGGCGGCCGGCCTGATCGCCACACCCGCCCCGAGTGGCTGAGGGCGCCAGAAGGCGTGGGGACGGGGCGGGTGCAGCAGGAAAGCCGCGTACATCATTAAGCAGTGCCGACCAGCTGAAGCTCCAAGACTAGTCGGCGAACCGTCTCCGCCGGCTGCGATAGCGCGCACGCCTGAGCGGCGTCTCGTCCGAAGCCTGGTCCCGGGAGTTTGGGAACGCGGAGAGGTGGACCAGGTTTCCTTGATCCTCGAGCAAGCCGCCCAATACTTTGCCGGAGAGAACTCGATAGCTCCCCCGCCCTACTGTGGGAGCCTCGGTCCGTGTCGCGGAGCGAACGTGCTGAAGGAACCTCTTCGCGTCTTCCGCACCGATCGCCTTCCGTTCCTCGCGATGGCGGCCTGCGGCCAGCGCGTCCAACACGTACCCGCCGACCAGTCGCTTGTGCAGGCGCGCGTACAACCGATGGCAGCCGATGACGTCCATGCCTAACGGCTCATCGCCGAGCAGCACTAGCAGCCCGATCTGATCCTCCACCCAAGGGAAGTGCTTCGACCACTCGCTCATGTCGAACGACCGAAGATCGTATAGGTGATCGAGCGCCCCCGACGCCGAGCGTCCACCCAACTTTGCATTGTAGCCGGCGATCTCATCCCAGACATCGCCTTGCGCTTCGGAAAGCGCCTCAGGTGATGGGACCTCACGCGCCGCCGCATACGCCGCCTCCATCTTCCGCGCGTGGCGCCGGACATTCGCAGGGGAGTAATGAAGGCCGTGGCGGAACTCACGACTCGTGAAGTGCCAGCGCCCGTGCTCCATGCAGGAGACGGGGATCGTGGTCTTCGTGTTCGCTGCCAGGACGATCGTGCGGCTGGTCATCCGGTTCTGCCTGGCACCGATCAGCTGCTCGCCGTCGAGGATCAGTACGTCTGTGTCACCGCCGGTTTCAACCAACAGCTCGGGTACCGTACCGCTGCCGACTTCGCCGACCCTGAGAGTCCCGGCCTCCAGGGCGTCCCGCAGCAGCTGATACGGAAGCTGCCGCGGGTTCGGATCGACCAGCGGGTGAAGGGTGAGCGATTCGTGATTCTGCGCCTCAGCCAGCTTGAAATCGAGCATACCAATCTCCTTGCAGGTTTCTCGCGCCGTCTGAGGTGATGATATAGGGGGGCTCTGACATCAGAGGTCAGGGGTAGAGGGGGCGTGGGGCTTGTCCGCACGCTCGCGGGCGCCTAGAGTGGCCAACGGGGTGGCTTGCGGGAACAGCGAACCTTTAGGGGTTGTTCCAACGTAGTCATGGTTGAACCGTGCTAAACCAAAATATCCGACACGGAGCGTTGCTTGCACTAGCAGCGCTCTCGATACTGGCCGTCGCGAGCGAGTCCGCAGCACAACGGCGTCCCTATGCCCGTAAGGCCCCGATCCCCGCAGACCCGCCCAACGATCCCTTCCTAAACGTAGAGATCAACTCTGTCACCAACGCCATCGTGCCATCGAGGACGGAAGTAGAGGCCCCACCCTACCCTGGCGCGGTGATCATCCGCAGCATACCTCCGCGAAACCTTTCGGCCCGCGGAGAGCGCTACACGACGCTGCCCGTGCTGGTGCTGGTCACCCCGGACGAGCCGGAGCGGGTGATCGCCTACTATGAAGAGATGCTGAGCAACTGGAGCGGACAGGAGATCCGGCTCGCTCACTACTTCTGGTTGGGCGGACCCGATTTCGACCCGCTTCAGATGTCAGGAAAAGTCACGCCGTCGGTACAGGTGATCCAAGCGGGCGATATCAGACTCGTGCCCGATGCGAAGAGCGAGATCCACGTGCGCTACAGCCCGGGTGGAGGCTACGCCCCCGGGTCACTAGGCGAGCGGTAGGAGGCTCGCCTTAGGGCAGGCCCTGTCGCGCGCGCCCGATATTGTCGCACCCAAGAGACAGAGAGTCCGACCACCACACGACTACCGGCCACCCGAACGTGCTGTATAGCTCACGAGGTAGACTACCCGACCTTCAGAACGCGCGGCACGGCGGTTGCAGATACTCAAACGCAACCGGAACGCCCGGCCCGCCACGGGCTACACAGGGAGTCCACTACATGCGGCCGCGCATTCCTCTCTCAGTCTTCGTGCCCATTCTGTTGGCGACGATATTCCTAGTCCTTGTCTAGCGTTTGGGCCAATCGTAGTACCGCAACCGGCGTGGATGTCCGCGAGCATCCTCGCCGGTTCTTTTTTATGGGCGCTATTCAGGCCGCCGTTGACGTCGGACCGATTTCCCTGATCAATCGGACATTTTGACCTGTGGGAGTCGCCCCCGGGCTGCGGCTCTAGGCCGGGCAGGAGCTCGACCAGGCCCGTGACTTTACAGATAGTTGAATCGTCATAACTTTCGGCGTATTCGTCCCCCCGCTTTGCCTCCCAAATCCAACCGCAGGAGAAAAGCTCATGCACAGATGGCGTAGCCTCATCGCGTCAGCGACCTGTGCCCTCGCAGTAACGCTCATGGCATGTGGTAACGATGGCAGCGAGCTGACAGGCATCCAACCTGACGTACTCTCGGTTGCCCCTGACAGCGGTAACGTAGGGACGATGATCGAGATCCTCGGCTCCAACTTCGAGGATGGCGCCCGGGTGGCGTTCGACGACTGGGTGGCGGATTCGGTGATCTTCATCGACGGGACGACGCTTCTGGCGTTCGCTCCCGACGAAGTGCAGCTCGGGGTGACGTACGACGTGACGGTGGTAAACCCGGGCGGCAAATGGGACGATCTGGCCGACGCCTACAAGGGAGTTGCTCCGGTCTTTCAGGTGATGAACGGCGTCTCGAGACCCACTGGCGGCAACGGGAGCACGGTAATCCTAGAAGGCAAGTCGTTCGGAGACCTGTTGGACAAAGGACAGGTGTTCTTCACGGACGACGCAGGTCAACCGGTCGAGGCCGCGGTCGTGATGCCGGACAACTGGACGAACGACTTCATCGTGACAACGGTGCCGAACTCGGCGGCGCCGGGGCATGTCTGGGTCGAGACTCCGATGGGAGCGACCGACTCGATCACCTTCACGGTGACGCAGTCAGCCACGTTCAGCCCGTCCCTGATATCGTGGGCCGAGACCGAACCATTGCCCGACCCGAGCCAGGGCCATGGCGCCGTCTTCTTCCCGATCGATGAAGGCGCTGGTGCCGGTAACCTCGTCTACGTGACCGGCGGCGCCGACGGATCGCTGGTACCGCGGACGACGGTGGCCTATTCGGAGATCGATGCCAGCGGCAACTTCTCGACCTACACGAACGCCACGGCGCTTCCGGATGCACGTGCGTTCCACGGCGCCACGGCGGCCACGCCGTTCAACGCTCTGATCGACACGCTGGTAGCGGGTTACCTATTCGTCATCGGAGGTATCGACGACAGCGGCGCTCCCACGAACACTGTTTACAAAGCCACGGTCGACAAGGACCGCTCAGTAGGTACCTGGTCCGCGACCGCAGCGCTGCCGGTTGCGCTCCACTCGATGGGCGCAACGATCTTCCGCTCATGGCTCTACGTGGCGGGGGGAGCGAGCACCGGCGACGCGCCGAGAGCGGAAGTCTATCGTGCTCAGATCAATCCAGACGGCACATTGGGCGACTGGGAGAGCCAGACATCCCTCCCATACGCCCGGACCTACGCACCGCTAATCCAGTTCGCCGGCGTTCTGTACGTGTTGGGCGGTGAAACAGGCACGGTGGGGCCGGGCGACAACTCTCTGTCCGGGACGAGGACGGCCGAAATTCACTACCATCGCCTGGACCTGCGGACCGGCGAGCTGAAGGAGACGTCGTGGTCAGCCAACCCGGGTGGCCTGATCAAGGCCGTGTCGAAGCATTCGGCGGTGGCGGTAGGCGGGACCATTCTGGTGAGCGGTGGCCTCTATGGCGGAGCCGGTAACTCCGCCACGGAACAGCAGTACGCGTCGATCAACGTGGACGGTACGATAGGCAGCTTCGGTGGCGCGACCGGTTCACACACAATAGCCGGGAGCTCCGGAGCGGGCGGCGTGCCGTTCTTCAACCACGCGGCCATCGGCTACGTGGACGCTGCGGACGTGGCCCACGTTGTCATTCTGGGCGGCAACAACGTGGGGGATGCGGCCGCACCCGTCGCCAATACCTACTTCTATTAGACTCGCGCCTTCGAGTCCGCATCCAATCTCGACAGCCTGGAGCGCGGCGGCGCCAGCCCGCCGCGCTCCGTCTTTTTCATCGGGCCGGCACCTCGCGATGACCAACGGAGCCTGCGGGGTGTGCGGTCACGTGGTCAGGGCTATGTTGTGGCACAGGCCATGGACCCTCTCATCCGCTTTCTCGAGCCCGTTACAGGATCCCTCCCGTCCGCTGTCGGGCGAGACCGTTACCGCGGCGCTCTGCTCGGCCTGGCCGTGGGCAACGCGCTCGGCTGCCAGGTCGAGGGGCAATCATCCGAATCGATCCGCTCGCGCGTGCCAGGCGGTGTCCGCGAAATACCGTCCGACGAATCGAGCCTGCCTTGGGACGATGACGTCGCACAGGCGCTGGAACTAGCCGAGGAACTGCTCCGCGAAGGCGAGTTCGATCAGGATGCCTACCTTCAGCGCCTGATCCGCTGGATGGAGGACAACGGGCGCGGAATAGGTATCCAAACGTATCGAGTGCTGAAGCTGGCACAGGCCGGCGCCCCAGGTACCGAAGCGGCGCGGACGGTTTGGGAGGCGTCGGGCTTCCACGCGGCTGGCAATGGGGCCGTCATGCGCTGCGCGCCCGTGGCGCTCCGTTGGCGAAAGGATCCGCTTCGCCTGATCCAAGATGCGGGCCACAGTGCCCGAGTCAGCCACTACGATCCACGCTGCGTTTGGACCACCGTCGCCACCTGCGCCACCATAGCCCATGGGCTGGCCGGCACGCATTGGACACTGCACGAGTTGGCCGACGGATTGGAAGGCGTCGGCGCTCTGGAGGAGGTCGCGGACGCTGTGCGGCGATCGGCGGTCGCCGATCTTCCCGACCTCGAATTGGGAGAGCCGAGCTCGATGGGCTACACAGTGCGGACGATGACCGCCGGTCTATGGGCTTATCTGAATGCGACTGACTTCGAGAGGCCGTTGTTACAGGTGATCAACGCCGGTGGTGACACCGACACCAACGGGGCCGTGACAGGTGCAGTTCTGGGGGCTCGCTTCGGAGCGCACGCGATCCCCAATCGCTGGGCAGACAGACTGTACGATCGTCAGGCGCTGGAGTCGCTGGCCGACCGCCTCTGGAACGCAGCGGAGCGAACATAGAGTGCAGAGTGCAGAATGTAGAATACCGAAGAGTGGTCCGTGGTTCAGCCTTCATTCGATGTTCCACATTCGATATTCGGCCGGAACCCCATACGCGAACAGGACCGAGCCCCGACACACCTTAGTGAGCCATCGGCCCAGCCCTGCCACACGCGACCCGGTCGAGTCTGCTGCGAACAGCCCCCGACGCGCGTCGTTTGCACCGCCTCTCTCAAGACGGGTGCCTGGCGGGAGTCGGCTTGTAGCCTATTAGTCGGGACTCTTCCACCTCGGTTCGAACCGCGGTTCATGCCAGTCCGCAGCAGGAGAGTCCCTCGCAGCCCGACCGACGACGTACACCGACGACCGGCGGCGGGAACTGCACTCCTGGCTGAGGCAAGCCGTGTGCCGAAGGATGTGTTCTGGATTTCGGCTTGGTCAGGCCAAAACCGGAGCCACCAACGGCATTCCACGTCGTCTCGGCACCGCAAGTGGCCCCACGATGCAACAGTCCCGTAACAACTCCACTACACCCGACATTTGTTTCCGAAGACAAATGTTTCCCAACTCGCGTGCGCTGAATCGTACCACGGGGTTTCGGCACACCGACGTACCGCGACATGTTACGTGTCGCCCCAGAACAATAGCACCCAACGCGAGGGTGAAATTATGAAGTCAATGAATGCTTGCGATCGAATACGGTTCCGGCTCGCTTACCCGGTGGCGTCGATTCTTGTCGCTTCGCTCGCGTTAGCGTCAGCCTGCTCCTCGCCCTACCCACCGCCGCCCGAGACGCTGCGCCACGCGGTCACGGACACGCTGCACGGGGTCGAGTTCATCGACCGGTACCGCTGGCTGGAAGACCAAGATGCTCCGGCGACCCGCACCTGGATCGACGCGCAGAACGCCTACGCAGAGGAGGTCATAGGTCAGTCACCGCTGCGCACTGAACTGAGAGAGCGGCTTCGCGCATTGATGGATGACGACGACTTCGGCTGGCCGAGCAGGCATGGCGACCACGAATACTTCTGGCTGCGGCGAGCGGGTACCGACCTGCCCGTGATCTACCGGCGGCCTGCAGCGGACTCAGCTTCACCGATCGACGCCGACGACGACTACGAGGCCGTCATCGATCCTCACGAGATGAGCCCCGACCACACGACCCGCGTCGCGACGCAATCGTTTTCGCCCGATGACAAGTACGTGATCTACAGCGTCAGGGATGGCGGCCAAGACGAAGTCGAGATCCGAGTGCGCGACCTAGAAGCCAGCCAAGACCTTCCCGACAAACTGCCGAACGGGCTCTACAGCAGCATCTCCTGGAACCAAGACGGCAGCGGCTTCTACTACAGCGCGCGATCGCGAGAGACCGGAGCACGGATTAGGTTCCATCGTCTGGGCACCGAGGTTTCCGACGACGAAGAGTTGTTCGGTGCTGGCTACGGGCCCGACAAGTTCGTTGGTATGAGCCAGCTCGATGGAGGCCGCTACTTCCTGTACGAGATCTGGCACGGCTGGACGCGGATCGAAGTCCACGTTCAGGACGTGGCGAACGACGGGCAGGTCGTGACGATCGCCGGCGCGGATCTCGACGCCCGGTTCTATCCGCAGTTCCACGACGGCGAGCTGTATATGCGGACGAATCTCGATGCGCCCAACAACCGGATCGTCGCCGTTGATCTCGATCGCCCGGAACGCGAAAACTGGAGGGATGTCATCTCCGAGTCGGACGACGTACTACAGGGGTTCACCTTCATCGATGACAGGCTCCACGTCACCTACCTCCATGACGTCAGCACCGAGATCAAGATCTTCGAGCCCGATGGAACGGCGGCGGGCGAGGTCGATGTCCCAAAATTTCATACCGCCAGCATGTGGAGCGCCGGCGAGGACAGAGCATACTTGAATCTCACGTCCTTCACACAGCCGTCGATCACCTACCGCGTCGATCTGGAGACGGGCGAGCGAGAAGTCTGGCGTGAACGCGAAGTGGATTTCGACGCCGAAGGGATCGAAGTCAGACAATTGTGGTACACCTCGAAGGACGGCACGCGCGTCCCCATGTTCGTGATGCACCGCGTGGGGTTAGAGCTGACGGGCGACCACCCCACGTGGCTGTACGGGTACGGCGGCTTCATCGCCGCGTTGACTCCACGCTTCGACCCGATGGTTGCAGCGTGGGTCGAGCGGGGCGGCGTGTACGCGATGGCCAACCTGCGAGGCGGAAGCGAGTTCGGCGAGCGCTGGCACCGCGCCGGGATGCTGGGCGACAAGCAGAACGTGTTCGACGACTTCATCGCGGCAGCCGAGTACTTGATCGAAGCCGGCTACACCAACCCGAAGAAGCTTGCCATCCGCGGATACAGCAACGGTGGGCTATTGGTGGCGTCGGCGCTGACGCAGCGTCCCGACCTGTTCCGCGCGGTGCTGTGCGGCTTCCCGGACCTCGACATGGTGCGATTCTACACTTTCACGGAAACGAACAACCTGCCGGCGCTGCATGAGTACGGTAATGCCGCGATCCCGGAGCAGTTCGAGTTCCTCAGCCGCTACTCGCCCTACCAGCGTGTGAAGGACGGGACGAAATATCCGGCCGTCATACTGACCTCGGGTGATCTCGATACTCGTGTGCCCCCGCTGCAAGCTCGCAAGATGACCGCCAGGCTTCAGGCGGCCACGAAGTCGGGGCTCCCGGTGATCCTTCGCTACGACCCGAAGGGCGGTCACGCCGCGAACCGCGGGCGTCCGTTCAGCAAGGCGGTGGACGACAATGCCGCCGAACTGGCCTTCGTGGTGCAACAGGTCTTTGAGGTGAAATGATTAGGCACGACTAGCCACCGCGACGCCGCGGACTGGTGTGCCTTTCGATTAGCGAGGAGTGAAGGTGAGGGGTCTTCCCGGTCCTAGTTGACGTCACCTACAGGAAGGGCGACGGGTTGTCACCCGCCGTTGCCTTTCCCGTTCCCTTTTCCGTTGTTGTTCTTGCCGTCCTTCTTGCCGGACGTGTCCTTATTATCGTTACCACCGGTGCCATCACCCGTGGTACCATCGTCTTTCTTTCCGTCGTTGCCGCCACCGCCGCCGGCACCCTTGTCGCCGCCGTTGTTCCCTTTGTTACCGTCGTTCCCGCTCCCGGTACTTCCGTCGTTCCCGTTGTTGCCGTTGCCCTTACCGTCGTTGTTACCGTTGCCCTTGCCGTCGTTGTTGCCGTTGCCGTTGTTCCCTTTATCGCCGTCTTTGTTCCCGTTGTTGTCCTTCTTATCCTTCTTGTCCTTCTTACCCTTGCCCTTGTCCCCGTCCTCACCACCACCGCCGTCGTTCCCATCCCCCTGACCACTCAAGCTCGGGCGGCAGGTCACGACTCCCTCTCTCACGGCCGGCGGATACGGCTCGACCAGGCCGATATAGATGGCACAAGCGTGCTCGCGGTCGACCAACTTCTCGTGCACGGCCCGCGCTGCCCAGCCGCCGTCCCCAGCACGGACCTCGAGGATGACACCGGGGGTCGGGTTATAGTCAAAAGCCGGCGAGGAAGCGAAGCTGGCACCTCCCACCCCACCGAAGTAGCTGGACCGCCCCGCGAAGTAGTCCTCCTGCGCCACGGCCAGGTTCCTGAGGTCGCTCTCAACGGCCGCAGCCAAGGCTCGGCCCTTCGACCGGACCATCGCCTTTGTGGCAATAGCCGACATCACGCCGAGCAGCAGCAGTACGGTGATCATCTCGATGAACGTCATGCCCCAGCGGTTTCGGGGCACCAGACGGAGCAGCGTGCAAGCGTTTCGCGCCGGCCGAGCCGAGCCATCGGTGCGTCGCTCGAATGTAAGCTCTCTCACTGTATCACCATTGAACTCATCGGACATAATAACCGACCCACATGTTCGAGATGCCCGATTCCAAGGGCCATCTCTTGGGTTCTGCTGAGACTACGTAGCGGGGGACCACGGTGAAGTAGTCAAAGCCTCTTGTGACTCAAGCACTTAGGGCGGGCTGAAGTGCTACCCGCGTTCGGCAGGGGACAGCCAGGCACCTATATAGGAAGGCAAGCGGCGTACCAATGGCGGATCCCTGGCACGTTGTCGCGAAGAGTGAGGCGCGTCGGAGTGGGACAGGGTATCAATCGCTGGAGGAGCCGATCAGTCTCTGCTTCTGTCTGCGGATCCAGTTCTCGACGCTCTCCGGAATCAGCAGTCCATCCGCGATGGAGGCGATTTCTTCGGCTTCCTGCCAAGCCTGCTCAAGGGCCGTCAGTTCACCCTCGAGCGCTCGCCGTTCGCTGTCTTCGTGTGACGCCATCTCCAAGGCGAGGCGCATCCGCCTGTCCAGATTTTTGAGCCGTGCGTTAGGGCGCTCGAACACGCCGAGCGCTCTCTCGGCGGTAGCCTTCTCCGCCGCGCGAGCGAAAAGACGCTCGGCAGAGCGCGAATCCTCGATGATCTCTACGGCGCTTCGAACCTCGGCCTCCGAGCCGCCCCATTCGTTGACGACAGGAAGGATGCGACCGGCGGCTTCCAGCGCCCTCAATCCGCTGATCGAAGTCTTGTCAGGCCGGCCGCGCGGCTGTGAGAAGAACCAGAAGAAGCGCTCTCCGGGATGATACGGAACGACGAGAGACCAACCGTGTGGCCCGTCGCCGGGTTCGAGTTCCACTTTGCGTAAGTTCTGACCAGAGACATAGAGCCGTTTGCCATCCGTATCGCGGACACGAGCGACGACGCGCTTGGCATTGAGGGCAAGCAACAGAGGCACGACGTTGGCGCCGGCGAGGACCGAACCGAAACCCACCACCAACTGCACCGCGATGGAGATGCTGCTCATGACGCGGCGTTGCCAGAACTGACGTCCGTAGCGCCAGGCGGCGAACTCGCGCCGCTTTGGCTTGCCGATACGAACGAGGTGTAGCCCTTCGGGAAGCTGCGCGAGCCCGATGTTGTCGGTGGAGAAGCTATGCGACGTGTCGAGGTACTCGCGCTCGCATTCCTCGATGGCCTCCCATCGTTCCTCGAGCGGCGAGAGGTTCCAGCGCCGGCAGCTCTCACAGATCACCCAGAGTCTGCCGCGCTCTCCGTCGAAGGCTAGGCGGCGACCGACCGGGAAGTTCTCTATGACCTCGTTTCCGCCGAGGTTGCGATTGCAGTAGATGCAGGTCTTGAACATCGATCCAACGCGGCTACGTGATGCTAGGCCCGTCGCTGCCTGCCGGCTTTCTCCACTTGCGAATCAGATCGTCCACGCGCTCCGGGATGAGCAGCCGGTCGGCGATCGAGGCGACTTCCTCCGCCTCACGCCAGGCAGCCTCGAGGATGGCAAGCTCCCCTTCCAATGCACGTCGCTCGCTCTCTTCGTGCGCCGCCATCTCCAGAGCCAGCCGGACGTTCGCGTTCATGCCCTTGAGGAAGATCGAGCCGCTCTTCAGTCGAGCGGAAGCTTTGACAGCTTCCCGATCTCCGGCGACACGCGCGAAGAGCCGTTCGGGGTTGCGGGATTCCTCTATCAACGCCACCGCATCCCGGACCTGAGCGTTGGACCCTCCCCACGAATTGACCTTGGGCAGGATGCGCCCGGCGGCCCGAACCGCAGTCGGACCGGCCAGCACGGCGTGCCGCACCTTCCCTTTCCCATGCGCTCCAAACAGTCCGCGGCGCTCGGTGGGCCGGTAAGGCACCACCAGCGACCAACCGTCGGGGGAATCCGTACGGCTCAGCTCTACGCGGGTTAGGTCTTTCCGCGTCACATGAAGGCGCGTCCCCTCATCATCGCGCAGGCGAGCTGCCACACGCTTCTTTCCGCCCACGATGAAGACCCAGAAGATGTCGGCGCCGGCCACCAGCCCAGCTACGGAAATCGCCACCTTCGTACCGGCCACGACGAGGCTGTGAATCCGGCGACGGAGGAATTCCCGGCCGTAGCGCCAAGCGGCGAATTCCCGCCGCTGCGGCCTGCCGATTCGCACCAACTCGAGTCCCTCGGCAAGACGCGCCAAGCCGATGTTGTCGGTGGAAAAGCTCTGCGACGTATTGGAGAAGCGTCGCTCGCACTCCTCGATGGCCTCCCACCGTTCCTCGAGCGGACTCAGGTTCCAGCGCCGACATGACTCGCAAATCACCCAGAGGCGCCCCCTCTCCGAGTCGAAAGCGAGGCGGCGACCCACCGGGAAATACTCGATGACCGTATTGGCCCCGAACTTACGATTGCAATAGATGCAGGTCCTGTACATCGACCTATAAGCTAAGCGAGACACGTGATTACGACAGGAAGCGAGCAGGGCTCCGTCCTAGTTGACACTACGTGAAACGCGAAGGTGATGTTTCTTACACTGATCTTGATTAGTGTGTGACGTTTCACCTTTCTCAATCGTCATTAGTGTGATTGACCATGTAATCCGAGCGAGGGTTTGCGCCGTGGAGCCGCAGGCCCCACCCCGCCAAGAAACCGTCTGGAGGAACCCGATGCGGTCACAACCGAAGCGCCACGTAACCGGCTTCGTAGTCCTGGCCGTGGCGCTGACATTCGGCCTGATGGCCTGCGACAGCAACACGACGGGCCCGGAGGGCCCTCCGACTCTGACCGTCGTGTTCGGCGGCGGCAACACGCTCCCATCAGTAAGCGGTAACGCTTCCCTGTTCGCGAACGATGGTGCCACCCCGACGCAGGTCTGGGTCTGGCTGGAGGATGTCTGCTTTCAGGGTGTGGGGGATGGTGACCAGGGCGGCGGCCAGAACGGTCGCGAGTGCATACTGGAAGAGGATGCGAAGGGCTGGAAAGAGGTCGCGGGGCCATCCGCGGAATGGGAGACCCTGGTCGAAGACATAGAGGTGCCCGCGGGCATAGGCCAGCTGAGGTTCATTCTCACTGAAGTCGTGATCGTGGCCGACGCGAACGGAGCGGACGAGGTCTACGCCACCTCTGAGGCGGCTCTGGACGACCTGAACGCATTTATCCCCAATGACCCCGCATGGGAGATGGACGGCGAGGCCCACTGCCCCAGCTGCAGCCAGAGCGGTTGGAAGGTGATCTTCCCCGGCGCAGACCCGGATATGCAGGGCGGCGAGTACATGCTCTTAGCGATGTTCGACGTGAGCGAGAGCTTCGGCAAGCCGCGCGGGAACTCGGGGCGCTGGGTCATGCATCCGGTGATCCGCGGCACGCTGACTCAGCGTGTCGGCACCATAAGCGGTACGGTCAGCGTGGACGCGAATGCCACGTTCGACGGAGCCGCGTTCCCTGGAAGCTGCGGCGGCCTCGAAGTTACCAAGGAAATCCTGGTGGAGTACTTCCGGCCCGCCGTATCCAACGGCGATAGCCGCGATGCCAGCACGGACCCCCTGACCGGGGCGTACGAAATCACCCCGCTCGCGGCACCGCATACCTACGACCTCGGCTGGACATCTCCGGTTGAGTTCGGGACCGAAAAGCTGGGGTTCACGACTGTCACGGTCACCGACCCGGACGGAACGCCGGATGACAAGATGACCGAGCTGCTGATCGGTCAAAACGCAACAGTGGACTACGTCATTGTAGAAGCGATCTGCACAACTTAGGGCGGCAGCGAGCGCGGAGGCCTCCCCCCGGTTCTTCGCAATCGCACCCACCCGGGCCTGCTGAAACCGAAGCAGGCCCGGGCCTTTTTTGTATATATTTCAGGCGACGTAATCGGGTTCGTGGCGGGGGCCGCGGTTGTGACGCCAACGGGTGGGAAATCGTCTAGAATATTGGGAGCAATCAAGCGTGACGGCCGGTGCTAGCGAGCTGAGCGATGGCGCAGTCGTGCGCGCGGTGCTGAACGGGAAAGCCGAGCTGTACTCGATCCTGGTAAAACGTTACCAGGACACGCTTTACAGCTACGCGCACCGGATGACGGGCCAATCGGACGAGGCCACCGATATCGTTCAGGCCTCGTTCGTGAAGGGCTTCGAGAACCTGGAGCACTGCCGTGACGCCGAGCGCGTGGGCGCCTGGCTCTTCAGGATCAACGTGAACCAGTGCAAGGACTTCCTGAAGAACCCGAGGCGCAAGGATGTGCAGCTCGATGACGCGACCCGGCTGCAGAGCGATCGTGATGACCCGGAAGCGTCGGCCGAGCGAGGCCAGCTCAGGCAGCGCATCGCATGGGCTCTGCTGCGACTTACGGCAGAGGAGCGAGAGGCCTTCGTGCTCAAACACATCGAGGGTTTCTCGTACAGCGAGATGTCCAGAATGCTGGACGTTTCGGTGCCGGCCTTGAAGATGAGGGTCCATCGGGCCCGAGATGACCTCCAATCGTTGCTGGAGGACTACGAATGAGAGACGAACTGCAGGCCTTCCTGGACGGCGAGCTCGGTCTGGACGAGCTGCCCGCGGAGCTGCGGACCGAGGCAGAGCGTTGGGAGCGGCTGCTGGCCGACTTCCGGGCGTTGGGTCCCGAGAGCGCGCCTGCCGGCTTGGAGTTCCGTGTACGGCGCTCACTGCCAGCCCTGCGGCAAAGATCGGCGGCGCGGCGGGCCGCTGAGTGGGTCGTCCGGCCTCGTTCGATCCGCGTCTCGCCGTTGGCTGGTCTGGCGGCGGCTGCGGCTTTGGCATTCGTCATCTTGTTGCCGCGCGGCCAGATGCCGGACCCGAGCGGCGCTCTGGAGTCCGGTCCGTCGGCAACAGCAACGATCTACGTACAATTCATGTTGGAAGCGCCGTCCGCGCAGTCGGTTGCCGTCGCGGGCGACTTCAATTCCTGGATGCCGGAATTGGTTCTTACGGACCCGGACGGTGACGGAGTTTGGTCGGGAAGGGTTGCGCTGAAGCCCGGAGTTCACCAGTACATGTTTGTGATTGATGAGTCACAATGGTTGACCGATCCCGGAGCGGATCGGTACGTGGACGACGGGTTCGGAAATCGCAACGCCGTACTGGTCATACCGGAACCGGCGACGTCCTGAGGACCGAGGCGAGGCGAAGAGCCGTCGGGGAAAGGCGCCTCTTCAACTAACGATCTTGGCAACCCTCATGCTCGCTGGAGTAAGCACTGGAGTCCGCGCCCAGGATACACGGGTGTACGTGGACGCCGGCATGTCACACGCACGGCCGCCGGCCGGCGTGGAGGTGGATCCAGCTACGTACGCCCTGTTTGGGGCTCGGTTCTTCGCCGGCCCGGCTTTCGGGTCCTTTTACGGCGCCCTCGCCGCTGACGGCAGCTCGGCCGACTGGATCGGCGGCCGGTTGGGAGCCAGCTATCGGTCCCCGATGCCGGGGCGTCTCGGGTGGGCGGTGACGGGTGTCATCTCGGGCTTCAGCCTGGGCGACCCGACACCGTACAAAGCGGCGACCGTTCGTCTCGTGCCCGAGGCCCGGCTATCCAGCGGTCGGACGGCGTGGGTGCTGAGGGGCTACAGCGGTGCTGGGCGATCCGATGTCACCGATACCAGCCAGGAACCGGAAGTCTCGTTCGAAGCCGACCTCTGGATGTACGGCGTAGGGCTGGAGACCAGCCGACCGATCGGGCCCACTCAAGCGTGGCTCGGCGTAGACGCCTACAACACGGCTGGTGGCGCCTACTATTCGGCCTATGTCGGCTCGGTCGGCTCGATCGGCACAGCCATATGGGGAGTCGCCGTAAGGCTCTGGGATACGCCCAACGACGTCGAAGCGGAACTGAACGTCAGCGTGTCGGTCCCGCTGGGGAGTCGCTGGTCCACCCAGGTCGCCGGCGGACGGTCGGGCCCCGACCCGTTGCTTGCAAGTCCAGCCGGCGTTGACGGGAGCGCGGTGGTCAGTTGGAGCGTCCTGGCTCCGGCTAGAGAACCGCCGCCGGTCGCCTCGCTCGGCGAGGGCCAGCCGACTATGGTCCTGTTCAGCCTGGAGTATGACGACGCCGCCAACGTCAGCGTCATCGGCGACTTCTCTGCCTGGGAGCCGATCGCCCTCAGTCGGCAGGGCACGAACTGGGTGGGAAGGGTGCCGATCGAGCCGGGGCTCTACCACTTCGGCTTCCTCGTCGACGGGGAGTGGTTTGTCCCCGAACACGCGCCGGGGAAAGTGACCGACGACTTCGGTCGGATCAACGCCACGTTGGTGGTCCCGGGCAGTGACTCAGAGGGCGAATGAATCGTCTATATATGTGGATGCCCGAGTTGCCGATAAGCCAGCGACGCAGTAGACGCGAATAGCGAAGGGCAGTATCAGGTGGTGAAGATGAGCCGGAAAGCGATGCTGATTTTGTTAATTGCGTTACCAAACGTGGCCCTAGCTCAGGACACGCGAATGGAACGCATCCGTCAAGCCTTCCCGCCAGAGGCAGTCGCTCAAATCGAAACCATCGTAGTAGATGCCGAAGCAGCGGGAATCCCAACCGAGCCGTTGCTCGATAAGGCGCTGGAAGGCGCGGCCAAGCGTGTGCCGACGGACCGCGTCATCGCCGCGGTTGCGTCGTATTCCCGGAGTCTGGCCGAGTCCCGCTCGCTCGTGGGCACGGGCCACGATGCCACCGCCGTTGTGGCGGGGGCTGACGCCCTGCGTCGCGGCGTCCAGCCGGAGACGGTACGCTCACTGGCTGACGCTAGTACAGGCGGACTGGCGGTTCCGCTGGTGGTGCTGGGCGATCTGATCGAGGCTGGCGTCCCGCAGCTAGAGGCCTTCGCGGTCGTTGAAGGAGCGCTGGCGCAGCAGCACGGACCCGATGAGATGCTGGCCATCCCAGGCGCGGTGCGCCGTCTGATGCGCGACGGCCAGTCACCTTCTCAGGCGGCGGGCGCGATAGGCAACGCTATCGGGCACGGAAAGTTCAAGGATGTGGTTGGACCGCGTGGTCGGGCGGGAGCGTCCCCACCGAAAGGTCCACCGGTACCGCCGGGCTCTGGTCCACCGGACCACGCCGGCCCCAAGAAGGACAAGGGCAAGGGGAAGCCGCCTCCGGGCGGTCCGTAATATCTAGAGAGAGGTGGGCAGCGAGAGGGACCACCGGCGCTACAGCCGGTGGTCTTTTTTGTACTTGCGGATCCAGTTCTCGACGCTCTCGGGAACGAGCAGACGATCGGCGATGCCCGCAATCTCCTCCGCCTCTCGCCAGGCTTCTTCAAGCAGGGCGAGCTCGCCCTCGAAGGCGCGCCGCTCAGATTCTTCGTGCGCGGACATCTCGAGGGCCAGGCGTATCTCGGCGTTCTGTTTGATGACGCGCGTTCCATCCACCGGGAAGAAGAAGCCCGGCACCTGTTCACCCGGCTCGACGGCGGCAGCGGCGAAGAAGCGCTCCGGGCCACGCGCATCTTCGATCAACCTGACAGCGTCTCTGACCTGCGCGTTGGAACCGCCGAACTGATTGACCTTGGGTAGGATCATCCCGGCGGCGCGGATGGCGGTCTCGCCCTCCAGCTCCTTTGTTTGCGCCTTGCCCTTACCGTAACGGCCAAGCAGGCCCCAGTTGCGCTCCTTCAGCCGATAGCGGAGGCTCAGAAACCAGCCGCCGGGCCGATCCGGCGCCCGCAACAGCTTCATCTTCTTGGCGTCCTTGCGCGTCACGCTGAGCCTGTCTCCGTTAGCTGACCGCACGCGCGCTATGACGCGGTCCTCCTGTTGGGCGATTACAGGACCGACGACGTAGACTCCAAAGGTGGCCATGCCAATGGCGGCGCCGATTCTCACACCGAAGCCGATCAGCGTCATGATGCGCCGCTTGAGGAATTGCCTGCCGTAGCGCCAGGCGGCGAACTCGGGGCGCTTAGGGCGGCCGATCCGCACCAGCTCGAGGCCTTCGGTCAGTCGGGCCAGGCCTACGTTGTCGGTCGAGAAACGGGTGGAAGCGTCGCGGAACTCCTTCTCGCACTCCTCGATGGCTTCCCAGCGCTCGTCCAGTGGCGAGAGATTCCAACGACGGCAACGGTCACAGATGACCCACAGCCGACCACGTTCCTCGTCGAAAGCGAGGCGGCGGCCGACAGGGAAGTTCTCGACCACTTCGTTCTGGCCGAGGCTACGCTGACAGTATATGCACGTCTTGAACATCGCTATCCACGCTAACGAAATAGGCAGAGCCTTCGCACGAAGACAGGCTATCTACCGAAGTATACCCGCTGAGGCAGCGGGTTATTCGGCGCCCACAGAAGCGTCTGGCTATCGAGCCGCTCACTCAACCGGACGCGGTCGAGACGGTCGGAGTTTCCCGGCCCGCGAGCGCAGTGGGGGATGCGCCGTCAGTACGAGCCGGCTACTGGTCGCAGAAGCGCATCGTCGCTTCCGGGTATCGAAGTCCGGCCGCCGCTCCCTTGGGTACGACCGCGTCGATGCGCTCGAGTTCTTCGTCGCTAATGTCGATCTCGGTCGCGGCAACGTTCGCCTCGAGGTTGCCGCGTTTGGTCGTACCCGGAATTGGGACGATGTCGCTGCCTTGCTTCAACACCCACGCCAGCGCCAGTTGCGCCGCCGACGCGCTCTTCGACGCGGCGACCTCCTTGATCTGATCCACGATGTCCAGATTCTTGCGGAAGTTCTCAGCCTGGAAGCGTGGATTCATGCGCCGCCAGTCGTCTTCCGGAAGATCCTCGAGTCGTTGGAATCGCCCAGTGAGGAAGCCTCGCCCCAGCGGACTGTAAGCGACGAAGCCGACGCCAAGCTCGCGCGTCGTTGCCAGGATCTCGTCCTCGGGGTCGCGGCTCCAAAGCGAGTACTCGGTCTGGAGAGCCGTGAGTGGATGAATGGCATGGGCGCGACGGATCGTGTTCGTCCCAGCCTCGGAGAGACCGAGGTACCTCACCTTGCCGGCCTCAACCAGGTCTGACATAGCACCGACGGTGTCCTCGATCGGGACCTCGGGGTCGACCCGGTGCTGATAGTACAGGTCGATATGGTCGATGCCCAGTCGCTTCAGCGACGCGTCGCACGCACTCTTCACGTAATCCGGCTTTCCGCTGATCCCCATGAAGCTGCCATCGTCACCGCGCAGGATCGCGAACTTGGTCGCGACGATCACCTCATCGCGGCGACCTCTTATGGCCCTGCCTACGAGTTCCTCGTTCTTGAAGGGGCCATACATATCGGCGGTGTCGAGGAAGTTGACGCCGAGCTCGAAGGCCCGCTCGAATGTGGCGAGACTCTCCTGTTCATCGGCGGGCCCGTAGAAATCGCTCATGCCCATGCAGCCCAGTCCGAGTTCTGCAACCTCCAAACCCGAGCTGCCGAGCTTCCGTATCTTCATTCATCCCCCCAATGCTGTCCCAAGGTAAACGGCGACGCCCAAAGGCGTCGCCGTCGTTTACCTAAAGCCAAGGTCCGTACCATCAGTCGGTGGTGGGCCCTCCCATCATGGCGTCGCGCTTCGCCTTGAATTCGGTACCCTCGCGCCAATTCGGGAAGACCGACTGTGTGGCGAGCCGATAGCCGACGACGAACCACAACTTGATGTCGTCCACCGCGCCGCTCAGGTCCCAGTCCTCGCTGTACTCGTCGGACGGCTGGTGGTAGTGCGTCGCCGTCCACTCGTCCTTCCTTTGCTGTGTCCACTCGACACCGTGCTCCGCGTGATCGTCCCCAGTGTCGGTGTAGATCGCCGGCACGCCCTGCTTGGCCAGCGAGAAATGGTCAGAGCGGTAGAAGTAACCCTTCTCGGACTGGGGGTCGGGGCGCACCGCACGGCCCTGCGCCTCCGCGGCCGCTATCAGATAGTCATCCAGCTCGGAATTGCCGTAGCCGACGATGACTATGTCCTTCATCGGTCCGTAAATATTGAGCCCATCGATGTTGATGACTGCGACCGTCTTGTCCAGCGGGTAGACCGGGTTCTCGCCGTAGTAAGCGGAGCCGAGCAGGCCCTGCTCTTCCGCGGTCACCGGCATGAAGAGGATCGAGCGCTGGGGGCGCGTCTCCAACGAGACGAACGCTTTGGCCAGCGAGATCAGAGAGCCCGTCCCACTCGCGTTGTCCAGCGCGCCGTTGTAGATCTGGTCGCCCTCGAGGCTGGCGTCGCGCCCGAGATGATCCCAATGGGATGTATAGATGATGTACTCGTCAGCGCGATCGGTCCCCGGAAGCAGAGCAAGAACGTTCTGAGAAGTGGACCGCTCCACGGTATTGGTGATCGCGACCGACGCGTTGACGCTCATCTTGACGCTCTTGAAGTCGGGGCTCATCGCCTTCTGCTTGAGCTCAGCGTAGTCGAGTCCGGCCATTTCGAAGATCTCGTTCGCTACCTCCAGCTGAATCCAGCCTTCCACCTTCACGCGCGACATGTTGTCGTCCTCTGCGACCATCCCGAACTGGGGGCCGGTCCAGCTTCCCTCTACCGTCTGCCACGGATACGCGGCGGGCTCCGTCTCGTGCACGATGATCGCGGCGTCAGCGCCCTGTCGAGCCGCTTCTTCGTACTTGTACGTCCAGCGGCCGTAGTAGGTCATGGCCCGGCCGGTGAACATCTGCGGATCCTGAGAGTAGAAGCCCGGATCGTTGACGAGGATCACGACCGTCTTGCCCTCGACGTCGATACCCTCGTAGTCGTTCCAGCCATACTCCGGCGCGACGATGCCGAATCCGACGAAGACGAGCTCTGAGTCCTCCAAGTCGACCGATTCGACGACCCGAGTCGTCCAGCCGACGAAGTCGCTGCCGTAGGGATACTGCTTCACGGTGCCCCGGCTCCGCACGCTCAGCGCCATGTTGGGGTCCGCCGTGATAGAGACGAGCGGCACTTCCTGGACCCAGCTAGCGCCGTTGCCGGGCTGCAGTCCGAGCTTCTCGAACTCGGCCTTCAAGTACTCGATCGTCTTCTCTTCACCCGGGGTGGACGGCAAACGCCCCTCGTACTCATCCGAGGAGAGCTCCACGGTGTGCCGTACCAGGTCTTCGACGCTGATGGTCGCCAACGCCGCGTTCATGTCCGCGTCGGGTTCGCCTGGAGCGCATGCGCCACCTGCGACCAAGACTGCGACGACGGTAAGGATGAGCTTTCCGGACGTGATTCGGTTCATTGCTAGCCTCGCTGCCGGTATTGGGGTTCAGTAAACAGTTCGGACGGGTCCTGCAGCGCTTCTCGAGCGCCTGGACCGATGGCTGGGTGGTCTTCTGTGACATTGAGAACGTAAGCGGCGGCCCGCCGCACGCAAGTTCAGCCTGGCCAGGCCTCGGGCCACTACAAGGCCAGCATGATACCGAGCAATGTGTTGGTGCTCAGATTCCAGATCACGTTGGCGCCCAACGCCGGGATCGGGACGGGCTCTTCCGGCTGTGTCCTGGCCCAGCTGACCGGCTTCGCCAGCAGCAAGCTCGGCAGGCAGGCCACGAGCGCCAGGGGAGGCAGATAGCTCAAGAGCACGCCGACGATCAGCGATAGCGGCACGAAGGCGCCGAAGAGTGCGTAGAGCCTGGCTGCGTTCCGGCGCCCCATAAGAACCAACAGGTTCCGGCGTCCACCTTCTCGATCCGCCGCCTCATCCGGGAATTCGTTCAGCAGCAACAGATTGAAGGTCATGAAGAAAGCGGGGATCGACGCGGCGATGGCCACCGACTCGTAGGAACCGGTCTGCACCAAAGTAGTGCCAACGACCGGCAGCGCTCCCAGCCCGAGCCCCGCGAACAGTTCGCCCACGTAGCCGCGCGCGAGCACCGCCGTGTACCCAAAAACGGCGAGCCCCCCCACCGCCAGAATTGGAAGCAGCCGCATTCCGACAACGGTCAAGAAGTAGATGCCGACGACAATGCCGACAACGCCGCCGACAAGGCCGGTTGCGACCGCTTTGCGATACGACAACAGCCCCGCGGGCAGTGTACCGCTTCCCCCGCTGAACGGCGTTCGCTGCGTCTTCAGATCGATACCAGTGCGGTAGTCGCTGGCCTCGTTGAGAGCGTTCACCGCGATGTGCACTCCCACCAAACCTAGAAGGGCCAGACCAGCGCGCGTCAGATCGGCGAGGCCCACGTGCGCGGCCGCGCCGGTCCCAGCTACCACGAGCGTTACCGGCAGCAGGAGAAACGGCGCCCGAGCGACGCCGGCATAGGCAGACAAACTCATTCGTCCCTCCAGCACGTTTCAGCAGAAGCAGTAGGGTGCGCTGCCGAGAACGAATGCGCAACCCAGACCCGACCTACACGCCTGGCGGAGAGTCGCGCTTCCAATCAGATTGCAGGTTACTTTCGCTCAACCAAGGGGAAGTGATAATGATGGACAGGCCCGAGCCATCCGAGTACTTCGAGTACTACGGCAGGTATGTCAACCTCGTCCCGGAAGGCGACATCATTTCGGTGCTGGAGAGCGAGCTACAGCGAACTCTCGACATGCTCGAGGGTGTACCGGAAGAACTGGAGGAATACAAGTACCAACCTGGCAAGTGGAGCGTGCGCGAAGTGATCGGCCACGTGATCGACGCGGAACGCGTTTTCCAGAATCGCGCTTTCCATTTCGCCCGTCGCGACCCGGCTCCTCTGCCCTCGATGGAGGAGAACGACTACGCCCGCGTCTCCAACGCGGGCCAGCGACCGCTGCAAGAGCTGGCGCAGGAATTCGAGGCGGTACGGCGATCGAGCATCGCGCTCTTCAGGAGCTTCGATGACGAGGTGGCCCTACGGCGGGGAACTGCCAGCGGAAACGAGTTCAGCGTGCGAAGCACAGCGTACATCATGGCGGGCCACGAGATACATCATCGCTCGGTCCTGGAAAACCGGTACCTGCAGCGGTAGGGCCTCCGCGACATCGGGATCTGCCTACGGCGGTAATGGCCTCGCCTCTGGCCAGGCGTCAGGGCTCGTCCCGCTTCTTGCTGTCAGCCAACTCAGTACTATGCTCGCGGATCCAGTCCTCGATCTCCTCGGGGACGAGTAGCCGGTCGGCTATTGCGGCGATTTGCTCCGCCTCACGCCAAGCCTCCTCCAGCTCTTTCAGCTCACCGGCGAACGCCCGGCGTTCGGTCTCTTCGTGCGACGCCATCTCGAGGGCGAGCCGGACCTCCGGACGCATGCTGCGGAGCACGCTCGGATCCCGATCGAACAGGTACGGCCCGGGCGCGTAACCCGGCTTGCGCGACGCGAGAGCGAACACTCGCTCGAGGTCGCGCGATTCCTCTACGATGTCGACCGCGGAACGCACCTGGCGCGTATTCCCACCGTACGGGTTCACCCTCGGCAGCAGCTTGCCAGCCGCCCGCAGGGCCGCCGAGCCGCGCAGTTCGCGCGTTTCCCTGTTCGGGCCCGCGTAGTCGCTCCACCATTCTCTTTGGGCCAAACCCGCGCGATACGGTACACTGAGTATCCAACCCTGCTCAGCGTCCGACGTTACCAACCTGACTTCCTTCAGGTCCTCACGCGTGAGCGAAAGGCGTGCACCGTCCTCCGCGCGCACCCGTGTCACGACGCGCTGTTGCCCCGTGAACATGGTAACGAGTACATCGTACGCGGCGACGAACGCGTTGTAGGCTATGGCCGCCTCCACAGCGACGCGGCGCTTCAGTATCTCGCGACCGTAGCGCCAAGCCGCGAATTCGGGCCGCAACGGCTTGCCGACTCGCACCAGGTCGATGCCCTCACGCAGGCGGGCAAGCCCGATGTTGTCAGTAGAAAAGCGGACAGTTGTGTCACGGTAGGATTTCTCGCAATCTTCTATCGCTTCCCAACGCTCCTCGAGCGGCGTCAAGTTCCAGCAACGACACTCGCTACAGATGACCCAAAGGCGCCCCTTTCCCTTGTCGAAAGCCAGTCGGCGACCGACGGGAAAATTCTCGACGGACTCGTTTTCCCCC
This sequence comes from Gemmatimonadota bacterium, assembly GCA_039588015.1. Lineage (GTDB taxonomy): Bacteria > Gemmatimonadota > Gemmatimonadetes > Palauibacterales > KS3-K002 > JASFMO01. Next base: position 1,311 of record JBDHAS010000014.1, on the reverse strand, counting down.
AGATTCCGGTTGCAGTAGATGCAGGTCTTGTACACGGCTCTCCTTCGGGCACGCGGAGGTGGATCCGCTAGAGTGTTATCAAAGTACCACCACTAATACAATACGAGGAGGCGCGTAGCCAGGTTTGTGGACAACTCCACCAACTGGCGGCGCGCGGGCTCGGAGTCGAGATTCGCGGACAGGCTATCCCGGGACTTCCGACTAACCTGGATCGAGGAGGAGAGATGGTCCAAAGCGACCTTCGCGGGAGGTGGGCGATGGTCACCGGCGCTTCGAGCGGGTTGGGAGTGGACTTCTCGCGTGAACTAGCCCGAAGGGAGGTCAACCTGATCCTGGTCGCGCGCCGCGGAGAACGTCTGAGCCAGATCGCAGACGAACTACGCCGGGAATTCGGGGTCGAGGTAGACGTCGTGCCGACTGACCTTTCGACGCAGAACACTGTGGAGGCCCTTCACCGGCAGCTGAGCGAGAAGAGCCGAGCCGTTGACATACTCGTCAACAGCGCCGGCTTCGGCGTGCACGGCGAGTTCCTCGAGAATTTGTGGGAGCGAGAGCGGGCCATGATCGAAGTCGATGTCATCGCCCTCGTTCACCTCTCCAAGCTCTTGGCCGCCGACATGGTGAAGCGCGGATACGGCCGCATTCTCCAAGTCGCCTCCACCGCCGCCTATCAACCCGTCCCGACCTATGCCGTATACGGGGCCTGCAAGGCCTTCGTGCTCTCCTTCGGCGAGGCGCTGAACCACGAGCTGCGCGGCAGCGGCGTCACGTGCACGGTCCTCTCGCCTGGCGTCACCGAGACCGAGTTCCAGCAGGTGGCGGGCCACGAATACACCCGCTACATGCGCTTGACTCAGATGACCAGTCCAGATGTCGCGCGGATCGGCATCGAAGCGATGCTGGGCGGCCGGAGCAGCGTCGTGGCGGGAATTCACAACGCCGTCATGGTGGCTTCGGTGCGGTTCACGCCGCGGCGCATTGTAACGGCGCTCGCTGGCTACTTCCTGAAAGCGCGCGAATAGATGAGCGTGGGCCTACATCGCCGGCAGGACGCTACGCGTCTAAGCGTCACCCCAGGCCTTGCTGCCTTCCCTGCCCCAACCGCGGTATGAACCTGGGCACACGCTCGCGGTACCTCACGTACGCTTCGCCGAACCTGTCGACAAGTTCCCGCTCCTCCAGAATGGCGACAAGATTGATGACGGGAACGCTCAACACGAGAAGCGCGTAGACGGCCTGATAGTTCGCGAAGAGTGACCAAGCGACGAAAGCGAGCATGACTGCCACGTATCTCGGATGCCTGACGCGGGC
>JBDHAS010000013.1:0-65274 GCA_039588015.1 Gemmatimonadota bacterium | reverse complement strand
CGAGCCGCGCCGGGTCAGGCTCCGTCCGAGGTGCCGACTTCGACGCGGAGGCCGCTCGATTCGGAGGCGGCCGTCTGGGCCAGGCCTCGCAACGTCTTGATTACCGCGTCGCGGTATGCGGGCAACGAGAAGGCAGTGACGAGATCCCGGTATGCGGCCTCGAGTCTTGGGTCTGCCTGGAGATCTCTGGCAATCCGCTCCGGGTCGAGCGGTTCGCCATCTTGCGGGGTCCCTTGGCCACCGCCTTGCCAGGAGGAAAGACTTCTCCCCACACGTCGGCCTAAGCGGGCGCGCGCGCGCTCCAATCGGGCATTGTCGATGCTGGCGAGGAACTCCTGTCGCTCGGGTTCCGAAAACCCAAAGACTCTGGCCAGCGCGACGGCAAAATCCCAGGAGGGGACGCGAAGCTCGTTCTCGAGGTGTGATATGTAGGAGTCGGTCGCCCCAACGCGCAGACCTAATTCGCGTTGGGTGAGGTCAAGGCGCTGCCGCGCCTGGCGAATCCGTTCTCCGTATCCGGCTATTTGCGGGCCTCCCTCATCAGAGTCCGTCGCGAGGCCTATTCCGATGTCAAGACGGAAACATTATACTAACTACTACGCTACAAGACAAGTCAGGTCAGAGAGGGAGGCTTAAGGTGGCCACTGGATTCGGGATGTGGCGGCAAGGGGAAGCCAGTCCGACGCCACCGGTCCGAGAGCGGTTCGCGGGAATCGAGCCTGCCAGCAGTGGGTAGGCGGGAGCTGGAGCTCGGCGCGAGCGACGCGGCTCCGTGTCCAGACGGTATTGCGAATCTGTCAGTCTTCGTCGATAGTATTAGGCGACCCCGACCATCGATTCGGCAACTACGCCGGTACGTGTCCTCGCCCGGGCCCTTCGAGCGCCGGGCTCAGCCACGAGGAGAACGCTATGCCCAGAAGGCCACGCACTCCCGCCGACATCGAGAGGGCCTACGACGAGCAAGAGGACATGGATGTCATCGCCGCTGTGTGCCAGGGCTTCTGCAAGGGCCATAGCGGAACGAAGATCCGCGAGGAGGTAGAACGGGAAGTCGGCCGGAGCCTGAGTCGGGAAGAGCCGTACAAGATCCTCTCGTTCGCCGGCCTCAGGGGCTGGCTCGAGTTCGTGCCCCCTCTCGAGCACAACCGAGCCGACACGATCCGCTGGGACCACCCCAAGCTGGAAAGCGTGGAGGTCGTAAACACGAGAGATCCGGAAGAGGTAGCGGCCAGAGCGGCTCGGACGCTGCTGCGATTGGTGCGCCAGTTGGCCTACGATAGAAAGAAGGTGCATGTAGGGCTGGCGGGTGGCTGGACGGTACTACGGACCGTACAGAGTTTCGCGAAGCTGCTAAACCTGCCGATAAAGGATCTCCCTAAGGAACTCTGCTTTCACGCCATGGTCACGGGGCTCCAGGCCAACCACCCGGAGACCGACCCAAACACCTTCTTCAACTTCCTCTCGTCGCTGCCGCTCGAGACGAAGTTCGTCTCCCTCCATGGCCCGGCTCTACCCACAGCGGAGATGATCGCACAGCTGAGGAAGACGCACGTGCCGACGCAAAGGGCGTTCGAGCGGGAGGAGGAGATCGACATCATCGTGACCTCGGGCAGCAGCTGGAAGGACAAGGACAGCCAGCTCAAAAACCTGATGTTGGACTACCAGTTGGAGGGAGAGGTGGCGAAGCTGGAGGAACGTGGCTGCGTGGGCGACGTGCTCTGGCAGCCGATCGATGGGGCCGGTCCCATCCCGAGCGAAGAGCTTGAGGTTGGGGTGATGACTCTGACGCAGTTGAGCAACTTGCCGCAGGAGATCGAGGGGGGGAAGAAGGTGTTGTTGGTCATGGGACCCTGCGGCCTCTGCAGGAGGCCGCGAGGCGACCTGCTAGAAGCGGTGCTGAGCCTCAAAAAACGGTACCTGACGCATCTGGTCACCGACGTACGGACGGCAGCGTTCGAATCTGCAGAAGTCGGCGAACGCTAAGCAGTCGGAGCCGAGAGAATGAGACGAACTCAGACGACTCGCTGAAATGAGCGTGGATTTCGGTAGCGCGGACCCCGAATGCGGGTACGATCTCGATCGCCCTTTCCTTCAGATAGCTATCGAGGCTGCTAGGTTCGAGATTTATCAGGCACGCGAGATGGTATTGAATGGAGCTGATGGCGTAGCCGGCTTCTGTCTGGTGGGGAATGGGAACCACGAGTGCCGGATCGATCTGGACCACTGGAAGCGAGGTCACGAACTGGTCCTTGTACCAGTATGAATACATCATCAGGAAGGGCGAAGGACCGTCCTGCGGATGCATGTAATGGGCTCGGTAGTCCTGGCCGCCGTCCTCGCGCTGAATTCGGATCTGCGGGTAGGGCGTCAGCGAGTGCGTGTCGTCGACGTGGGTCCAGAAAGGGGGGCCGAACCTGATCACGATCCGCCAGTAGTTTCTCAGCGTCATGGTACCGCCTCCAGAGCCGTTGCCAACAATAGTCCCCGGCGCGCCTCCCGCAGGGAGGCGCGGCGACCGTGGGGCTCTCTATGAGTGTGGCCTGACTGCAGGATCAATCACCGCCGTGAGGCTAGCAGCGGCGAGGCCACAGCCGAGGCCGTGACGCTGAAACAGATACGGATCTTGTATAAAATTGCAGAACACTTACACAAAGTGTCTTGCAGTGAAAGTGTAGCCCTGACTGGGCCCCCGTGTCAAGCCCCGCTTACCGTGCGATCATCGCGGGGCGTAGACCAGACTCTGATGAGAGCCATTCGCTGGTTAGGGACCACTGCGGCCTCGCCTCGGCGGGATTATGAATGGGCGCCGGGCTGAGGCGCGTTCGGGGGATCGAGCGTAGTCGCTACTCGCGGCCGACGTCTTTACGTGACTCGAGCAGCCCCAGTATCAGCGGCGTCGGGATCATGCTGGTGGCGAAGAATTGGTGCGGCACGGTTGTATCGAGCGTCTGGTGGTACTGACCCGACATCAATTCGGGATGGCGGCCCAACGCTCCCTCGAACGTGGTGCGGGCGTTCGCCTTGAGCGCTCGGTAAGCTGCTTCGTCGCGACCGTAGTTGTAGAGCGCCCAGCTAACGAAGCCGGTCATGAAGGGCCAGACGGCGCCATTGTTGTAGTGTAGCGGGTCGTAGAGCGGATGGTCGCTCGAGAGGAGCCGCACACCCCATTCGGTCAGCAGCTCGGCTGATGCAAGCGCGTCTAGGGTCGGCCCTGCGTGCTGCGGATTCAGTAGTCCGAATGCGCCGGCCACGGCTGGCCAGGCGGTGACCGCCGGGTTCGTCTTCCCGCCTTCGAGAATGCCAAACGCATAGCGGCCGACGTCCTCCATATAGTATTCGCGTTCGAAATTCGCACGCGCTTCCTCGAAGTAGGAGCGGCTTTCGCGGGCCAGGTCTGACTCGCCCAGCGCCGCCGCCAGCTCAGCCATGCCTCGGAGCGCCTCGACCGAGACCGCAGCCAAGTAGATGTCCTGATGCATCCCCTCGGAAAGGCCGCCGACCTCAATGGCCCCGAGCCCGCCAGCGGTGTTGTCGACGATGCGGTCGCCATCGCTGTCGTGCTCAACGCACCAACGGTACGCGTTGACCAGCGCGTCTCGGTGCTGCTGAACGAAGGCGGTGTCGCCACTGGCGAGCCAGTAGCGGTGCAGAGCGACGATCCAGTACGGTGTCGTATCGGCGTGGTAGTATGCGTAGGGAAACTTCGTGAACCAGTCCTCGCGGGTCCGCAACGCCGACTGCGTGACTTCGTGCGGCATCTTCCCGTCGCCGCGCTGGTAGCGGGCTTGGAACGCCAGCGCGTGCCGGGCCAGTTCGAAGTGGCCAACGGCGACGATTCCCAACGTATTGATCGATGCGTCGCCGCCGAAGAACCAGCCGAAGCCGGGGCGGCGGCCGCGGCCGGACGGCCCGTAGCCGGCGACGATCCCGCAGCCCAGGTCGGGATTGCAGACGAGCGACTCGTCCAGGTTCACCTTGGCCCACTCGAGCGCGAGGTCGAGCGTGTCGTCGGGTGTATCAACCGAGACCAGTTCTTCGTGGAGCCAACGAGCGTGTTCGACGCGTTCAGCGTAGTAATCCTCCGCATCCGCCAGCAGTCGGTCGTAGAGAGCGTTCACCGAGTCGCGCGGCATAATGCCACCGGCGACGACGATAGGGATGAATTCGTGTGCGATACGGGCTGCGTCGACCTCGATTCTGAAGACCGAAGGCGCGTCCGGCGCCGCATGGGCGGGATGCGACGTACCCTCGGTCGCGAACGGAGAGCCTATGTAGGCGTTGTACTCGCGACGGCTCTCGGAGAGGATGAAGCGCTTGTTGCTGGCGTCGTAGTAGGCGTACTGGCCGCCGATTCCAGCTGGCCACATGAGTTCGAGGTCTGCTCTGAAGGAGGCGACGATCTCCAGCGGTCGAACGGCCGAAACGTCGAGGAGCACGATCAAGCCCGGCTCGTGCAGCGGGACCAGGAAGTGCTGTGTCACAGTAAAGGAAGCGTGCGAATAGACGACGGTCATCGCTTCCGGCCGCACCATCACTCGCTTCGCTACGTTCTTCCCCGAGATCGGCTCAGAGTAGTCGGGGATCTTGAAACCGAGCTCGAAGTCGTGGAACAGCTTCACCGGCCACGCCCACGCCTCGAACTCGCCGGTCTCATAGCCGAAGAACGCGGCCTCGCGGCCTACACCGCCCAGGTACACCCCGAGGCGCGACGGACCCTCGAGCTGGATGGGGCTTCGAGCGATCTCGAACTTGGGGACCCCCTGAGCGCCGAGGGACGGCGGTGCCAAGAGCGCCAAGCCCATCAAGGTGGCGAACGGTAGCGCGATGCGTGGCTTCATCAGGGCCGCCTGTGCGTAGTGTGGGATCGAGTGGGGCTCGCCGTTTGTGTGAATCAACAATCTAGGCTTGGGGATGGCAGCGGGCACGGTGCGCCACACGGCGAGATCATCACAGCCACTTCTTCGGCGAAACAGCCGCTATGAACGACCGACTACATCGAAACCTCTTGGCTCCACTCTGCGGCCCATTTGCGTTCGAGGCGACCAACGCTGGTGGGATAGACCAGCAATCTTCGGAACGGGTCTATGAGAGACATGTAAAGCTTAGTGACAGACCCCACGTCCTTGACGTAGATGGCCCAGTAGAGCGTGTAGCCGTCGTCGCTCGGTTCCAGCGCCATGCAGAAGAAGGCGTGGGCGGTGACGTTCATCATCTCCGCCAGCCACTCCCGCTCGAATCGATAGACGGTTCGGAACAAGCCGTGAGAAGTGCCCGGTTCTTCCTGCGAAAGCGCTAGGTCGTCGGCTGTGAGCCGGTGCACGAATGACAGCGACGGATCGAAGTGGCGTTCATCATCCCAACCGAAGGCTCGGCCCAATAGCATGCGAACGCCTACGAGGCCGGCGACGGCCGTGTTGACCTCGGCCACCGATTGGTCCGCCATCGCCACCTGCACGTCGCTCAGCGTGCGACCTTCGCCGCCGCCGTTCAAATGAAAGACCCAAACGTCGTGCACCGCCACATCGCTCAGAAGCGAGTGAACTCGGAAGTCCGTCGAGCCGAACTCGGCGGGCGTGGCACGCATGTCCTCTCCCAACGCCCCGTTGTAAATGAGGAGAAAGTTGAACGTCGCCGCAGCCATGACGATGGTTAGGCCTCGCAGGAGTCGAAGCCTTCGTTTCGGTGCTATCATCACTCCGGTCACGGCGAATGCCGTGGCGGACAGGGCCAGCCAGGGAGCGATCAGCAATGGGCCCATAGCCACGGCGCCGACCAGCGCGCCGCAGGCGGTCCACGGTATCCAGCTTGCCCACGTGCTCACAGAACGCCGATAGGCAAATGCTACCAGCCCGGCTACGAAGACGATCGTGACCACATCGATCGCGAGGGCGCGCGGTACGGGAGAGGCGGCCGAGAGTGGCCAGTAGACGGCCATCGCGACGAGCGCGACGGCAACCCCGAGGTAGGTCAAGGCAAGGGCGACGGTGGATCTCACGGGTACCCCCAAAGATGTCTGATGTCACTCCGCTGTCGCCCCGGACTTGCGGTGCCCGGCCTGCCGCTGCGTTCGAGCCACGTGTTCGCCACATCTCACTACGATGATGCCCATTCGCGGGTTTTATCCTGATGATCGAGTTCCTCTTTCTTTGTCGTCGGCGAACGACCTAGCTTTAGGACTGTCCGATGAGCACGCGATAGGTGATGCGCATTCTGTAGCCGGCGCCAGCGAATTGCGGCTTTGCCCGGTAGTAGGAGAGTGAATGATGTCCGACGACATAGAGTACGGCCTTCGCCACGATCCGACTGATTGGATCAAAAGCGATGATTCACTCGCGGCGGCGCGGGTGCGAACTATGGTTTATCGTCAGCCGCTGGACGGGGACGAGAGGAAGCTCAATGCCAAGGTGGACGAGATCCTGGCGGGGCAGCGCAAGGACGGAAGTCTCGGTGCCTCTTCCAAAGCGACCGCCGCTACGCTGCTAGAGGCGCTGGAACACGGCGCTGCGCACGACCGGCCGGAGGTCCAGCGGGCGGCGGAAGCCGTCTTGGGCCAGTTGCGTGCTGGCCAGAACGCCGACGTATGGTTCGAGCCGTCCGGCAAGGCGCTCTCGATCTATGCAGTGCACGTGTTGTGTCTCCTGGGGCGACAGGACGAGCCCGAGGTGACGTACACTGTCCGCTGGCTGGCCGAGCACCCGGAGGTATGGAACAATCCGTGGGAAGGTTGCCCTTGGACTCCGGCGGTCTTTTGGAGCGCGCTCTGGGCGGCGCGCGCGTATTACGGCGAGGTCGAGGCGACTGTCCGGGACGGACTGAGGCAGGTCACATCAAAGATGAACGAGGCTGGCTGTTGCGCGTACAACGACCCGTGGGGCTTCACCGACGCGGCGGGGCAGATCGACGTGCCGGAAGCTCGCGCGCTCGTCGAGAAACAGATTCCGCTGATTCTGCGCAGCCAACATCCGGACGGCGGTTTTGGTGGCGTTAGCTTCCCCGCTATACGCGCTCTCGAGAAGCACGGATTCCTCGATCGGCTTAGGGACCTGCCTCCGCTAGCACCGGAGTGGCGCACTGTGCGCGAAGTGCCGCTGCCGGAAGGCATGTGGTTCTCGCTCACGTGGGACGGGCAGAGCCTGTGGAGCTTCAACGTCACGTCGAGGGAGGCTACAGCCATCTCACCCGCCGACGGCCGCGTACTACGCCGGGTCGGGATCGACAACTGCCATGCGGTCGCCTGGTGGGATGGCGCCCTCGCCGCGGTTGGCACTGAACCGAAGGAGCTGAAGAAGGTGGACCTCGAGACCTGCGAGGTAGTGCAGACGATATCGCTCGCACACATGGAGTCGATCATCGATCCCGAGGTCGTGGCCGGGCAGATTCTCGTCGGCGACCGGTTCCTGGGCTGCGTCTCGATCATCCACCCGGATGGAGCCGAGAAGCCCCGCATGCAATGTCTGGCCGGACCGTTCCCGGCATGCCTGGCGGCAGACGGCGAGGATGTCTGGCACGCGGATCGCTGGGCTCCGGCGATAATCAAGAGCGATCTGAAGGGACGGCTGCTCGATTGGGGCGGAAAGCCCTTTGGGATCCAGGGGCTCGCTTTCGACGGCCAGCAACTGTGGGCGCTCGACGGTGAGGCGCGGCGGATCTGTGCTATCGAGAAGGTCTCGCAACCCGCCGCCCACTGACCTGATCGACCTCGCGGGTCCTTAGCGCTTGACCGCCGGCAAGATGTGTGAGTAGAGGAATTCGATCGGTCGGCGCTGATCGCGACCGCTCTGAGTTCCACCGGTCACAACGACGACCATGTCATGCTCGGGGACCACAAAGATGTACTGGGCGCGGAACCCCATAGCGGCGTAGATCGGCTCGTTTCCTCCTCCGTTGGGATCGGGCTCCAGAATCCACCACAGGTAAGCGTAGCCGGTCGAGCGCCTGCGAGTCGACTCGAAGGCGACGTGTTGGCGCGTCGACTCCTCAACCCACTTGGCCGGCACCACCTGTCGGTCGCGCCAACGTCCACCGCGCAGATAGAGTAGGCCGAAGCGGGCCATGTCGCGGGGGAGCAGACTGAGGCCGCCGCCCGTGTGCGGGTGGTCTTCTCGGTTGCGGTACCAGAAGGAGCGTTCGATGCCGAGGGGGGCGAACAGGTAGCGATCCGCGTATGCGTCGGCGTGCAGCTCGCTCCGCTGCTTAAGCATCGCCGACATCAGGATCACTCCGCCCGAGTCGTACTGCCAGTACGTACCCGGGTCGCGTACCATGGGCCGGTCGAGGTAGAACCGGTCCCAGCCGCGCGGCGTCCGGTTCAACTGGTGGTGCGGCGAATCTTGGCCACGCTCGTGGTAATCGGTACCGCTTCGCATGGTTAGCAGGTCCTGCAGGCGTGCCGCCGCCCAGCGCGGATCCTGAGCCAGTTCGTCGCGCCACTGGGGGAAGAAGTCGATTACGTGCTCGTCAACGCTCTTGACATGGCCTTCCTCGATAGCGATGCCGATGAGTGCCGATGTGAAGCTCTTGCTCACGGACTGCAACGTGTGCAGGAGTTCCGGATTCCAGCTGGCGAAGTATTCCTCCACCACCAGATAGCCGTTCCTCACGATCAGCAACCCGTGCAGGTCAGGGAACCGCTCGCCCTCCTGGATCAAGGCTACAAGCTCGGACAGCGGCGCGGGGTCGAGCCCCTGTGCCTCCGGCGTCGAGCGCGGCCAGTCGTCGTCGGGCCAGACCTCCTGTGCCGCTAAGCCCGTTGGGTCGCCGAGGCCAGTAAGCGTTGCGGCCAGCGCGCCCACAAGAATGCCATGAAACGGACGAGTTCGAAGCGTCGTAAGGCCGATCAGCGTTAGGCGTGTGCTCATGATGTCTCCATTCGGTCGAGACGTAGTTCGCACCATACTATGGGCTGCGCACCATGAGAGCCAGCAAACTGCAGTGCCAACCATCGATCGACCGCACGCGTCAAAATCATGAGCTAGCCAAGAGGATCCCCGAAAGGAGTGCGTGTCGATGAGCACGAGGTTCATAGGTCTGAGCATGTTGCTGCTGTTGGCGCCCATCGCTCCAGCTGCCGCTCAAACGCCGGTGGATTACTTGATCCGAGTCGACGACCCCAACTCTGGGTTCTTCCACGTGGAGGCCACTCTGCCCGCCGCGGGTGACGAGACGCTGGTATCGCTGCCGTCGTGGACACCGGGCTTCTACTCGATAAACAACTACGCGCGCTACACTCGCAACTTTGCTGCGTTCGACGACCGGGGTTCGCAGCTTCGCTGGGAGCGCGCGGACAAGGACACGTGGCGTGTGTTCTGCCGAGGCGCCGAGCACGTGCGCGTGAGCTTCGACTTCCAGGCCGACAACATGTCGCTGGATGGCAGCGTGCTCGAGCCCGACTTCGGCTTCTTCAATGGCACGAACCTGTTCGTGTACCCAGAGAAGGACTACGAATTCGCGGCACGGGTCCGGTTCGAGCTTCCCGAAGGTTGGCGGGTTGCGACCGAGCTGCAGGAGACCGGCGAGCCTGGCGTGTACTCCGCTGCGGACTTCCACGAACTGGTGGACAATCCAACGTTTCTAGGCCACTTCGCGATCGACAGCGTGCAGGCGGACGGACGCTGGGTTCGCCTGGCGATGTACCCGGCGGACGCCGTGCCCCAGCGAGCTCGTGAGGTCATACTCGATGGGCTGCAGCGGATCGCGGATTACTCTCACGATCTCTTCGGCGAGCCGCCGTACCAGCGATACACCACGTTCATGTATCTGCACTCCGGGGAGGTGAACACGGGCGGTGGGCTCGAGCACGCTAACTCGCATTTCGATATCATGCCGGCCGCCGCGTATGCGAGCGCGCAACAGATCAGTCAGGGCTTCGGGTTCGGACTGCTTTCACACGAGTACTATCACGCCTGGAACGTGAAACGGATCCGGCCGGCGGAGATGTGGCCTTACGACTACGAGAGCGAACAGTACACGCCGCTGCTTTGGGTGTCCGAGGGGTTCACCAGCTACTACGGCCCGCTCATCCTCGCTCGAACGGGGCTCTCGAGCGAGGAACAGTTCTGGTCGACCATGCAGGGCAACATTGCCGGAGTAGAGACCCAGCCATACCAGGCGTCCGTCGAGGACATCAGCCTCGCCACGTGGATCAATCCACTCCCGATCGGCGGCGGTTACTACTACAGCAAGGGAGCGCTCATCGGCCTGCTGTTGGACATCAAGATCCGGGATGCGACGTACAATCGGCACAGCCTGGACGATGTTATGTATCGGCTGTACCACGATCACTACCAACGCGGGCGCGGCTTCACCACGGAGGACCTGCTGGGTTACGTCGCCGAGTACCTCGGTGACCGCGAGACGATGGGATTCTACCGCTCGCACATCGATGGCAGGGAGCCTTTGCCCTACGCCGAGGTGTTGGAGCTGGCAGGTGTGAGCCTAGTTGTGGACACGATCGTGGAGCCCCTCCTTGGCGTCTTCCCCGACTACAGCCAGGCCGGCGTGGTGTCGGTGGACAACACGGTTCCCGGCAGCTCCGCTGCGGAGGCGGGCCTCCAAGCCGGCGACCAGTTACTACGGGTGGGCGTGGTCGAGGTGGCCGACGCAGGATGGGCGGACCAATTCCGTGCCGCCTATGCCGATTCGGTCGGAACGCCCTTCACCTTGGAATACCTGCGCGATGGGCAGCGCATGTCGGGTCAGACAACCATCCGTACCCGCACGCGGTACGCCTATCGAGTCGAGCCGATGACCGACGCGAGCGAAAAACAGCTTGCCGTCCGACGGGAGCTGCTCGGGCGTGCGACGAATTGACCAGCGACGACTACGCGGGTGCCCAATTCTGCCGGGCCGCGGATCAGTTCTGGCTCTTTAGATCATCGAGCGTTCTTTGCGCCATGGGGTTCCGCGGGTTGATCTCCAGCGCTTTCTCCAGGTGCATGATCGCCCGCTCTCGGTCTCCCATCGCAGCGTATGCCTGGCCCAGCAGCGTGTAGGTGCCGCCGGATTCCGAGAAGTACTCGAGATTCAGCTTGCCGAAGGCGACGGCCGCCTCGCGCTCGCCTGCCGCCCAGAGGTCCTGGGCGACGCTCACGAGCACGAACTCGCTGAAGTCGAAGGTGTGGGATCCATAGTAGCGTTCCCGCAATTCGCCGTATTTTGCCAGGCCGGCTTCCGCCCCGCCGTCCGCAACCGCCTGCTTGAGCGCGCCCTCGATCAGCACGGGCCGGGCCTGGCCCCGGTGACAGGTGACGCACATGACCTCGACGGGCGGGTCGCCGCGCTCCTCGAGGCCACCGAGGTGCTGGTCGTTGATCTCCATAACCATGCGGAGCATCTCGCGCGCCTTTCGTTTCGTCGCCTTTTCGTCGGAGGGGAAATCGAATTCCGCCAGCGGTTGCCCCTCTTCGCCGACGTGGCAGTGCTGGCAGCGCACGCCGAGGCCGAGGGCGAAGCCGCGCATGGTGTTGATTAGCTGGCGGACCTCGATGTCTGCGGGTAGCACCTGCAGGTTCTCCAGCGTGTCAGGAGGAAACTGAGCGGCGGCTGGCAAAGGATCCGACAGGCGAGCCGACGCCAGCAAGGCGAAGCTCACTAGGATAGGGATGAGCCGAGCACGGCATCTGTGGGGCATTGAAGACCCTCACTTCCTTATTCGACCTGGATACAAGCTGATTGCATCGAAACGTGACACCGCCGCGTGGTACATCGGGTGTCTTCCGATGCCGACGCCCGCAGATAACAACCGGTGCGGGGCTGGGGTTCCTAGGCGCGCTGGCCAGGCGTGCATATCAGCGGATCACAGGCAACTGTCACACTGATCGCTTGTCAGGCGTTTATCTTTAGGAGACCAGTTGCTGGTGTGCGTCGTGGAGAACTGAAAACGAGTATCGAGACATCGGACTATGTTTGCCCCGAAGCTGAACTTTCGCGCTAGAACCGTCGCGGCCGCTGTGCTCGGGACGTTGATCTGCACGGCTTGCGGCTCTGACCCCAAGGAGCCCGTCGCCGAGAACGTCTACATCGAGGTCCGTGTGACCGGCGGCATTGCCGGGGCGGACTACACCTATGCTGTGGACGGTGCTGCCTATGAGGCGCGCGGCGTGTCGTGCGTCAACCTCTGTGACTTCGAGCCAGGCGACGTTCTTGCCCATTTGAGCCCGGATCAAGTCCGCCACTTCTCGCAGATGCTGTTGGACGGTGGGATCATCGACTTCGATGGAGAGGACTTCGGCAACCCGTGCTGTGACCAGTTCTACTATACAGTACTGTTCGCGTTCGGCGACCGAGAAGCGACCGTCAAGGGTGCCACCACCACACTGCCAGCAGGACTAGCACATGCGGTGCTGGAGCTAGACCAGCTCGTTCACGGCATCGCCCGCATCATCGTCGACTTCGAATCGCGTCCCGAAGACTGGCCTCAGGATCCACTAGGTTTGCGAGGCTTCTGGCTGGACGGCCACATCCTATCACTCGACGTCGAACATGGCGGCGGGTGTGCAGAGCACGAGTACTACCTCGTGGCCTGGGGCGGCTGGATGGAGTCTTTCCCTGTCCAGGTGAACGTCTTGCTCGCCCACGAGGACCACGACGATCCCTGCGATGCCATCATCAGGCGCACGCTGCGGTTCGACCTGACGCCGCTGCGAGACACCTACTGGCGGAGTTATGGGCACGGGGGTCCAATCGCGAACGTTATCATCCTGCGCCTGACGGTGCCGGACGGGCAGGGCTCTCGGTATATCGAGTACACGTTCTAGCTGTGCGGCGTTCGGCCAAAGAAGCCTTTGCCCTTCCGCAACGCGCGCTGTGCCGACGGATAGCGATGCTGCGATGGCCGCTGCAAAGCACAACTGCCGGTGGCATCGTCCCCGCCTGACACGTCACGTTACGGTCTCTCGTAAGTGTAAGTATGAGTGATTTGCCGCCCGGCCTGCGCCGGGCGCGAGAGATGTGGGAATACCGGGGAGAGGGCCGGCCTCGCTTTGCCGTGGAGCCGGGGAAGGGCCAGGAATCCGTCTGGGATTACCCCCGGCCGCCCCGCGTCGAGCCCGACGATCGCCGTGTGAAGGTGCTCTGCGTTGGTGTCGTCGTCGCGGACACTCAGCACGCGGTACGCGTCTTGGAAACCGCCAGCCCGCCGACGTTCTATATCCCGCCGGAAGACGTACGAATGGAGCATCTAGAGTCGTCTCCGCGGACTTCCATGTGTGAGTGGAAGGGGCAGGCGGACTACTGGTCGGTGTGTGTCGGCGAGAGATTCATCGAGGGCGCGGCGTGGAGGTATCCCGAGCCATTGGCCGGGTACGAACTGATCGCGGACTACTTCTCCTTCTATGCCTCCAAGGTCGATTGCTACGTCGATGGTCAACGCGCAACGCCGCAGCCGGGTGGATTCTACGGCGGTTGGTTGACGGCGGAGATCGTCGGGCCGTTCAAGGGAGAGCCCGGCACGGGCTGGTGGTGAAGGTAGAGAATTGATGGGCGATCAGCCGCAGCTCGTCGTCGGTCCTCCCCTCACTCGTGAGTAGACAGCACCACCTTGCCTAGGTTACGCCGGGCGTGCAGATAGGCGTGCGCCTCCACAGCGCCGTCCCGGTCGAGCGGGAAGGTCTTGTCAAGCACGGGCCGCAGGTCGCCGGCGATCACCGCTCGGTATATCTCCTCCAAGGCCGGTCGGAGTAGAGTCTCCTTCGCTCCCAGATGCAGGAGATGCACGCCGAACACGCCGATGTTGGGTTCCACCAGCGAGAGGGGGTGGAAGCGGGGCGTCCGAAGCCAGGCGCGGGTCGCGCGGAGCCAGCTACGCTTCCGCTTCGGCATCGCCTCGCTGAGCCCGTAGAAGACCAGGCGACCCAGCGGGGCCAACAACTGGCGGCAGGCGCTGGTCGCACGTCCGCCCACGGGATCGAGGGCAATGTCGAGGCCCCTGTCTCCGACCAAGTCACGGACGTCGGTTTCCCAATCGCCGCGTGAGTCGAAGCAGGCTGCGGCGCCCAGTTCGTCCGTCACGAACGTCCGCTTCTCCGGGGTGCCGGCCGTGCCGATGGCGCGCAGCCCGCGCCGCACGGCCAGTTGCACCGCTGCCGTCCCGACACCGCCGCCGGCTCCCAGAATCAGCACCGTCTCCCCTTCGCGTGCATTGCCCGCGTCGAACAGGCAGACCCAGGCGGTGAGGAAGACGACCGGTATCGCGGCCGCCAGGACAGGTGTCAGGGTATCGGGGTACCCGAACAGGTTGTCAGCAGGCACCACCACGTCGCGCGCGTAGCCACCGTAGCGGATGAGTGCGACGGCGCGATCTCCTTCGTGCCATCCCTTCACCTCGTTTCCGAGGCTAACCAATCTGCCGGCGACCTCGAAGCCGGGGCTGTAGGGGCGCTCGGGCACCGTGCCGTAGAGTCCGGCCCGCATCGCCAGGTCCGCGAAGTTGACGCCCGCGGCCTCGACCCTGAGGTGTACGTCTCTCGGTCCCGGCTCGCGAAGCGGCACCTCCCCTTCAACGAAGGCTTCAGGGGGGCCGTGACGTTCGATCAGAATCGCGCGCGTCGTGTCACTCATCACTCGTAACGGATCGCTTCTACCGGCTCCATCTGAGCCGCGCGGCGCGCTGGATACGTGCCAAAGATGACGCCAACACCTACGGCGACCGCCGCTGCCGCGACCACGATCTCCCAGCTGAAAGCCATCTCCAGCGGCGCTTCCGATATGGCCCGGATGACGTTGGTGACGCCGAACGCTCCGACGAGCCCGACAACCACCCCGATGGCGCTTCCTACCGCGGAGATGGTGATCGACTCCGCCAGGAATTGGAGCAGGATATCCCGGTTACGGGCGCCGGCCGCCTTGCGGATGCCTATCTCACGGGTTCGCTCGTAGACCGAGGCGAGCAGGATGTTCATGATGCCTATGCCGCCGACCAGGATCGAGATGCCGACAATTGCGGCCATGATCAGCTTGAACGTGAGCATCACCTGCTGCGCCTGTTCCACACGCCTGGCTGCCATCTCGATGCGGAAGTCTTCTTCCCACGAACCGAATCGTTCCGACAGCCAAACCTCCGCTCGGCTCCGGACGTCATCGATCTCCTCGAGGCGCGCCGCCTTCAGCAGCAGGGTCGGTGCTCGTGGAGCCGCCTGCGCTTGGAAAAGGCCGCGCTCGGCTTGTAGCGGCACGTAGGCGTTGGGTCGCGCGTCGCCTTCCTCTTCTTCCAGCACACCGATGACCTGACGCACGCTTTCACCGATGCGAACGCTACGCCCGACCAGCGGCGCAACCTGCCCGTCGGCGGCGAATTGGGAGGCCAGCTCGTGGGACAGAACGATGACGGGAGCGTTCCCCACGGCCTCCTCGGCCGTGAAGAAGCGTCCGGCGGCGAAGCCCGCCTCGAAGAAGGCGCGTGCGCCGGGCTCCACGGCGTTGATGACCGCCGCCCGTTGCGTCGTGTCATCGAGTAGTGTGAGGCGCGCCGGTTCGCTGAGGATTAGGGTGACATGGGCCGAGCCCGCCACGCGGTCCGCCACATCGGCGCCGTCCTCCGACGTGAGAACCGGGTAGTCTTCACGGCGGACAAGCACGCCACCGATACGTTCCGTCGTCCGGGTAGTGACCATGACGATGTGCAGGTCGGTGGTCCGCTCGATCATCTGCCGCGAGAACCGCTCGGCCCCCTCTCCGATCGATAGCACGGCTACGAGCGCCGCGACGCCGATCACTATCCCCAGCGTCGAGAGCACTGTGCGGAGCGGGTTCGCCTTCAGCGTCCGCGCTACGAGGTGCAGCGCGGCGAGTGTCGTGAGTCGGCTCATGTTCTAGCGGGAGGCAAGCCGGTTCTGCGCTATCCATCCGTTCGGACGAAGCCGATCCCTCTCACGCGACCGGAGTCCACCTCCACGGCTACGATCTTTCCGGCCTCGCCGCGAATGAAGCGTAATACGAGTCCGCCGCGTCTAAACCCATCCTCAGCGGTCGGCGTGAACGGTGCGTCGGGACCGTCGGCCATGTAGAGCGAGTCATCCTCGACGAAGAACCGCCATTGGACGTCGAGTTCCTCGCTGTAGTACTCGCCTACGTATTCGGGCAATCGGGCCTCGTCGAGCTCGAAGGGCTCGACGGCGGTTGCGGGCCTAGCTCGCTCCGCCTCGGCCAGTGCCTCTGGAGCCTGGAGCTGGTCGGCCAGGTATACGTCGGCCACCTGCATCGCAAAGCTGGTTGGATTCGTGGGCGCGACATTGCACAGACAGATGACGCTGAAGCGCTGGTCGGGGAAGCGGAGCAACTGCGCTCGGTAGCCGCCAAGGGCTCCTCCGTGGGCCACGGTCCTCAGGCCCTTGTACTCGCCAACTTGAAGGGCCGCGGCGTAGCTCAGCGTGTCGCCATCAGTGAGAACGCCACGCACCAACATACGCTCGATCAGACCGCCCTCCCCCAGCTGGTTGTCGTAAAAGTTCCTGTCCCAGAGAAGGAGATCGTCCACCGACGTATACAGGCCACCCGAACCGACCTGAGAAAAGTTGCTCATGTTGAGCACGATGGTACCGTCGGGACGTCTGAAATGACCGATCGCGCGGTCTTGGATCGGGTGCGTGTAGTCGTCGTGGAAGTGTGTATGCTCCATGCCCAACGGCTCGAAGATGTTCTCTTCGGCGAACTCTCGCAGCGACTCGCCCGTCGCCCGCTCGACGATAACCGACAGCAGGAGGTAGCCAGAGTTGCTGTACAGGTACTCATCTCCCGGCTCGAAATTGAGAGCCTTCTGGCGTGCGATCATCTGGAGGGCATCATCGGCCGAGTGAATGTCTTCGATGTTCTCGCCGGCCAGACTCCAGAGCGTCAGGTAGTCGCGCAGGCCGCTGGTGTGATGGATGAGGTTTCGGATGGTAATCGTCTCGCCGTAGTCCGGGATCTCCGGCACGTACTTCCGTATGTCATCGTCCAGCGACAGGTGCCCGTGTTCCGCGGCCAGCAAGATGCTGGCGGAGACGAATTGCTTGGACGTGGATCCTATGTAGAAGACCGATTTCGACGAGAGCGGAATATCATACTCCAGGCTCGCCATCCCGTAGCCGCGTCGGTATACGAACTCGCCGTCTTTGATGACGCCTAGGGCGCAACCGGGTGAGTTCGGACGATCGAGCGCCGCGAAGATCTTGTCGACCTTCATCGTGAGTCCGGCCGTCGCCTTCTCTTGCCCGAAAACAGGCGCCGCAGCCTGAACTGCGAGGGCCAGTGACAGCATCGCGGCCGAGACGACATGCCGTGTCGCGGACATCGAAATCATGGAAGCGTTCCTTATGGTTCCGCCAGGCGGTACAGCGACAGAAAGAGGGCGCAAGCCAGGACAAGGCCGATCAGGATGGCCCATTTGACGGGCGTGCTAAAACGTTGGTCGCGGTCGAGGACCACGCCCACTCGCGTCGCGATCAGCACCACGATCCCGACCAGCACCAGGTCCCAGAAGAATTGCCAGGCCATGCTGGTCTAAGGTGCCGTGCGCACGGCGATCAACGCGATTTCCACGTTCGCGCCCCCGGGGAGCGCCGCCACAGCTACGGTGGTCCTTGCGGGTGGATCCTGTGGGAAATACCCACCGTAGACCTCGTTCATGGCGCCGTAGTCGGTTACGTCGGCCAGGAAGACGCTTCCCTGAACCACGTCGCTGAACTCGAGTCCGAGCTCCGCGAACAATTCACCGAACGACTCCATGATATTGCGGACTTCGGCGGCGGTCCTTCCCGTGGTCATAGCCCGGGTCTCGTCGGTGACACCGACCTTGCCGGAGAAGTAGAAGGTGTCGCCCGCGCGAACGACGCCGCTGTACGGCCGGTTGGGTAGCTGGCTGTGAAGCGTCTCACGGTCGGGTGGCGGCGCCTGGCAGGCGAGGATCGTCAGGGCTGCGATGAGCGCTGTGCTCCGAGGAATCATGATGGGCCCTCGGTTCTTGGGTGTAGCGATCTTGGCTTGAATTCGATCCAGGATCGGATTATAAGGCGGGCGGCGCCGGCGCAACAAGCGCCTACTCGGGTGGCCTTGGCTACTCAACAGGACCATCTTCGGGAACATGTCCAGATCAACTCTACTCGTCTTCTGCGCGATGGCGCTCCTCGCGAGTCCGCCGGGAGAGTTGCTCGCGCAGGAAGAGACCAGGCCTCGGGAGCCGGGTTGGGTCGGCCTCTTCTCGACCCCCGCGTTGGGCTGGCTGGAGAACGAGAACCGCCTGTCCGCTCTTTGCGGCCGACCTTCGGTCGACCGGATCGAGGAGTGGACCAAGTGCGAGGCTGAGAAGACATCACCGATGATCCTCGCCTTCCCGGTCATGCGCGAACCCGACCCGGGTGCCGAACGGTTGGGGACCGTCATCGTCTCCGCCGTGCCCGGGAGCGGCTTGACCGCTCACTACGTGCCAGCCGGAGAGACTCGCGCTCAGCCATTCCCTCCGGACCTCTATGATCGGGATTGGGGTTACGGACCGTACTTTCATCAGCCCTTTTTGAAACGGGAAGACGGTTGGTTCCTGCTGCCCGAGGACCCATTCCCCGGGCCGGTCTGGGTACAGATCGGCCGGGCTGAAGAACCGCGGGTGGAACGGCTCTACGCAGGAGAGATCATCCGCACGGCTGTGGGTGACATGGTGGTACTCGAGGTGACCGACGGATCGGTACGGGTGCGCCCCGAACAACCCGCCGACATGTGGTGCGAAGAGGGAGATCCATCCCCTCTCGAGCCGTTCGAGGAGACACTGCTGACTTCTGCGGACCTGTATGACCACAGAGGCCATCTGACCATTAGGCCAAAGTACCTTAGGGGTTGTTGACAGCGAGCGTGGCAAAGGGCCGCGAGCGTGCTGTCTCCCGCTCCAGGTCGAGTTGCGGACAGAACCGAAACTTCGCCGGCGATACGCGCGTAGTCAGTCTATAGCGGGCAGGTGGGACGCATGAAATCGTCGGCGCGAGAGTAACTCTCACGAGTCGACGGGGAGAAACCCATGCGTCCGCCCTGCCATCCAGCCGTTCGCGTTCGGTCGTTCAATGCCTGTCGTTTCCTAGTCGTCGATCTCACGTATCTGCTGTTCCTGATCTTGACTGCCTCCTTGCTGACACGGTCGGCGAGCGCGCAGGAGAACGTCATTGGATTCGAATCCGATCGCTGGAACCTGGTGAACGCCGGGGTGACGGAGCTTTACGGCCGCCCGTGTCTATCCGGCGCTGCGTATCTGAGCGATGTGGCGTTCACGAACGGCGTAATCGAGGTCGATGTCGCGGTCTCTGGATCACGCTCCTATCCGGGGCTCATCTTCCGGATGCAATCGGAGCGCGACTACGAGCGCATATACGTGCGGCCCCACCGCGCCGGCCTCTACCCAGACGCCGTCCAGTACACGCCGGTGATCAACGGGATCGCAGGTTGGCAGCTCTACAACGGTGAAGGCTACACCGCGGCGGCCCAGATCCCCGCCGGTGAATGGATGCATCTCAAGCTGGAGGTGAACGGTAAACAGGCACGCGTGTTCATCGGCGATGACCCGAACCCGACGCTCGTCATCACCGACCTAAAGCATGGGATCAGCCAGGGTACGGTGGGCGTGCTGGGTCCCAGGAACATGACCGCGTGTTTCTCGAACTTCAGCTACCGGACTGACGAGGACTTGGCCTTCGAGCAGCCACCCGCAGTGGAAACGCCGCCTGGCACGTTGATGGATTGGGAGATCTCACGCGTGTACCCGGCGCCGCGGGTGAACCGGGACAACTACCCGCACTTCTACGCCATTTTCATGTCCAATTGGCAGAAGGCTACGCCCGAGAAGTCGGGTCTGGTAGATATCTCACGTTACCATGGCCGAGCAGGGCAAGATCCTGATTTGGTGCTCGCGCGAACGGTCGTTCGATCAGACGAGAAGCAGCAGATCAAGCTTTCTTTCGGCTACAGCGACGAGGTCGACCTGTTCCTGAACGGCAAGAAGGTGTTCTCCGGGAACAGCGCATACCAGCACCGGGATCCCTCTTTCTTGGGGATTGTCGGCCTGAACGATGCTGCTCACGTAACGCTGGAGAAGGGGCTGAACGAGATCCTCATGATGGTCACCGAGACCTTTGGCGGGTGGGGGTTCATGGCCCGGGCGGAGCCGGCGCTCGAGCGGCCGCTCGAAGAGCACGAGCGGATCACCAAAGCTTGGGAGACGCCCAAGGAGTTCCTGACGCCCGAATCGGTGTTGTACGATCCGGAAAGGGAGATCCTCTACGTTAGCAGCTTCGACAATCGCTACGGGGCCACCCCGGATTTCACAGGCTACATTTCGAAGGTCGCGCTGGACGGCGAGATCGAGGAACTCAGATGGGTGTCGGAGCTGAACGCGCCAACCGGCATGGGTATCTATGGTGACAAGCTCTACACCACCGAGCGTGGCGTCCTTACCGAAATCGACCTCGAGACGGGTGCAATCTTGAACCGGTATCCGATACCGGACTCCGACTTCTTGAACGACCTCGCGATCGACGCCGACGGCAGCATCTACATGTCCGACACTCGCCCATCCTCGCACGTCGACAGCCGCATCTATCGGTTCAAGGACGGCGAGGCGGAGGTCTGGCTGGGCAGTGAGGAGATCGTGAGGGCGAACGGCCTCTTCGTTCATGATGGTGAATTGTTGGTCGGCAACTCGGGCGACGGGATGTTGAAGGCCGTGAACTTGAGCGATAAGAGCGTCCGTAACATCGTCTGTTTGGGCGCGGGTATCATAGACGGCATCAGGGTAGACAATCGGGGCAATTACGTCGTCTCGCACTGGGAGGGCCAGACGTACGTGATCTCGCCTGTCGGAGAAGTCGTAGAGATTCTCGACACGATGGGCGACGGCGTGAACAGTGCCGATTTCGAGTACATCCGCACTGAGAATCTGTTGATCATACCGACATTCCTCGACAATCGTGTGTTCGCCTATCGCCTGGCTGAGGGTTAGGCACCGACGGGAATCGGCTACGGTAGCGCGGCGGACTCGGTCAGGCGTCTCGCTTCGCCGGTCGTGCTGGTAACGACTGTCATCTTGCCCGAGGGAAAAGTGTATGCTGGCGGACGATGCCCCTAGCGCGATTGCGTCGGGCAAACGCAGTTTACAGCGAGACCTACCAGCTGGTGGCAAGTTTGCAAGGCGGCTCGCTGCCCGTGATGCCGATCGTCAACTGGTCCTTCGAGGAGGAAGCGGGCCTGTTGGCCCAAAGGAGATGTTATGCCAGTCAAGGTTCGACGAGTCGACTACTTCTATGCCAGAGTGGAGGATGTGCCAGGCGAGGCGTACAAGTTGCTCTCGCAGCTCGCCGATCTGGGTCTGAGCCTGCTCGCCTTCACGGCGGTCCCGATCGGTCCCGTGCACACTCAGCTTGCCCTGTTTCCGGAAGACGCACTCAAGATGGCGAACGAGGCCACGAGGGCGGGACTCGAATTGGACGGACCGCACCGGGCATTGCTCGTCCACGGCGATGACGAGTTGGGAGCCCTAGCCGGAATCCACGAGAAGCTGTACGAGGCGAAGGTGAACGTCTTCGCGTCCAGTGGCGTGACCGATGGCAAAGGGAGTTTCGGCTACGTCCTCTACGTACGGCCGGAGGACTACGAGATGGCCGCAGACGCACTGGCGGTGTAGGTCCAGCCATCAAAGCTCGATCGTCGGCTCGCCGTGCCGCCGCAGGCGCCTCTGGTCGCTCTCGCCGGAGAGCGACGTCCGCGGTGCGCTGGCCTGCTGACGGTTTGTCGGGAACATTGGGAAGTCGTTAACTTGGGCCGACGAAAGTGGCAATTCTAAATACCTACACCGCCTAGATGAACAACGACAGACGAATCGATCGTGTGCTGGTGACCGGCGCGGCCGGGTTCATTGGCTCCAATCTGGTGGAGCGCCTTCTGGACGAGGGGTACACCGTGTGGGGGCTGGACAACTTCGATCCGTTCTACGCGCGGTCCATCAAAGAGTCGAACCTCGAGAAAGCGCGATCGTATTCGCGGTTCGGTTTTTCTGAGGGCGATCTTCGCGACCCCGAATTCCTCGAGGGGCTGTTCGATGAAGCCGGGCCCGAGGCCGTGATCCATCTTGCAGCGCGGGCAGGCGTGCGCCCGTCGCTCTCGCAGCCCGAGGAGTACTATGATGTCAACGTCATGGGCACGCTGCGTCTACTGGAGGCGATGCGAGGTTCGGGTGCGAACTTGATGATATTCGGCTCGTCGTCTTCGGTGTACGGCGCTCGTAGCGACCGGCGACCGTTCAGCGAAGATGAGGCGGCTGATTCCCCTGTCTCTCCGTACGCGGCGACGAAGCGCGCCGGCGAGCTACTGTGTCACGCTTACCACCATCTGTACGGCATCTCTTGCTGCTGCCTCCGTTTCTTCACCGTCTACGGTCCGCGGCAGAGGCCCGACCTGGCGATCCACAAGTTCACGAGCCTGCTGATCACTGGACAGCCCATCACGGTGTACGGGGACGGTGCCGCTCCACGCGACTACACGTACGTCGACGATACCGTGGACGGTGTCGTCCGGACCTTGCACAGGATGGAGGACGAGGCGAGCGCGGCCTTCGATATCATCAACCTCGGGGCTGGGCGCAGTGTCTCGGTCAACGAGCTCGTCAACCTGCTGGCAGCAGCGGTCGGGGTCGAGCCTGAGATCGAACACCTACCCGTCCAGCCAGGCGACGTGCCGCGAACGTGGGCAGACATCACCCGTGCGCGTGAGCTGCTGGGGTTCGATCCGAAAGTCTCCATCGAGAAGGGGCTCGAGCGGTTCGTGGCGTGGTACAGCGAGCGGCATGCTGAGACCTGAACTCGCGGCGGACAATCCGCGCGTCGCGATAGTGATGTTGAGCGCCATCGGCGACTCGGTGCACGTGCTGCCGGTGGCGAACGCGCTCCGTCGCGCGGTTCCGGAGATGAATCTGACCTGGATCATCCAGCCGGTGCCGCACAAACTCGTTCACAATCACCCGGCAATCGATGAATTCATCCTCTTCACGCGCGAGCGCGGCCTGAAGGGCGTGGGTGCATTCGCTCGCACGCGTGCCGAACTCCGGCGTCATCGCTTCGACCTGGTGATCGACCTGCAGGTCTACTTCAAGGCCGGTGTGTTGACGTGGTTCACGCGCTCGCCGGTCAAGCTGGGGTTCGACCGGCGTCGCGCCCGTGACCTGAACTGGCTGTTCACGACGCAACGAATCCCGCCGCACGAGAACCAGCACGTCCAGGACCAGTACTTCGAGTTTCTCGACTACCTCGGCGTTCCGCACGGCGAGCCGGAATGGGGAATCGTGATCACGGAGGAAGAGCGTGAGGAGCAGCAGCGGTTCTTCGAGGCGATCGGGAAGCCGGTATGTGCCGTCGTGCTCGGGACCAGCAAGCCGGAAAAGGACTGGCCGGCGGAACGCTACGCGCGGCTGCTCGAGATCATCGAAGAGGATTTCGGTTTCCAAACGGTTGTCATCGGGGGACCGTCCGCGGGTGAGCGGGCCTGCGCCGCCGAGGTACTGGGCCTGACCAGGGCGAAGCCGTTGAACGAGTTGAGCGATGATCTGCGTCGCCTGGCCTACCTGATCGATGGTGCCGATCTCCTGGTCAGTCCCGACACAGGCCCGCTGCATATCTCCCGAGCCCTCGAGACGCCGGTCGTCGGGCTGTTCGGTTACACGAACCCCAAGCGTACGGGCCCCTACCGTAAGTATCTCGATCTCATCGTCGACGGCTATGCCCGTCATCCCGGCGAGGACTACCCCATCAGCATGGAGTATCGTTACGATGGCATGGGCCGGGTCAGCGTCGAAATGGTGCGTGAGAAGTTCGAGCTGGCTGTCGGGAAATATTTGGGCGGCCGATCGAGCTGAGCCTGTTCTTCCTCAAGTCGGTTTGACAAAGTCCCCTTCTTCAGCGGCCGCATAGGCGTCCACTGTCTGCCGCAGGAATTCCTCGTACCGATCGATCATTCGCTCCAGGCCGAACTCCGCCGTCGCGCGGTCGCGAGCAGCCTTTCCCATTCGTTCTTTGTTCTCTGGGTCACCAGCCAGCCAGCGGATTGCATCGGCGACGCCGGTCCACTGATTCGGCGGAACGAGCACGCCCTGGACGCCGTCTTCGATCTGCTCTGGGTGGCACGAAGCATCGCTGGCGATCACCGGAAGTCCGCACGCCATCGATTCGATCACAGAGTTGGAGAAGTCCTCCGCAGTAGAGAGGTGAGCCGCTACGTCCGCGGCGCTGAGCACTTCTGGGATATCCGTCCGACTTCCAGCGAAGATGACGGGAGCACGAAGCTCTGCCGCTAGGCGGCGGGTCTCCGCCAACAGCGGCCCGGTGCCGACGATCAAGGCATGGACTTCGAGATGCCGAGGTAGCTCGGCGACCGCCCGCACCAGTACGTCGACGTCACTGGGGGGCTCGAGTTCGCCGTGGAAGCTCACCAGGAACGCGCCTTCAGGAACGCCGAGTTCGGCTCGCATGGGCTCTCTCAGCTTTGGCAGCGGACGGTTGCGCCAAATGTCTCTGCCGTTATGGATCACCTCGACGCGGACATCGGCTAGCCAGGATATGGCCTGCAGCATTCGGTCGCGCATCGTGTGCGAGTGGACGATGATGGCCTGGAGCTCACGGCCCCAAAGATGTCTGTAGATCGGGCTGTCCTCGAGTTCGGCCGGCCCTCCTAGCCGGTGCACGATGGGGAATCGGCCGCCCAGGCGCCTGGCTGCGACGGCGAACATGAGATCCTTTCGCTTCTCGGCGAGCACGATGTCGGGTTCGTTGCGACGAATGGTCCTCGCGAGCTGCAGGGCCCGGTATGGATTGAGCTCTACACGGTTCGCCAGCGGTGCGATCGTCAACCGGGTATCCGAGGCCAACTGCTCTGCGATTGTGCTTTTGGAATGGCACACAATGGTCAGCTCGTGTCCCCGATCCGCCAAGCCTTGGCTCAGTTCGAGAGTCGAAGCGAATCCGCTATCCGGATCCCGGGCCGAGTTCGCGAGTATTATTCGCACTTCTGGAGGAATGCCTCTTCTGTCGCCTTCGGGCTCCGGCAACCCAGCTCAGCCGCCTCGCCTCGACTAGTCCGCACCGACGTCGAAATCCGCGAGTATCTTCGGGAATTCATGGCGGAACCTCACGTCGTTCTCTTGAAACCATGCCCGAGCGGAATCGCCGACTTCGACGAGCCGCTCTTCAGAAGTACACAGGAGATCCTCGATCGATTCTTCAATGGCAGCGGGGGTTGTGAAGAAACAGGTGCCGAGGTGGCGTGCCTCCGATCGGTCCCAGGCCACCAGTCGTCCTCGCTCCTCGGTTACCAGTTCGTTCATCGGAGGTGCGTCGGTCGTCAGTACAATGGCACCGCACGACAGACCTTCAGCTATGTAGTGGCCCCAACCCTCGCACAATGACGGGCACAGATGGACCCCGCAGCGATTCTGAAGTCGCTGTAGTTCGTGGTCATCCAGGTATCCTGCATAGAGCTGAACATTCGCCGGCACCGTGTGCGGCGCGTTCTCGGAACTCTGGACGAGGTGCAGCGTCGGCCATTCCGGATGGCGCGACCACAGTTCCAGAATGACATCTGTTCGCTTGACCGTGCTGCGCCCAGCAACGTGCAAGAACTGTCTCCAGTCCTTTTGTACCTCATCGGCTCTCCGGTCCGGAGACGTGAAGCCAATGTAGATTACCGACTCGTGATAGCGGGAGAAGATCTCTGTAGCGTGTCTTGTTTTGGTCAGCACGGCATCAATCCAGTCGAGCCTGCCGATATGTCTCATTGGGAAACGTTCCTGGTTGGGGATCAGGAACGACTTCTTCGCCGCGTTCCTCCAGCGGGGAAAGGCGCGCTCTATGAAGACCTGGGTCGGGGCGTCTGGATTGCCCGAAAGAAGGACCCTCCACAGACCGCGCTCCCGGTAGTGGTGAAAGGTCGCCCTCGCGCCTGCCATATCGACGGATGACGAGATCACCGCCACGTCGCGATCCAGACCGACGCGGTTGTACTTGCCGACTATTCTGACCTCTCCTGGGTTCATAGGACTTTTCGCAAGGAGTCGCGTGCGCAAGGCGTAACGGGAACCATAATAGGCTCGGATAGACGCCGATCAAAGGAAGGGCGACGCGGGGTCGCCTTCGCCAGCCGTCTCCTTTACTCAGCTGTGTATTGCGATCCAAACGAGCCACGCTTCAGATTAGCTCCGAATTTGTGGGCAACAGCGGAGGCCATGCCGTGGCATACTCACACCCGCGGGAGCCGCATGCTCGGGCTTTGCGAGACTATTTCGCGGGCGATTCCGACGCCTCACTCATCCTGCACAGCAGTCTGGGCGAACATGAGGAGATACCGGTCGCCGTGTTCTTTCGTGGGCCCGACGATCTCTTTTCCTTCGAGCACGCCGCGTTGGACCTTTGCCGCGGCCGCGTCCTGGATGTGGGAGCCGGTACCGGCGTTCACACCCTGTATCTTCAGGACCGCGGCTTCGACGTTTGCGCCATTGACGTGCTGCCCGATGCGGTTGAGATCATGCGGCGCCGTGGAGCGCGTGACGCACGGCTCGCCGACATCAGAGAGTTCGAGGCGGGCCCGTTCGATACGATCTTGATGATGATGAACGGCACCGGGATACTCGGCACGCTCGAAGGGCTGGACCTATTTCTGCAAGATGTGCCGCGACTGATGAGCCCGGACGCTCAGATTCTCGTCGATTCCGGTCCAGGCCGAGTGAGCGGCGAACCAGACGAGGCAGCCGTCGAGGTTCCCCTGCAGGAGGACGGTGCGTACTACGGAGAGGCTTGGATCGAGCTCGAGTATAATGGAGAGAGAGGCCCCCCGTTTCGTGAGTTGTATATCGATT
Organism: Gemmatimonadota bacterium; assembly: GCA_039588015.1. Lineage (GTDB taxonomy): Bacteria > Gemmatimonadota > Gemmatimonadetes > Palauibacterales > KS3-K002 > JASFMO01. The sequence continues at coordinate 38,429 of JBDHAS010000013.1, read as the reverse complement.
CGGCAACGTTGGCGACGCACGCGGCTGCTGCCGACTTTGATTGCGAGTTCGTCTTCTGGGACGAGCTGGGCGGCTACGTGGCTCGCCTGACGAAGATCACCCCTTGAGGCCAGCCACTTGAATTCCCCGCACGAAATAGCGCTGGGTGAATAGGAACAGGATCAGGATGGGCACGACCGCGGTGACGGCAGCCGCCATCTGAAACGGCCAGTTCCGTATGTATAGGCCGTGAAATGCGGCGATGCCCACCTCCACGGGCCGCATCGCCATGGATCGTGTGACGATGAGCGGCCAGAGGAAGCTCTTCCACGTTTCCACGAGAGAGAACAGCGCTACCGTTGCCAGTGCCGGTTTCGATAGAGGCAAAGCCACCCTCCAGAACACCTGCCACTCACTCGCGCCGTCGATACGGGCGGCATCCTCGAGGTCGCGCGGTATCGACAGGAAGTACTGCCGCATCAGGAAGATGCCCCAGACACCGACCAATTCGGTCACGATCAGTCCGGCATATGTATCAACCCAGCCCATAGCGTTGACAAGCAGGAAGCGCGGGATCAGCAGCACGATCACCGGCACCATCAGGTTAGCTAGGAAGAGGATGAACACCTTGTCGCGGCCGAGGAAGCGCAAGCGTGCGAAGGCGTAGCCGGCGGTCGAGGCGGTCGCCAGATGGCCGAACACGATGAAGAGCGACATGACCCCGGAGTTCAGGAAGAAGCGGCCGAAGGGAGCGGCGGTGAGCGCGTTGGGATAGTTGCTCCAGAGCGGTTTCGCCGGGAGGATGCGGGGCGGGAACTGATAGACCTCGAACTCGGTCATGAGCGATGTCGATACCATCCAGAGGAACGGAACGAGCATCGTGGCGCCGAGCCCGATGGCCAGAGCGTACGTGAACACCGTGCCGATCCGTCGGCGATTCGCTGCGGTCGCGCGCGCCGGTGCCTCGGCCACGGTTGCAGCGCTCTCGTGATTGCGGGCGTTCACGTCCACCTCGTCCATCAACTCGGTGCCATCCTCCGTCCCAACAGCCGGAATTGCAGCAACGTGACCACGAAGATCACGGCGAAGAGCGCCCAGCTCATAGCGGAAGCGTAGCCCATGCGCAGGAACTGCCAGGCGTTCTGATATATGTGGTAGACAATGACATCGGTGGCGTGAAGCGGGCCTCCCTCTGTCATCACGTAGACGAACGTGAAGACCTGAAACGATCCGATAATCGACGTGACCAGCACGAAGAACGTAGTGGGCCTGAGCAGAGGGAGCGTGATCTTCCAAAACCTCCGCCAAGGGCCGGCACCATCGATCATCGCCGCTTCGTAGAACTCGTTCGGTATCGACTGTAAACCGGCTAGGAAGATGACCATCTGGAATCCGATGTGGATCCAGACGGCCATGATGATGAGCGCCAAGAGCGCTGTTGCCGGGCTGTTCAGCCACGGGATAGGTCCCAGCCCCATGAGGCCGAGCCCCCAGTTGAGGAGGCCGAAATCGGGGTCGTACAACCACTGCCAGACGATGGAGATGGCGACGAAGCTGGTGACATAAGGCAAGAAGAAGATCGCCCTCAGGATCGCCACGCCCTTGATTCGCCTGTTCAACAGGATCGCCACGGCCAGAGCGATGACCATCGTCGCCGGTACGTAGAGCGAATAGATCGCCGTGTTCTTCGCGGCGTTCCAGAACAGGCCGTCGCTCGCCAACTCGACGTAATGCTGCACGCCCACGAAGGGCTTGGCGGGCTCGAGCAGGTTCCAGCCGTGGAAACTCAGATAGAACGCGAAAAGGAGAGGTGCCGCGGAGAAAACAAGCAATAGAGCCAGCGACGGCGCGATGAACGACCAGGCGGTGATCGCCTCCCGCAACTCCAAGCCCCTCTCGGCCACCGACGCGAGGCTGGCGAAGACGAGAACACCGGCCGCCAGTAGCGCGTACAGGCCGGCAAGCCAGAGAAGCGCACTCTTGCGGGAATCCTCGAGCGGCGCGTGCAGAAGAACAAGCCTCCTACCGGCGGGCATGTCGAGCGCTCGATACGCGACCCTTAGTCTGCCGCTGCGGAGGCGACCTGTGGTAGCTTCCAGCCCCGTTAGCGTCCTCTCCGGCAAGTCAACGCTGGAAGCGATTACCGAGCTGCCTCGCTGCACGGCGACGTCTACGCCGGCCAGCGCGGCAAGCTGGTCTGTCGGCAGTGTCAGCGGATCGTCGATGGCCGACACGGCGGCGCCGCTCAGTTCCAGCAGGGTGTCTGTGGCGCGCGCCGAAATCTGTGCGTCTGTCGCGGCGAGCCATGCTGCGGCGAGTACGGGTGGCGTCAATGCGCGTGCGAAGCCCCAACCCATTCGGTGAGATCGGCGGCTGCGGCCGGAGGCCGCTCGCCACACGCCGATGACCGTGAGAGCGACCGCCACGATCATGGCGGCCATCGGCAGCAGCGGCGCGATTGGCAGCGCCGGGGCACCCGGGCCGCGCCTAACGATGGCGGTCCCGATGACGTCCCATTCATCGAAGTCCTTCAGGGGCGCGGCCGCTACCTCGAAGCCGGCCAACTCGGTACTCACGGTCCGGTCAAAGCCAATCAGGGATTCGTGCAATGCGGACGGCAACTCGTGCGGCCAGTCGCCTACGGTTGGTGGGACCAACGCGTCGTCGTAGTAGGCAGCGAGCTCGTATCCGGTACGCTGATGGAAGTGTCGGGCTAGGCGGCGATCCGGCGTCAGTAAAAGGACGGCGAGCTTGTCAGGGAGCGGGACGTATGCCAGCCACACGGGGCGCCCGTCAATCTTAACGAAGTCCAGGACCGTCTGGCCGCGCTGCGCCGCCGCAAGCATCGCCTCGCTCTGCTCGGCGGCGGCGCGTAACGGAACAGGCATCGAGTCCAACGGCAGCGTGCCGACACGTAAGGTGTCCTCGTAGAACGAGAAGCGCTCGATGCCCAAGTCACCCCGGCTTTCCGCGAGCCAGTCCCGGGAATCGTGGAGGCGCGCCTGCATGCTGCGCCGTTCCTGTCGCAGGTACTCCGCCGCGCGCCCGGCCATGTGTCCATCCAGGTCTGAACCGAGGGCAGCACGGCTGCTGTGCGCCACGAAGATCCCGCCGGCCGCGAAGATGAGTGCCGGAAGGGCGACTAGCAGCAAGAAAGCACGGTCCAGGCGGCTCATGTGCTGCCTAGCCCCCTCCCGGTGAAGCCGCGAGGATCTTGTCTATTCGAGCTGCGATATCCGTCGTGACCTCGTGGATCGGCTCGTTCGCAAAGATGATACGGTCGAAGATGTCGGGGAGCTGTACTTCCACGTGTGCCCAGTCTTCGACCGTGGACCCCCAGGACATGCGGCCGTGCCGTGCCGCGAATAGGAACGCCTCCTCCAGCCCATAGATGTCAGCGTCTGCCGCCGCCTCGTGAACGGCACGGAGAGATGGGATCGCGAGGCCGTATTCGGCTCGCGTGAGCTGCGCCTGTGGAGATGACAGATGTGCCGCCAGTTCGACGGCGAGCTTCTTATGTCGAGTATTGTGGGGCACGGCCCAGCCGGCGGCATAGATGACCGTGACCGGGTCGCGTTCGCCGTAGCGAGGGATCGGTAGGACCGCGACCCTGACTCTCTCTTGCTCGATGTACTCTCGGATCCTGGGAAGCCACCAGTGCCCGGTCATGATCATGCCGATTCGGCCGGTGAGAAAGAGGTTGCGGTCCATTCCCTGTTCGAGACGCTGGATATCCACGGCGGGGACGACCCGATGGACTGTGACGAGGTCGGTCAGATACTCAATCGCCGCTTCGGTCTCGGGGCTGTTGAGATAGCCGGTGGCGTGCGTGCCATCCGGGCTGAGCACATCGCCGCCGCTTGCCCAAATCCACGGCTGCCAGAGATAGAAGGCACGCCGCACTCTCGTGCCGAAGCTCTCGTTCCGACCGTCGCCGTCGAGGTCGCGTGTGAGAGCTTTCGCGATTCGCTGGAAGTCGTCCCAAGTCCAGTTCGCGTCCGGTAGCGGGACATTTGCCTCCTCGAACAGATCGACGTTCAGATAGACGACGATGGGGTTGAAGTCCTTCGGAAACGCGTAGAGCCCTCCGGGCCTGCGAAAGATCTCGAGGACCTGAGGGTAGTAGGCGGCTGTGTCCACGCCGACTCGGTCTAGATAAGTGGCCAGGTTCACCAACATTCCCCGGGCGATGAACGGCGCGGCACCGAACGTCCCGTTGTCGAGCAGCGCCACGTCCGGCGGAGACCCAGCGACGATCGAAGTGAGCAGGCGCTCTCGATAATTGGCCGAGATCGATTCGTACTCGATGCGGATACTCGGGTGCCGGTCGCGAAAGTCGTCCAGAAGGCGCTGCTCGATCTCTCGCTCGTCCGGGCCCGCCCAAGCCATCACTCGGAGCACCGTCAGGTCGCTGGACCCTCCGCTGCAGCCTAGCGCGGCAGCGAGCACGAGCGCGAGGCCTCTCTTCATCTGCCGACCCGCTCGCCGGTATCCGCTCGGAAGAGGTGGATCTTGTCCGTGGGAATCTCGACGTTCACGCTCTCGTCCACGCTGACGTGCGAGTCCGCAGGTACCCGCGCCACGACCCGTGCTCCGTCGCCGGCCGTCAGGTGCACGTACATCTCACTACCGACGGGCTCGACGACGCGCACGGTGGCGTTGAACGTGGCGTCATCATCAGCGAGCTTCAAATCTTCGGGTCGTATTCCAAGCGTAGCTGCGACGACAGGCGGTGACTCCGAGGCCTGCAGGTGCAGTTCGAACGCATCGCCTTTGAATGTCCAGCCCCCCTCCGTGGTTGATAGCGCCCCCGAGAACAGGTTGATAGACGGCGAGCCGATGAAGCCGGCGACGAATACGTTGGCCGGGTTCTTGTAGACCTCCAACGGTTCGGCGCACTGCTGGAGTCGCCCCTCGTTCATGATCGCGATGCGCTGTCCCATCGTCATCGCTTCGACCTGATCGTGTGTGACATAGATGATCGTGGCGTTCAGTCGCCGGTGCAGTTGCGATAGCTCCGCCCGCATTTCGACCCTGAGGCTGGCGTCCAGATTGGACAACGGCTCGTCGAAGAGGAAGACCTGCGGCTGCCTGACGATCGAGCGGCCGACGGCGGTACGCTGGCGCTGGCCACCCGATAGCTGACCGGGCTTGCGGTGCATCAGGTCGCCGATGCCGAGTATCTCCGCTGCCCCCTCGACACGCTCGCGAATCTCACCCTTAGCGTGGCCGCGTACCTGCAGGCCGAACGCCATGTTGTCATAGACGCTCATGTGTGGGTAAAGCGCGTAGTTTTGAAACACCATGGCGATGTCACGATCGCGCGGAGGCACGTCGGTAACCTCGCGTTCGCCGATGACGATCGATCCTCGCGTCGGCCGTTCGAGCCCGGCTATCAGGCGTAGCGCCGTGGTCTTGCCGGAACCGGATGGCCCGACCAAGACGATGAACTCGCCGTCATCGATCTCCAGGTTGAGGTCGGCGACGGCCACGGTGTCATCGAACTCTTTGGTGAGGTCGTACAGACTGACGTGAGCCATAGTATGATGAGCTTTCAGCGGTTTGATTGAACTCGGCCGGCGCGTACCGGACGTGCAGGGAACAATAAGCGGGCGTCGTGCTAACAGGCAATTGAAAAGGACTCGCGTGACGATAGCTTGGTGAATCGGGAGGATGAAGTCCGACCGTAAGAACTCAGGAAGGAGATTGGCTGGATGGAGAAATGGCGCGGCTTGTCAGCGGTAGCGCTAATCGCCCTATCCCCCGTCGCAGGCCGGGCTCAGGGGTCGGTCGAGTACTTGGTGAAGGTCGAGGACCCCGCCAGCAAGCTGTACCACGTGGAAGCTGTGCTATCGGTTGTGGAAGACACCCTTCTGGTTTCACTGCCGGCGTGGACGCCGGGCCACTACGAATTGGAGAACTATGCCCGCTACGTGCGGCATTTCGAAGTCAGCACCGGTGAGGGCAGCGCTCTCCGCTGGGACAAGGTCGACGCGGACACGTGGCGCATCATTTCTCCGGGCGCAGAACGAGTTCGCGTTGCGTTCGACTTTCTGGCTGATAGTGTCAGCCTGAGCGGCAGCATGCTCAAGCCGGATTTCGGGTACTTCAACGGCACCAACTTCTTCGTCCATCCGGAGGGGAGCTACGATTTCTCCGCTCGGGTGAGATTCGAGCTTCCCGAGGGGTGGCAGGTGGCGACGGAGCTGGCCGACGGCGACGAAGGCGGCGTCTACGTGGCCAACGACTACCACGAGTTGGTGGACAACCCAACGTTCGTGGGTCACTTCGGCATCGACAGCGTCGCGGTCGACTCGCGCTGGATCCGTATGGCGGTCTATCCGGAGAGCTATTTCGAGGGAAGGCGGAGCCGCGCGAAGGAGATGGCCCTGGCCGCGTTGACCAAGATTGCAAGCGCGAGCCACGATCTGTTCGGCGAACCACCGTACGACCGCTACACCGTGTTCGTCTATCTAGAGGAGGACCAGATCACCTACGCCGGGGGTCTCGAGCACGCCAACTCGCACCTGGACGTCATGCCGGCCGCGATCTTCGAGCACCCCGTCTATACATTCCGGCAGTTCTTCTATCGACTGCTTTCACACGAATACTACCACGCTTGGAACGTGAAGCGGATCCGGCCGGCGGCGCTGTGGCCGTACGAGTACGATCGCCAGCAGTACACGCCGCTGCTATGGGTATCGGAAGGTATCACCGACTACTACGCCCACCTGATACTCACGCGCTCCGGTCTCTGGGGAGAAAACGAGTTTCTGCTCGCGGTGCGGGAGTGGATCATCTCAGTGGAAGGACAGCCCGAGCGGGAGGCGGTCGAGGACGCCAGCCTGAACACGTGGGTCGATCCGACATTTGTCGACCGATATCTGTACTACGACAAAGGAGCGCTGCTGGGCCTGCTCCTCGACATCATGATCCGCACGGCGACCGAAGATCGGCGCAGTCTCGATGACGTGATGAGGACGCTGTATCGCGAGCACTACCTGCGCGGCGATGGTTTCACGACCGACGATTTCCTTTCTTACGTGGGCGAGCACGTCGGCAAGGAGGCGGCTGCAGCGTTCTTCCGCGACTACGTCGATGGTCGGGAGCCGCTGCCGTACCGGGAGACGCTGGCGCTGGCCGCGCTGAAGTTCCAGGCGGACACCATCGTGGAGCCCTTCTTCGGGGTTCAGGTCGCGATGGGAAGAGACGATCGCATGGTAGTGCGCCAAGTGGTGCCGGGGAGCGCCGCCGCCCAAGCCGGACTGCGATTGCGTGATCACCTGAAGTGGGTGGGGAACGTGAAGGTGGACGACGAGAACTGGGGCGACGCGTTCAAGAATACGTACGCCGATGCGGCCGGCCAATCACTCACCGTGGTATTCGAACGAGATGACCGCGAGATCACGCGCGAGGTGACGGTCCGTACGAGAACCCGCTACGAGTACCGACTAAACGCCGACGCCGAAGCCAGTTCAGACCTACGCGAGCGCAGGCGCCGGATGCTGGAAGGCGGTTAGGCGACCGTCCGAGGTCGCCTAACTGTCATGCCCGAGTTCACAGCGCAAACGCGGCCAGCGCCGTGTAGAGCAGGGCACCCAACCCCGCGGCTGTGAGCGCCAGTGGTATCTGCGTGTACACGTGGTCCATCAAGTCCGAGCCGGTAGCGAGCCCGTCACCGCACCGAAGCACAGCGTCAAGAAGAACGGGTCCTGGCTGACCGAGAAGGCCAGCGGCATGGCGACGGGGAAGACGACGGCGTACGTGCCCCAGGAAGTCCCGGTCGAGAATGCGATCACCATGCAAAGGAGTAGGAACAGGGCCGGGACGATGACCGGGGTCAGGAACCCCGAAGTCACGTCGATGATATAGTCCGCTGTCCCCACCGAATCGGCGACGCTCTTCAGGGTGACAGCGAGAGCGAGCACGATGGCGCCGATAGTAACGCCCTTGCAGCCGTCGATGATCGCTCCGATCGCGATCTTGAGTTGCATCCCCTTAACCAGCGCTATCGCGAGTCCGACCAGCACGGCGAGCAGAAACGCCTCGGCGATGAGCAGGGTCGGAGACTCGGACCTGAGGATGAAGAACGTATAGAGGTAGGGTATGATCGCGACTCCCAGCAAAGTTCCCATCGGTCCGAAGAAATCGATCAGTCCGGTACGGTAGCCTTCCGCAATGCGCACTACCGTGAGCTCGTCGGACGTCAGGGGCTGTGAACCCTCTCGGTTGAGTTGACCTGTTTCCCGAGCGCGCAGCATCGCGTTGGACATCTTGCGGCCCACTACCAGCGGCACATTGCCCCAGAGTCTGCCGGGGAGGAAGGGCATCCGCTCGATGGAGAAGAGCAGCGTGAAGAGGATCGCGAACCAGGCGTAGAAGTTGAACGGAAGCGCCTTGAAGAAGTAGTATGTCGCCTCCGGCATCGTCGATAGGAAAGGCACCGTTCCGACCACTAGCCCGCCTACGTAGATGGGCCAGACGTTGAACGGGATGAGGGTAGCGGCTGGCGACGCGGTTGAGTCGACGATATAGGACAGCTCCTCATGCGACACGCGGTGCTTGTCGCACACCGGTCGCACCGTGGTCCCCGTCAGCACCGTGCTGATCGTACCACCCTGGTGGAAGATGATCCCCATGAGCCAGCCGAAGAACTTGGCGGTCCTCGGCCCTACCACGATCTTGCTGCCCGCCCATTCCGCGAACGTCTGGGCGCCGCCCGTCCGAGTCCAGAGGCCTATGAGACCGCCTAGGGCCCACAGATAGACGAGTAGGATCAGGGCATAGGCCTCGCTGCCGATCGATGGGATCAGGTACTCCTGGACGATGTTGAGCTTGCCGCTGATGACGCCGCCGAGCGCTATCCCGATGAACAGCGAGCTCACGACCTCGCGGGTCGCGAAGGCGAGGATGATCGCCACGAACGGTGGCAAGACCGACCAGAAACCGAAGTGGGTTCCGTGCTGCGGTAGGCGTCCGGCGAAGACGATCGCCGCGACGATAATCAACCCGCCGACCAGCAAGGTGACATGCCGCCTTTTCAAGATTTCCCTCCGTGTTCCTAGTCGTTGCCGGCGACCCAGATCCTGATGGGCACGAAGCCGGTCACACTGAGCCGGTACTCGGCAGCAGTCTCCGAGATCTCAAATGCGAGCCTGGTGCCGAGAGCGGTCGGAGCGCCGTCCGCTCCCGTCGCCGTGACTCTGATCGGGCTTGGGAGTCCCATGACCAGGGTTTCGCTCCCGAATAGCACGGTGACGGTGCCGGCGAACGGCCGCAGCCTGCTATCGGGACCGATGAGAGATACGGCGCTTTCTGGATCCAACTCGAAATCCTGCAAAGACCCTTCTCTCAAGGCCGTCGCGCTGGGCTCGAGCGCCAAGGTGATCTCCAGGTACTTGCCCGATTCCGGCCGTAGCCCCGAATAGTCCGAGCGCCGTTCGGCGCTTTCGACGCGCAACTGCCAGCCGCCCGGTCCTGGCACCGACTCCCCGACGAGATAGAAGTCGAACAGGTCGGCCCCGGCGAATTTGAGGTATCTATCGAACCAGCGGAGTTGCCGGAAGAAGAGGTCGGTACGGTCTCCTGGAGTCGGCGGTGCAGCGTCGCCGGCAAGAGCCACGTGCTCGGCGGTCCGCCCGAGCTCGGTTAGAGCATTGTAGAGGCGCTGGGATCTGGAGATCAGCGTTCGAGCGTCCCGTTCGAATACGAGTAGCGGTGTTCGCACGCTTCTTATCGAGTCGAGCGGCGATCGCTCGCTCTCCAGTTGCTCCAGGTACCCGCTGGACATGAGGGCGCGGTCCGGAGTCATCGCGTGGGCGCCGGCGGGCGAACCCGGCGAAGCCGCACCGTAGATCGCTGTAGCCGCTTGGAATCGTCTGGTCTGGGTGATCGCCCAGGTTGACAGGTAGGCGCCATATGCGTTGCGGTCACCACCGAAGATGGCGAGACGCGTGGAATCTGCGACGCCCCGGTCGATCACGTGGTCTATGCCGGTCAAGAGATCGACGAGGTCGCCGCCGGCCAGGTCCGCTCTACGCGCCGTTCCAAAGCTCTCTCCGTATCCGCTGCTCCCGCGGTAGTTGACGGCGAGCACCGCGTAGCCGTGGGCGGCGAAGAGCTGGTAGAAGGAAGGCTGGTCGAACACGTTCCTCGCGCGGCTCAGCGGTCCGGCATCCGCGTCCACCAGGAGCGGGTAACGGCGGCCCTCTTCGTAGCGAGCCGGGTAGACCAGCAAGCCCTCGATCGCCAAGCCGTCCGGCGATTGCCAACGAACAACCTCTTGCCGACCCAGGCGCCAGCGGTGCGCGAGCTCATTGAGTGACGTCACCGTTTCCGAGCCAGAGCTATCAATCCGCCTCAGCTCGGCCGCCTCCGTCGGCGATTCGTGAACGAAATAGACCGTCGCACCGGTGCTCTCAGCGTTGAAGTCGCCGACTGTATGTTCGCCACTGCTGACCGGTTCGATCGAACCGTCCCGGCGAAGGGCGAACAGGTGCGTGTCGAAGCCCACTGCAGCCGTGAATAAGATGTCGCCGCCGCCCGGCCAGCGATGATCGAGAATTGTTCGATCAAAGGAATTGGAGAGGTTGTCCAAGGTCCTGCGCGCCACGTCAACGACGAACAGGTCCGCCTGCGAGTATGGTACGGACGGGTCCTGAGGAGCCCGAAACGCCACGCTGCGCCCATCCGGTGACCAGGTCGGCGCGACCTCCGAGCCGGAGCGGCTCGTGAGCTCTCGTGGCCTGCGTGCCTCGACATCGAGGATTCTGAGGTCATAGCCGTCGTAATCCTCGGGCGCGCCGGTCCCGTTGGTACTGAAGACGATCGAGCGGCCATCCGGGCTGACGGCCATCTCGCGAATGCCGGGATCGCCACCCCACACGTACGCGGCTGCACCGTCGGCCACAGCGATACGCCAGAACCCGCGGCTGCCGTCGTCTTCACTGGAAAGCGCCCAAACGATGCCGTCCGGCGCCGCGCCGTACTCCAGCACGCCGCCCGGCAGTTGGCTGAGCTGAGATGGGGCCGCACCGGACGTTGCGCGGATCGACCAGAGTTGTGCCGTCCCTCCGCCGGTCACCGACCGCCCCGGAGCGAGGAAGAACAACGTCACCCCGTCGGGTGACCAGCGGGGCGAGTGTGCGCCCGACCGCGCCGGGGTCACCAGCCGCGCGGTCGCTTCCGACCATATATAGACGTTTGTCCGATACCTGTCCGCCTCCGTCTCTACATCTCTTACGGTGAACGCCACGGTGGCAGCGCCGGGAGAGACCTGGACGTCCGAGAGTTGCTTGAGCTCACGGTACAGTTCGATTGTGAGTGGGGTGTCGGCGGTTTGCTGGGCGTGGAGCGCTAAGATGACGGCTAGAAGACGAGCTAGCATATGTGCATGTGACCTCGAGAAAGCTCTGACGAATTACGATTGGCCGGGAAAATTGGCAGCCGGGTGGGAGCGGCACAAGATGCGCGGCCGTGGCTGCCTCAGTGCTCTCCGTCGACCGTGGACTCCTGTTGTTCGGCGTTTTGCACTTCGTCAACGATCTTCTCGGCCAGGATCAGCCACCCGGCTGCGACCATGGCCCAGAGGGTGAACGCCGCGACTCCCCCCATAAGCGCGTTGCGCCAGGTGAATATCTGCCAGAAGCCGCCTTGGCCAGCGGTGCGCTTGGCGAAGGAATCGCCGTGCCAGAGATCTGCTTCTACGCGCAAGGCAGGGTCGGATCGTCCAATGGCGGGAATCCCCTCCTGCACGATGGCTGTGGTCAATATGATGGGCAGACCTATGACCAGCAGAACTACGGCCACTCGGATGAACCAATCGGGCAAATCACGCGTCTGCGCGATCTGCACGCTGATATGGTAGGCAACGAAGGCAACAAGCAGATAGATGGCAAACGCTTGCCAGATGAAGCGCCGATGAATCTCGGAGAGCAGTTGTAAGAGGCGCTTCACCAAGGACCTCCGTCGGGACGCGTTGATTTGCGGTGGGGCCCAATCGCGACACGTGTCTATAGAAAGATGGGCCCCAACCGGGACTGAATCAACGATCGCGCCAAGGTTACGGGGCGAGAGATCCGTCGTAGTGCATTATGAACTCCAGGAACTTCGAAACCTCTATGATGTCCGTTCCAATGAAGCGTATGCTATGCGAGTCGGTTCGTTCGACGATTGATAGGTACGCGAGTACTTCCGACGGCCGGTAATTCTTGAAGCGGACGTCGAGCGTGACCGGTGTGGAGAGCTCGTAGGGCTCGAAGTCGTCGATGCGCTCGATAGCCGTCTTCACTTTCTCGCGGATGAGGTCGTAGGCTACCTCCGGCATGATTGTCTTCGCCGAGTGAAAGCTGATCGCCTCTTTGACCACCGCGCCCTCGATGTCACCCAGCAGCGCGCGAGCTTCATCGACTATCGCGTTGTCTCCCGACAGCATTACCACGGGAACTCCGAAGTGGCCGGCGATGGCCGCATTGATCCCGGCTTCGGGCATCGAAGTGCCGTTGAGCCGTATGTCGGCCAGACGGCCGGAAGACATGGTGTGTGCGCGTACCCCCTCGCTATTCGTGGTGCTCGAGTGGTAGCCGATGAAGATCGCAGCATCGAAAGTCTCGTCGATCCCCTCCATCATCAGAAGCGGCCGCGGCCACGAGCGGATCAGCGTCACGTCGGACGGGAGCTTGTCGATCAGGAGGTTTTGCCCGTTGCCGTGCGAGTCGCTGATGACGATCTCCGTGGCGCCGGCGGCTCGGGCACCATCGATGGCCGCGTTGACCTCGGCGGTCATCCACTCGCGGGCCTTCGAGTACTCGAAGCCGGACGGGCCCAAGTGCTCGTCGGTTACCACGCCAACGACGCCTTCCATGTCCGCGGAGATGTAGATCTTCATCGTTTCCTGCGCGTCTGCGGGTTCTGTGGCTACGGTGAACAGGAGCATGACAAGAAGTAGGCCTGTCCTCATCGGGCACCTCGCGGTTTGTCGACTACGATGTTTACCTCGTCCCAGTCGCCGGTCTCGGCTTGCGCACGGATGGTATGCGCTCCGGGCTGAAGTTGCCAACGCGGACCAGGTACCTCGACCCCATCGACCCACCAGCGAATCGGCCCGGAGCCGGTGCGGCCGACTGCGCGGAGCGCGATTGTGGCATAGCGGAGATCGGTGTTCGCCGGAATGGCGTAACGGTCCCCATCCTGTGGTGTGACAATACGGAAGCGCTCTGCGTAAGTCACGCCGTTCCCTGAGCCGGTGGCCGTAGCGGCGGCGAACGCGTTGTCACCGCCCTGCTGATCGAGCCACTCGGTATACTCGGGCGGGAGCACCAGATGACCGGCCTGGTGCCAGTCGCAATCGTGATCGGGCTCGGTTCCGGGCTTGAACCACTCAACTCGGGCTGGACATTCGGGATGCGCGAGCAAACCTGAGAGTCGGCAGACCTCCATAGGTACCGCCCCCGCATCACCTGGTCCGTGCAGTCCGCCGGGCGGGTATCGACGTGCGGTCTGGAGGATTGCACGGTGCAGGAGCGGGCCCGCGCCGGTGATACCACTCACTCCGGCCATCGGGCGTCCGCTGAAGTTGCCTACCCAGACTGCCACGGTGAAAGCGTTCGTGGTACCTACCGCCCAATTGTCCGTAAAACGCCGACTCGTCCCGGTCTTGGCGGCCACCGGGAAGGGAAACTCGAAAGGCGTATCGAGCCCGAAGCCCGGGATGCGGGCGACGGGATCGCTCAGGATGTCGAGGACTATGTGAGCGGACATCTCGGACAGGACGCGCCTCTCGACTGGCGACTCGGCGGCGGCGCCGCCGGAGCCCGGTGCAAGCCACACGTACGGCCTCCACACGCCACCGCCGATCAAGCTGCGATAGGCGTTGGCCAGCTCGAGTAGCGTGACGTCTCCGTTGCCTAGCGCCAGACCGATCCCGTAGTGGTCGGCGCTCGCTTGCAGCGAGGCGAAGCCCGCCAGGTGGAGCGTGTTGAGAAGGGCTCCGGGACCGAGGCGGTCCGCCAGTTCGACCGCGGGAACGTTGTAGGAACTGGCCAGGGCCTCTCGAACGCGGACCGGCCCGCGGAAGCGGCGGTCGTAGTTGCGGGGACTGTACGCGCCGGTGGGCGTCTTGTAGGTGAGTGGAATATCGGGCAGTATCGACGCCGCCGTGAACCCGCGATCGAGGGCGAGTCCGAACAAGAACGGCTTGAGCGCGGAACCGGGTTGCCGACGCGAGACGACCATGTCTACCTGGCCTGCTGTGTCGGCCCAGAAGTCGGGGGAGCCGACCCACGCGAGGATCTCGCCGGATGCGTTGTCGATGACCACAGCAGCAGCCTGCTGCGCGCGCCGGTCGGAAAGCACGTCGATCGTGTGGCGTACCTCCGCCTCGAGCGCGGTCTGGAGGTCCAGATCGAGTGACGTCTGCCACTCGGTGCCCAGACGTTCGCCTCGCGCCTCCGCCCACTGGAGGATCCGAGTGGTGAAATGGGGCGCGAGAAATGGCGTACGGTTCGTTCGAGCGATCAGCGGTTCTTCCAGAGCTGCGGCGACCTCGCTGCCGTCAGCGTAGCCCAGGTCCGCCAGCCGCGCGAGCACCAATGCCCTGCGTGTCGCCGCACTCTGAGGGGCGACGAGAGGGTTGTCTCTTGATGGCGCGTGTGCCAGGGCCGCCAGCAGAGCCGCCTGTCCCAGGCTCAGTTCGGCGGCCGACGCGTCGAAATAGAGCGCGGCAGCCGCCGAGACTCCAACGGTCCCTTGCCCGAGCGGCAGTCGATTGAGGTAAATCTCGAGGATAGACTGCTTGTCGAGATGAGCATCCAGGCGAAGCGCCCACATAGTCTGTCGCAACTTGCCCGGCCAGGAGCGCGGCATGGATCGCAGCATTCGCGCCGCCTGCATCGTGATCGTGGAGGCGCCGGAGACGACCCGCCGTGCGTGCAAGTTGTCGCGCGTGGCCCGTGCTATGGCAATCGCGTCGATGCCGCCATGGTCGTAGAAGCGTTCATCCTCCACCGCGAGGAAGGCACGGATGACGTCCGGGTCGATCTCTGCGAGCGGTATCCAACCTCCCCGGCTACCGTCGGGCGCCCGAGTCGTACGCAGGAGGAGGCCGTGCCGATCGAGGATCGAAAGGCTGGGGACGGGCCCGGGGTCCGCCAACTCGGGTGGGAGCGGCCAGGCGATCCACGCGGCCAGCCCGACGCCGAGAGCGAGAAGCGAGGCGGCGGTGATGGAGGAGACCCATGCCGCTCGTCGACCCATCCGGCGAAGGCGCTTGATCTTCATCGTCGAGTTGAGCCCCGTCGTTCCGCGCGACCTACGGGCGCCCGTTGCCCACAGCAAACGAGCCGCCATCGCTTCGTCCGTTCACCGCGGGGTTGTACATCTCCTCCGCGTGAGCGGGCGGTCGGCTGAAGCTCCCGGCGGTGGTGGCCCGGGCCACGTAGCTCGCCTGGTAAGTCCCGGGCCAGAGAACCGTTGCAGCATAGATCACCCTGTCGTCTCGCAGCTCGCGGTGGTCGAACGGCGACCAGTAGCCGTAGTACCAGCTGCCATACCACCAGGGATCCTCCGGCTCGGCCTCACGCTCGTATTGATCGGCGCTTTCCAGTTCACCTTCGGTGCGCAGACTGATGTCGACAGCCTCCAGTCCAGCGGGCAGGGGATCATCGAGGACGAAGAAATGGCGCTCGTTCGGCACGGTGATGCGCAAGCGGACTCGCACGAGATCGCCCGCCGAGACGTTGATGACCGGCTCGCCGGGTTGATCGTAGAGCTCGTACCAACGCTCGACTTGTATCCCGCTATCGCCGGGCCGGACGGGCGGCTCGACGGGTACTTCACGAACCGTGAAGTAGTAGTAGATTGGCCCTCCCGCTTCTCGAGCAGCGAGGGACACGCGGAGTGACTTATCCCCGTCGTCGCGATCGGTGAGCAAGCCGCCGAGCGGTGTTTCGACCTCGGTCGGAGCCGCGCTGCCGGTCGCCACCTCCGCCAATTCGCGTCCGGCGGCGGCGACACGCGCCGTCCGGTCAGTCGACCCTGCACGGGACTCCTCGTAGCGAAGCAGCGCCAGGACAATGGCGCCGTAGTCTTGGGTCGTCCAGGCGCGGCGCGACGCCACCCTACCGTGCGAGACGAGCGTCGCGAGCAGCGGGCTCACCAACGCATGAGTAGGCTCAACGGCGAGCGTGGCGCTGAGCAGCCTTGCCGCCGGTCGGGCCGTCGAGCGGAAGTAGAAGTACCGGTCGTGAACGATCGTGTCGGGAAGCGAGGCGCGGCGACCTTCCACCTGCACGCCCGCCCAGGCCGGTTGAAGCAATCGGCGAGCAGCGATGACGTCGCGGCGCGCGATGACCTCGGCGAGTCGTACTCTGTCCTCCCAGCGCATCTGCCCGGCGCGATTCAGTAGTCGATTCTCGGCCGGCATCGAAGGCCGTCCGACCTGGCTCAGGAAGTCGACTGCGGCGACCTGGTCCGCTAGGTAGAGCGCCGAGTTGGAGTGATACCAAAGTACGAGCGGCGAGCGCACCATCCGCTCGCCCCGCAGGCTCGCCTCGAGGAACCCGGCGAGGCGATCCAGCACAGTGTCGTTTACGGCTGCGCCCGCCGCCTTGGCTTCTAGCAGCACTTGGCCGGCGTAGGCGCTCAACCAGGGGCTGGTCCAGTCGTCCGAATGCCAGAACCCGATAGCGCCGTCGACCCGCTGGCGCCGGCTGAGGATGCGAACGGCTTCGTCGATCTCAGCCTCCGGATCACCCTTGAGCATTGGTTGGCCGATCGTCTTCTGAGCCCTGTATAAGGCGATGATCGGGAGCGCTGAACTGGCCACCTGTTCGGAGCAGTAGTAGGGGTAGACTTGCAGTTGCCTGCGTGCTCCCCGGATGAAGGCGAGCGGCGAACCGCCGACGCTGATCTCCAGCGTGGAACGGTCGGGATCGATCCCGGCCGGGAGCACGATCTCGGTGTGCTCCGTATTGTCCCAGAGGACGCCGGCGGCGGTGTGCGCCCTGGGGTGATACGCGGGGCGAATCGCGATCCGCCTCTGCACCGCATCCGCTTCGTCGCCGCTGGAGACCTTGAAGCGGAAAGTGGCGCTGTCGCTGCCAGCCAAGCCCTTGTAGCGGAATCGTGCCTCTGCGCCCCGGCCTGCCTGCAGAGTCAGCGAGCGCTCGCGTACTCCGAGCAGGCGAACGTCCTCGACCTCGGTCTCCACCTTTACGGTTGGCGTGCCGCCCATGCGGTGATTGACCACCACGCCGGCGTCGAACTCGTCGTTCTCGCGCAGGAAGCGGGGCAGGGCAGGCCGCGCTAGGAGGGGGAGCGTGACCAAGAGTTCGGCCTCTCCGCTGCCGTAGCGGTCGCCCTCGGTTACCGCGACGGCCATGACGCGGAAGGTGGTCAGGTTGTCGGGTAGCTCGGCCGAAGCTTCGGCTCGACCGTCGGCGTCGGTGACGACCGAGCCGAGGAAGAAGGGCGTCACCTTGAAGCGGGAGCGGAGGATCCCAGAGACATCCATTCCACCGCCACCACCCGGTGCACCCTTCGCCAGTGCTTCGGCCACAGCGACCTGCTCCGCCACCGCCACCAGGTTGCTGGCCAACACCATGCCCAGGCCGCGCGGCCGGTAAATCAAATCTACTGGGTCGGGGGTCGCGAATCCGGTGAGAGCGAGTACGCCCTGGTCAACCGCCCAGAGGGTGACTTCGGCCCGCTGGCCGCGGCCGTTCGCATCTTGCACGTGGATCTCTACGCGAGCCGTGTCCCTGGGGCGGTACTCGAGCTGTAAAGGCTGCAAGTTCACAGCCAGGCGCTTCACCTCGGGGGTCACACGGAGCTCTGCGTAGCCGACCCTGATCGTCGGCTTGCCGGGGTCGTCCGGTGGTCCGGGTGGTTCTGATCGGCCCCGTGCCACCAGTACCGAGACGAAAGCATTAGGCGCATGAGCTTCCGTGATGGGGAGGCGAAGCGTCGTGGATCCGGATGTGATGCGGATATTGCGCTGCTCGATGATCTCTTCACGCTCCACCGTCACCCAGGCGTCGACGTTGGTGAACGGCGAGGCGATGAAGACTGTGGCGGTGTCGCCTACCTCGTAGCGGTTCTTGTCGGCGATCACGTCCATCTTCAACTGGGTCTTGTCGTACCACGGAACCCAGTCTTCGCCGACAACCCAGCGGTAGAAGCCGGTGACCGCCTCGCGGCCCTGTGCATCACTCGCCTTGAAACTGAGGAAATAGGAGCCGCCGTCGCGCGGTGTCACGCTGCACGGCACGGGCTCGGGCGCGCTTACCGGCGCGCACGTAGCGACGGTGTCGCTCACCCACTCGCCGACGTACTCGATGCGGCCGCGCCGTTCCCGACGCACGCGGTGCCATTCGCGGCGCACTACTGTGCCCTCGATCGTTACGCCGGCAACTCGCTCGCCGTACGGCCTGACCGCAATCAGGCTGACTTCTTGCGGCTCGCCGGCGCGCCAGAAGAAGCGCTCACCTTCGGGCTTCGCCGCGATGTAGAAGGCAGCGGGGTGTACGGTGACTGCCGCCGAGGCGGAGACGCTCTGCCGGTTGATGTCGGTGACGGTGGCCTGGACGGTCGCCCGGGCCGGCCGACCGCCCCGCGGTTCGGGCATCACAACGGGCAGCGAGAAATGGCCGGCCGCGTCGAGCGTGTCTTGACCGCTGGCAACGGTGCGAACCGCGGTCTCGAAGTCGGGTTCCTCCCACCAGCGGCCCGACGCACCGATGTAGTAGCCGTCGGTGTTCGGGATATCGAGGGCCCAGGCCGAAATCGGTTGCTCCCGAACTGCCCAGGCCATGCCGGCCCTTCCCATCACCGCACCGAATAGGTAACGGGCCTCGAAGTCCACGGTCACGGTGTCGCCCCTGAAACGCTCGTCGGCGTCGGCGACGGCTTCCACCAGGAACTCCGGCGGCCTGTACTCGGCGACGCGGTAAGAGGCTGTGGCGACCGCTCGCCATTCGCCGTCCTCCTTGAGCTCGATGCGTACCTGATACCGGCCGAGTGGCAGGTCGGTGGGAAGCTCCAGCCTCTCGTCGGAAGTGCCGAAGGAACTGAGCGACACAGTCGTGTCTCTCAGTACTCCGTCCTCGCGGTCGCTGAAACGCCAGCGTATCGAATCGCCGGCAGCCGGTTCGAGGTCACCGAGCGAGCCGCGACGCACGATGGCCTTGGCGTAGACCGGCTCACCGGGCCGGTATATATCGCGCTCCGTGAAGACGGCTGCGGACAGCGGTCGTCGCTGGTCGCCCCAGGCGGCTCGCACGTTGAACTGCCAGGGCGAGAGATAGGGATCGTAGCCGCCGATGCCGACCAGGGCGCGATCGTCCCCTTGGGTCGCGGCGACGAAGCCTTCGAGCTCGTTGTAGCGCCCGGGCTGGGCCAGCTGGAACCCGTGCAGCTCCACCAACCCGTTGGAGTCGGTCTCACCGGCGGCACGCACGCGCCCTTCCTTGTCGTAGAGCGTGACCGTTGTACCCGCCTTGGGGGCACCGTCGCTGACTCCCGTGACCCAGACCGCGGCGCTCTCGATTCCTAGTCGCGCATGGATTCCAAGGTCGGTCACCTGAACCACGCTGATCGGCCGCCCGGAGCGCCAGGCCGAGCTGGTCGTGTCAAGTTGCGGGCTATCGAAGCGAACAGCGAGCAGCGTGGGACTATCGGGCGCGCTGGCATCGTGCGCGGGCATGCGCACGCCGGTGATGTAGGCTTCGTTGAGTTCGCTCTCGACCTCGAACCTGCGGCGCGCCGCATCCGGAGAGATCGAGTCCCACAGTTCCCTCCAGTTCCACCAACCGCGCTGCAGGAACTGGCGTTCGCGGGATCGTGGTACGGGAGCCACGATGGCTTCGATAGTATCGACATTGATGTGTTCGACCTTGAGGCTTCGCGGTCCCTCGCGCTCGACCAGCCACTGACCGGCCGGGTACTTGACCGTACTGGCGTAGCTGGTGGTGGAAACGCCTTTGACTCGGTCTCCCTCGAAGGGTTGGCCGAAGATGTCGGTGATTTCGAGATCGACGACCACGGCGTAGGACGTACGCGGCTTCAGCTCGGCCTCCAGCGCCCAGGTCGCGCTCTCGGCGGTCGTGTCGTAGACGGCGAACGAAACGCGGGGCTCCACCTTCACGTGACGGACCACGTCGGCGCCTCTGACCGGCGAGGTGAAGCGCAGCGTGAGTGGACCGGTGGGGCAGAAGCGTCCGCCGCCGCAGGCGGCTGCCGCGAGCCCGAAAGGTCCGTAGGTGCGGAAGTGCCATTCGAGCAGCTCGTCGACGGACGGATCGAGCACCGACGGAATAACGAGCTTTCCACCGCAGTTCTTCGGCAAGGGAGCGATGGGTGTGAGCTTCACGACGGTGAGACGGTCGGCGCGTTGGCTGTACGGACCGTATTGGGCGTGGCGACTGAAGTACCACGGGTCGTTCTCTCGATCGATGGGCCGCGCGTCGGTCGGCTCGAGCTCCATTCGTTCCGGGCCTTCGCAGAAGCGGTCAAACGCCAGGTGAGCTGAAGTGTTCAAGCGCTGGAGCAACGTATCATCCGGGGGGGCTGTGAACAGGATTTCGAACTCTTCCTCCGGCCTGACGAATCTCGCCAACTCCCGTGGAGGCTGGTTGTGCTCGCCTACGGGGAGGCCGCCCAGCACCTTTGGCCCGTCGACGCGGAAGGAGAAGACGAACGGCTCCGCGAGCCGGCTACCGTCCATGGCCTGGAAGGTGTTCGTTACGGTGACGCGGTACTCTGTCGTGGGTTGGAGAGGCGCGTCGGGTATGAATCGGATCGTTACCGGGTCGCGCCATTCTAGTACGCCCGCCACAGGTGGTTCGATGCTCACGAAAGTGTGTGGATCGACCGTTTCTCCGAGCCCGCCGGCCACCGGCCGGTCGAAGGTGATCCTCACGACATCCACCCACTCCACCGTGCCTCGGGGTGTCGCGCGCATGACCCCTAGCGGCTCTGGTTCCTGAGTAGTAGGCGCTGTGACGGACAGGAGGATAGAGAGAGGTATCGCGAGCATTTGCACCAGCCTGCTGGGTTGTTAAGGCGGGGACTGAACAAGTTAGGCAGCGGTTGTCACATCGGTCAATCTGAAGAGCGCATGGCAGACGCTGGGCCCTGGCCGATTCCCGTCGATCGGCGACGGGGCTTATTAGCGCTTGGGCGGGCTCCGTTACCTTATCGTTACAAAACCTTTACGTGCCCTTGTCACGCCGTGGCTAGCTTTCCAGCGCTGGTTTGGGAAACGAAGCAGGAAGGATCTATGAGATGACTGAGAGCCTTGAACGGATGCGTCCAGCGCAGGTCCTGATAACGTCGCTGCTGATCGCGTGTTCGGCTGGCTGCGGTGGCCAGGAGTCGGGTTCCGGCGGGGCTGTCGGGGCGGTGCGCGTCGACGGCTCGAGCACCGTGTATCCGATCACCGAAGCGATCGTTGAGGAGTTCCAGGCCCGCAACCGTGATATCCGCGTAGCCGTAGGCGTCTCGGGCACGGGCGGCGGCTTCAAGAAGTTCTGCGCCGGCGAGGCTGACATCGCCGATGCATCGCGGCCGATGAAAGCGAGCGAGCGGGAACGGTGCCGCGCCCACGGCGTAGAGCCAATCGAGTTTCGGATCGCCCTCGACGGGCTGTCGGTCATGGTGAACCCGGCGAATGACTTCGCCGATTGTCTTTCCGTAGAAGAGCTGAGAAGGATTTGGGAACCGGGAAGCACGGTCGATTCGTGGAACCAGGTTAGGCCCGAGTGGCCGGACTTGCGGATATCGCTGTACGGGCCCGGAATCGATTCGGGCTCGTTCGACTACTTCACCGAGAACATCGTCGGTGAGGAAGATGCCAGCCGTGCCGACTACTCGGCCAGCGAGGATGACAACGTCCTGGTGCATGGTGTCTCCGGCGATCGCGGCTCCCTCGGTTACTTCGGCCATGCCTACTACGTCGAGAGCGCTGACATGTTGAAGCTTGTCGCCGTCGATGCCGGCGAAGGGTGCGTCCTGCCCGGCGCTGAGACGATAGCGTCGGGCGAGTATATGCCGCTCACCCGCCCGTTGTTTGTCTACGCGAACGAGGCGGCTCTCGAACGGCGTGCGGTCATCAGCTTCGTGCAATACTACTTCGCGAATGTGGGTACGCTGGCTTCGGAGGTAGGATACGTACCGCTGCCGGACGATCACTATCAGCGGCTGCTTGAACGGATAGGTCGGTAGGGTGGCTGACGCGGCTACGAGTTCAGCGGTAGCACAGACCGGCCGGCACACGCTGGCGCTCTCAGCGGCGCGCCGCTGGAAGGAGCGTGGAGTCCGCAGCGCGCTCTTCGCATGCGGGGCCGTATCGATCCTTACTACAGTCGGGATCGTGCTCGTGCTGTTGTGGGAGTCGGTCGGCTTCTTCCGCGAGGTGTCTGCGTGGGAGTTCTTTACCGGCACCAAGTGGACGCCTCTGTTCAAGCCGCAGAACTTCGGCGTGCTGCCGCTGGTCGCCGGCTCGCTGCTGGTGGCGGTGGGAGCCTCGATCATCGCGTTGCCCGTGGGACTGGCTAGCGCGATCTACCTGGCGGAGTATGCGCCGTCACGGGCCCGTAAGATCTTGAAGCCCATCTTGGAGATTCTCGCCGGGATCCCAACGGTCGTCTACGGCTATTTCGCTCTCACGTTTATCACGCCGCTGATCCGTCAGATCTTTCCGGGGACCGGGGTGTTCAACGCGGCGAGCGCGGCAATCGTCGTAGGCGTCATGATCGTACCGATGGTGGCGTCGCTGTCGGAGGACGCTCTCCACGCTGTGCCGCGCAGCTTGCGTGAGGCCTCTTACGGTCTCGGGGCCACGAAGTTCGAGACGGTCACTCGTGTGGTCGTGCCGGCGGCGCTCTCCGGGATCGTCGCCTCGTTCATCTTGGCCATATCCAGGGCGATCGGCGAGACGATGGCGGTCACGCTCGCGGCGGGCGCGACGCCAAAGCTGACATTTAACCCGTTGGAGAGCATCCAGACGATGACGGCGTACGTCGTCCAGGTCAGCCTTGGTGATACTCCGTTCGGTACGATCGAATACAGGACGATCTTTGCGGTCGGTCTTCTGCTCTTCATCATCACGCTGTCGATGAACATCGCGAGTCGCTTCATCCTGCGTCGTTTCCGGGAGGTATACGAATGATGGCGACGCGGGAAGCGGTCGCAGGTGTGGTGTTCGATGTGCAGCCGGAACGGCGGCGCCTGAAGGGGCAGATCTTTCTTTGGGCGTGCTTCGCCGCCACGTGCGTTGCGGTCGTGCTACTGGCGGTTCTACTGGTTGACATTCTGCGGCAGGGAGCGACGCGGCTGTCGGTCGATTTCTTGAACAGCTATCCATCCCGGTTCCCGGAACGGGCGGGTATCAAGTCGGCGCTGTTCGGTACCATGTGGACGGTCGCTTTCACGGGTCTCATTTCGTTCCCGCTGGGTGTTGGAGCGGCCATCTATCTGGAGGAGTACGCGCCGCGTAACTGGCTCACGCGGGTGCTCGAGACAAATATCGCGAACCTGGCGGGAGTGCCGTCCATCGTTTACGGCGTGTTGGGGTTGGCGGTGTTCGTCCGAGCCATGTCGTTGGGGCGCAGCGTGTTGGCAGGAGCGGCCACGCTGGCGCTGTTGATTCTGCCGATCGTGATCATCTCGTCGCAGGAAGCAATCCGGGCCGTGCCGCCGTCCATCCGTGAGGCGGGTTACGGCGTCGGGGCCACGAAATGGCAGACGCTGCAACACTTGGTTCTGCCTATCGCGTTTCCAGGCGTCCTCACGGGAATGATCCTGGCGCTGTCACGGGCTATCGGCGAGACCGCGCCGCTCATAATGATCGGCGCACTGACGTTCATCGCTTTCACTCCAAACACGCCGCTCGACGAGTTCACGGTTCTGCCGATCCAGATCTTCAACTGGACGGCTCGGCCGCAGGCGGGCTTTCACGAGCTCGCGGCCGCCGGGATCATCGTACTGCTCGTTGCCTTGTTGTCGATGAACGCGCTGGCGATCATCCTCAGGAATCGACTTCGGAAGGAAATATGAGTTCGTCTAATAGTGCTACTGAGGTCAGGATGGGAAAGCTCGATCTTCCAGCATTCGAAGGCACCGAAGAACCGCGGCACATCATGGTGCATGACGATCCGGTGTTGGAGACGCGCGATCTAGACATCTACTACGGATCGACGAGGGCCATTCACAGTATCTCGATCACGGTCCCGCGAAAACGCATAACCGCGCTCATCGGTCCGTCGGGGAGCGGCAAGAGCACGGTGTTGCGGGCGTTCAATCGAATGAACGACGTGATTCCCATCGCGTGGTGTAAGGGCGCGGTGCTTTTCAACGGAGAAGACATCTATGCGCCTGAAGTCGACGCGGTGGAAGTTCGTCGCCGCATAGGGATGGTGTTTCAGAAGCCGAACCCGTTCCCGAAGTCGAACTTCGACAACGTAGCCTTTGGGCTGCGTGTGAATCGCTACGCGGGAGATATCGCGGAGCGCGTGGAGGAGGCGCTGCGCAGGGCGGCGCTGTGGGACGAGATCAAGGATCGTCTAAAGGATAGCGCTCTGGGCCTTTCCGGCGGACAGCAGCAGCGACTCTGCATCGCGCGGGCCCTGGCGGTGGAACCGGATGTAATCTTGATGGACGAGCCGGCGAGTGCGCTCGACCCGATCGCGACGGGGCGGATCGAGGAGTTGATGCAGGAACTGAAGGAGAACTACACGATCGTCATCGTGACCCACAACATGCAGCAAGCAGCGCGAGTGGCCGACTTCACGGCCTTCATGAATCTGGGTCAGTTGATAGAGTACGGCGAGACGCAGAAGATCTTCACTGGCCCGGACGACCAACGTACCGAGGCGTACATCACGGGCCGGTTCGGTTAGGGAGCTACACAGATGGGACGGACGCACTTCGAGCAGCAGCTAGATGAGCTGACAGGGCGCCTCGTTGCCATGTCGCGCATGATCGAAGGTCTGATCGAGACGTCGATTGAGGCGGTCGAAGAGAAGGCGGTCGACAAGGCCAAGGCGGTCATCCTCGGCGACCGTGAGATCGACGCCATGGAGATCGAGATCGAGGAGGCCTGCGTCGAGCTACTTGCCCTGCAGCAACCGATGGCCGGTGACCTTCGGCGTCTGGTCGCGATCCTCAAGATCAACAACGACTTGGAGCGCATTGGCGATCACGCTGTGAACATCGCCGAAGCAGCCCAGCTTCTCGTCGAACGGCACAGCGGATGGACGCTGCCGATCGAGCTATCGGAGGGCGGGGCCATCGCGCAGGGCATGTTGCGCGACGTACTCGACGCCTTCGTGCAGCAGGACGTCGACAAGGCAAGGGCCGTGATCGAAAGGGATGACCGGGTCGATCAACTGCATGTGTCTCTCTTGAGATCCAACATCACGATGATGATGGAGTCCCCCAGTTACATCGGGCAGGGACTGTCGTTCATTCTGATCGGCCGCAACATCGAGCGGGTCGCTGACCTCGCGTGTAACATCGGAGAGGACGTCGTGTATCTGGTGGAAGGAAAGATGATCCGGCACCCGGGTGTGCACGACGAAAGCTAGAAGGTCAGGCCTGTTCCCCTCACCTCGGTAGCAAGCCCCTCCATTAACTGGAGCCCATACCTGGTTCCCAGGTCGATAGAACGAGGTGAATGCCACTCGTAGGGATTCCCGGCGGTCTCGAAGGCGAGCGTACCTAGCCCGAGTCGGCGCTGAAAGGGCGATTGCTTGAAGTGGAGCGCCTGGATTTTGCGGACAGGTACGATGTACGTCCTTCGGGTCCACAGACCCTCGCGTACCAGCACGAAGGATCCCGAGCGGGCATGGCCCAGGTGGCTGTAGTGAGCTGAGGCCAGGAACCAAGCGGGTATCAAGCCGAGCAACAAGGCGAGGCCGGAAGGGCCGGCGAACGCTGTCAGAATACCGCTGGCCAGTATGACCACCGCGGCCCTGCGGAAGAACAGTCGGCGGCGGGCGCGCGGATGAGAGGGGCGCCAATCGACGTGCTCCCAATCGAGTTCAGGATGAGCGATCTTCAGATACTGCGGGACATCGGCTCGGCGCGCGATCGGTGCAAGCGTCTCGACTCGCTCGTCGGCTTTGACGCCCGGGCCGTACCCCGCCGTCTGAACCTTGACCGAGGCGAGTCCCAACCAGCGCCGCAGGATCGGTTCTTCGATCTGCGCGTTCTGCACGCGGCTGCGTCGGAACCCCTTTTCCCGGCGGGTGAAGAGGCCGTAGGCGACCCTGATCTCGCTGCCTCTCTGCCGTATCGTGAAATCGAAGAAGCGGATGACGCTGGCGAGGATAGACAGCCCCCAACCGGCAAGGCCGAAGAACAAGGTCAGCAAGATTAGGCCGACGGCGAAGGCCCGGAGGTCGTGCTGGGCAGTCTGGACCAGGCTGTTGGCGGCGGTCTCGGGCTGCAACATCTCGGGCGGTAGGACCCGGCTGAGCAACCAGTCGGTGGGCACGACGTCGAGGAAATAGTCACCGCCGAGTAGTGCAGCCACCAGCAAGCCCGCCCGATTCGATGTCGCTCCCGCGATGACGAGATCGATCAAGCCGACCCGGCGAATCAGAAATTCCGGTGATGCGGGCTGCTCGAGTCGTTCAGAGGCATCCGTGATCGCCGGACTTAGGGTGTCTGGCTCGAAGGAAATGCCGGGCTCGGGCTGCACATCGCTTTCCAGGGCTGCGATCGTCACCAGCGTGTCGCGTAGGCGCTCTCCATCAGCGCGGCTGACCACGTGCAGCATCGCCTCGGTCCCGTGACCACCGGCGGTCTCGACTCTCGCGGTCACGACGCGCAGGATCTGCTGCAAGAAGCCGGCGCGCAGGTCGACGTTCTGGATGCGCGAGCGTGGGATTACTCGCCGTTGGCGGATGATGACGCCGTGCTTGAGGATCAAGCTATCGTCGGTCAGCTGGTAGCGAAATCGCAGGTAGCTGGCCGTGATCCAGACCGCCACAACTCCGGCCGACACCGCCAGAATGAGCAGCGCCGGCCCGCCGAGACGCGCTGCGACGACAGCCAGTATGACGGCATAGATCAACTGAACCGAGCGAAGAAGGGGCGTCAGCGGATGGAGGCGAAGCCAGCCTTGCGGGTCCTCACGTTCGTTCATCCAATTCCTCGAGCTGCGCGAGCTCTTCCCGAAGTCGCTCCGCTTCTTCGGTCGCGAGTCCCGGGATCTCGGCGTCGGCGCCCCGCGTTCCCGCCGTGTAGATGACCAGCGAGCTGAGTCCGTGCCAGCGTTGTATAGGTGATGTGCGGGTGTCGACATGTTGCACGCGGACGCGTGGGATCAAGGAGCGGGATCGCCATATGACGCCCTTTTGGATGACCACGCGATCGCTTCCCACTGACCAGCGCCAGAATCGGTAGCGAAGCGGCGGCCAGAATAGGGCAAAGGCTACGCTGACGACGCCGACGAGCGCCGTGATAGCGCCTTGGTACAGAAGCTCTAAGCCACGTGCGCTGAGCACGGTCGCCTCGAGGATTCCGGTAGCGGCGGTCGCGAGTCCTGCGCCCAGGAACCCGGACAATCGCCAAACGGTGATGACGCGCGGATCTAGCTCGCTCAGGGATTCCGACATTGGCTATCAAGTAGCGTTGAGGCGCCGCGCTCGCAAGCTAGGAAGGGTGAACGGCTAGCGCAGGGAGGCGTCCTCTGCGTCGGTGGGAACGTTCGCATCGAGCCACTCGCTCACGACGATGGCCATGTCACGGTGCTCGACGTCGACTTGGTGGTTGAGGTCACGCATCTCGCTGTCGGGTAAGCGCCCGGCCAACTCGCTGAGCGCGTCGCCGACCTCTGGGTAACGAAACAGGACTTCGTCGCGCAGGACGGGTGCGGCTTCGTAGGGCGGGAAGTAGGCTCGATCGTCGCGAAGCTGCACCAGGTCGAGCGCTGCAATCAGGCCGTCGGTCGAGTTGCCGGCGATCAGGTCCACCTGCCCGTCGGCAAGAGCGCGGTAGGTGAGGCCGAGGTCCATCGTGCGCGGCGGTTCGGCGAACTCGAGCCCGTAAACTCTAGCCAGGCCGGCGAAGCCATCCTCTCGCTCCGTGAACTCGTAGCCGAATCCGGCTCGCCAACCGGGGGTGTGCTGCGCCGCCTGTGAGATGGTCTCCAGCCCCAAGTGGCGAGCGTCGTCGCCGCGGACGAGGATGGCGAAGGTGTTGTTGAAGCCCAAGGGCTCTCCCCAAACCAACTCGAAGCGTTCGGCGTAGGCCTCGTGGACGGAGTCGTAGACCGCTTTGGATTCTTGCAGCGGCGGTCGCTCGAGGATGGCCGCTAGAGCGGTACCTGTATACTCGACGTAGATGTCGATTTCGCCGGCAGTTATCGCGCGGTGGCAGACGAAGGTTCCGCCAAGAAAGAAGCGGCGCTCCACCTTCAGTTCCGTGCGTCGCTCGATCTGCTGGGCCACGAGTTCCGCGAGTATCGATTGCTCGGTGAAGTTCTTGGATCCGACAACGATCCGGTCTCGCGTCCAGGGTCCGCACCCGAACAACAGCGTTGCGGTGACGGCTGCCATCGTAACTCGTCTTATCATACCGCCCTCACCTCTGCCGTCCGGGCGTCACCGGGCGCGAAACGACGCTCCAGTCGGCCCAGCAGGAAGTCGGCTGCCAGGGCCATGAGCGCCGCCGGCACCGCGCCTGCCAGGATGAGCGTGTCGTCCACCATGGCAACCCCGCGGAAGATGAACTCGCCCAGGCCACCGGCTCCGATGGCCGCGGCGATCGTCGCCACGCCGACGCCGATCACGATCGCCACACGTATCCCCGCCAAAATGACGCCGAAGGCGAGCGGGACTTCGACCATGAAGAGTAGCTGGCGGTCGGTCATACCCATGCCGCGGCCGGCTTCACGGACGGCCGGGTCGACTCCCTGGATGCCGGCGTGCGTGTTGCGAATGATCGGCAGCAGCGCGTAGAGCACCAGCGCGACGATTGCGGTTCTGGCTCCAATACCGCCGATGAAGGGGATCGGGATCAACAGGCCAAACAGGGCCAGGCTCGGGATGGTCTGAAAGATGTTGGCGAGTCCGAGCACGGGCGGTCCCAGGCGCGGTCGCCGCGTCAGCAGGATGCCCAGGGGAACGCCGATGAGAATCGCGATTCCGCTGGAGGCGCCGACGAGCAGAAGGTGCTCGAACGTGAGCGAGGCGAACTCTGCCCGGTTGGATACGAGGAAATCAACAAAGCTCATCGGGCGTCTCCCTAGTACTCACCAGCAGTCGGTTAACGGGTGGGATCGGTGCAGGGTTCCGAGGCTGGCGATGAGCCACGAGATCGATGTCGCTATTCGCTGCTCTCCAGCCGCCGATCCTCATCTTCCCGGATCACGCGCACGAATTCACGCGCCTCCGGACTTTCGGAGCGAACGAACTCAGCCGGCGTGCCGATGAATTCCATCCGTCCTCGCTGGAACAGCGCCACGCGCGAAGCTAGGAATAGCCCCTCCCTGACGTCGTGGGTCACGAAGACCATCGTCTTCTTCAACCGCGATTGCAGATCTCGCAATTCGCGTTGAAGCTCGATACGGGTCAAGGGATCGAGCGCGCCAAAGGGCTCATCTAGCAAAAGTAGTGGTGGGTCGGCAGCCAGGGCCCTTGCAATCCCGACGCGTTGCCTCTGGCCGCCGGATAGCTGGGACGGATGGCGATCGGCGAAAGCCGCGGGGTCGAGGCCGACCATATCCAAAAGTTCGTGGGCGCGGCGGCGGCGGCGCGCTTCGTCCCAACCCTCGAGCTCGGGCACGAGTGCCACGTTTCGCTCCACCGTAAAGTGCGGGAAGAGGCCGATCTCTTGGATGACGTAACCGATCCGTCGGCGCAGTATGGCCGGGTCCCACAACCGCGTGGATGTGCCCTCGACTATGACGTCGCCGTCGGTGGGCAGCAACAGCCGGTTGATCAGCTTGAGCGTTGTCGTCTTTCCCGATCCGCTCCGCCCTAACAGTACCAGGATCTCCGAGTCTAGGATGTCGAAGGTCAGGTCGGAGACGATCGGGCGGCCGTCGGTCAGGTGCAGGCTGACCCCCCGGAACTGCACGAACGTCGAATTGGCTTTGCTCACAGCGGTGACATGTAAAGACCGGGCCTCCAGGCGTCAACCTGTCGTGCCGTTACTGCGCAGGCTATCGTGTCGACTGCTGTCGGCTACGCATTTCCGTGGCAATGCCTGTCGCTAGGCCCACACCACCACTCTTGTGGGGAATACGGGCAGTCGGGCGTTGGTTGTTCAGAGCGGTCCCCGTACCCGGAGCGATGCCCGTGGCGATCCCCGTACCAAGCTCAGTTATACCGGAACTGTCCACGTCCCAGATGGTGGAGGTGGACCGGCTGATGATCGAGCAGTATCGAATCGAGCTTATCCAGATGATGGAGAATGCGGGGCGGAATCTGGCTCATCTGGCCCGAGTTCGCTTCTTGGATGGGGATCCTCGCGGAAAGAATGTGGTGGTGGCCGCGGGCACCGGCGGAAATGGCGGCGGAGCGCTGGTCTGCGCGCGACGATTGGCCAACTGGGGCGCCGACGTGTGCGTGGCCCTTGCCCGCGAAGACGAGGCGTTCGCGGGGGTCCCCGCTCACCAGCTGGACATACTACGGCGAATGCACGTTCCGACCGTGCAGGCCGGCGAATTGGTCACCAACGTCGCGCCTGAGAGTCCTGACCTGATCATTGACGGAGTGATCGGTTACAGCCTGTCGGGCGCTCCGCGTGGCGGCGCCGCTCGCCTCATCACGTGGGCGAACGAGCGGGGAGCACCTGTGTTGTCGCTCGATGCGCCGTCGGGACTGGATAGCACGACCGGCGTGGCCTTCGAGCCGGCGATCAAGGCTACGGCGACGCTGACGCTGGCCCTGCCCAAGCGTGGTTTACAGGCGCCAGGCTCGCTCGGCCATGTTGGAGAGCTGTATCTGGCGGATATCAGTGTGCCGCCATCGCTTTACGCGGCACCCGGGGTAGGCGTGCGAGTGGAGCACATCTTCGCGACCAGCGAGATCGTGCGGCTGGCGTAGGGGAACCGCGTGGCTTGCGTTGCCACGGCTGTCGGGTTTGGTCGTTTGTAGAGCATCGGACTTGGATCGGTGGGGAAGAGCATGAACGTCGACGTCATCGTCATAGGCAGCGGCCAGGCGGGTGTGCCGGTGGCCGCGCGGCTCGCTGAGGCCGGTAGAGAAGTGACCTTGGTCGAGGCGGGCGATTTGGGCGGCACGTGCGTGAACGTCGGTTGCACGCCGACCAAAACGATGGTGGCGAGCGCGCGGGCCGCGCACGTGGCACGGGGGGCCAAACGTCTAGGAGTACTCACGGGCAACGTGGCTGTGGACCTCGCTGCGGTCGTAGACCGAAAGGATGACATCGTTCAACAATGGCGGGCGGGTGTGGGCCGCCGACTCGAGCGCGCCGGCGACGGGCTGAACCTACTTCGGGGTAGAGCCCGGTTTGTCGGCGAGCGGGAGATCGAGGTAAACGGCGAGCGGCATGGTGCTGAGACCGTGATCGTGAACGTCGGTGCGCGCCCACGTATGCCGGGCGTCAGGGGACTAGACGATGTGGGTTGGCGTGATAGTACCGGTATGATGCATGTACGTGAGCTGCCCTCGCACCTGGTAGTAGTCGGGGGCGGATACATCGCCTGCGAGTTCGGCCAGATGTTCCGGCGGTTTGGCGCAAACGTCACGATCATGCAGCGGGCTGAGCGCCTTCTACCGCGCGAGGATCGCGAGATATCGGCAGCGATCGAAGAGGCGTTTCGCACCGAGGACATAGAGTTGGTGATTGGTGCCGAGGTGGTTGAGGTCGCACGGGCGGGCGGCGAGACTGAAGTACGTTGCAGTGGTGGCCAGGAGACGCGAGGGTCGCATCTGCTGGTGGCCGTTGGGCGCGTGCCGAATACGGACGACTTGGGATGCGAGCTTGCGGGCATCGAACTAGACGAGCGCGGATACATCGAGGTCGATGATGCGTACCGCACGAGCGCGGACGGCGTGTATGCGGTCGGCGACTGCAACGGCGGTCCGCAGTTCACACACACGTCGTGGGACGATCACCGCATCCTGTTTGACATCCTCATGGGTCGCCGTGATGGTGGGCGCGAAGGGCGGATCACTCCAGCCACCGTGTTCACCGACCCTCAGGTAGCCCGAGTCGGGCTGACGGAGGGACAGGCGAAGGCGGAGGGCATAGAGTACGAAGTTGCCACGATGCCGTTCGGGCACATCGCTCGGGCGATAGAAATGGATGAGCCGGCCGGCATCATGAAGGTATTGATCGATCCGAAGACCGAGCGCGTGCTGGGCGCCGCCATCGTGGGTTACGAGGCCGGCGAGTTACTTCACACTTTCGTGATGTTGATGCAGGCGGATGCCTCAGCCCGAGCCATGGTGGATGCGCAGATGGTACACCCAGCCCTGGCCGAGGGCCTACAGACTATGGTGATGAAGCTCAGCCGGAGCGTGTGCCCCTAAATCGTTCTCTCCAGCCACTCTAGGACCTTAACGATTACGCGCAATATCGGTTTCAGTATCCTCAGCATAATATCTCCCTCCTGCTTCCTCCTCTTACGAGACTGGGGCGCTCTCGGTTTCGTCCTCCGTCACGGCGCGGCGGGGAGGCTTGCCCGACTAACGCTGGCGGCTGCCGGCTCGCCAATCCGGAATGTCTGCCCCGGAAGTTAGCAGATGCTCCAACAGATCGTAGTCCAGGTCGTCAACCCGCATCGGCACTATGGCGATCCGGTTCTCTCCGTAGGCGTGTAGGTCCGTTCCCGGTGCCGCCGCCCCCGGCTTTGATAAGAACCGCAGCTGCCATATTTCGCGGGCGGGTTCGCGTCCGGCCTCAGGGCCCGGCTCGAATTCGACGGCGTACGGCCATGTCCCGCGGCGCACGATCTCCACGCCGGCGATCTCGGATGCCGGCACCCGCGGGACGCTGACGGTCAGGTACTGGCGAGGCTCGAGCTCGCGAACCAGGCGCGAGCGGGATAGCTCGACGACCCAATCGGCGATGGCAGCGAGGGTCTCGGGTTCGTTGTTGTGGCCGGAAACGGCGATCGCTGGTATGCCGGCGAAAGCGGCCATTCGTGCGGCTCCGACGGTACCCGACAAGTAAGCGTCGTCGCTTAGATTGGCGCCGTTGTTGATCCCGGAGAGGACAAGGTCGGGCGCTTCGTCGGCAAGCAGTCCAGCCAGCGCGAAGATCACGGCGTCGGCTGGAAAGCCGTCCACGGCGTAGGCTGTGATACCGTGGCCGAGATCGCGGCGTTCTACCTCCAGCCTGCGGGTCGCGATAGCCGAGACGTAGTTCGTACTGCCGCTGCGGTTCTCCATCGGCGCGATCACGAAGGTCTTGGCGTGGGGAGCGAACGCCCGGGCAAGGGCGAGGATCCCGTCGTCGTCGATCCCGTCGTCGTTCGTGATCACGACCTTGCTGGGCCATTCCTGCGCCTGTCCCCGAGCCGGCGAGACGCCTGCCAGCAGCAGGAGAGCGAGCATCGAACTAGCTAGCAAATACCTCATTTGAACCCACCTTTCCGTGCAACCGGCAGCGCGCTAACCGAGCATGGCGGGCGTGGCGCCGGTCATCTACGCCCGGAGGACATACACATCGACTCGACTTGCGGTCCGTTTGGTTGCTTCCTACTTACAGCTTCATGGGCCAAGTATCAACGAGCGCGTTGGACCTTATCGGCCGTACTCCGCTGGTCGCCCTCTCCCGAGTTCACCCCGGCCCGGGCAAGATTCTGGGGAAAGCCGAGTTCGTGCAGCCCGGGGGCAGCGTGAAGGATCGGGCGGCGCTCCGGATAGTACAGGATGCGCGCGAGGTCGGACTACTGGAGCCGGGGCAGGCCGTAGTGGAAATGACCAGCGGCAACATGGGCGCCGGACTTGCCGTGGTCTGCAACGCGCTGGGCCATCCGTTCGTCGTGACGATGTCCGAGGGCAATAGCCCGGCTCGGGCCAAGATGATGGAGGCTTTGGGGGCCGAAGTGATCCTGGTGCCGCAGGTCGATGGGTGTCCCGGCCAGGTGACGGGCGCCGACATCGCCGTGGCGGCCGAGCGGGCGGAGGAGATCGCAGGCGAGCGGAGCGCGTTCTACGTGGATCAGTTCAACAACCCATCGTGCGTCAAGGCGCACGAAGACGGAACCGGCCCGGAGATCTGGGAGGCCATCCAAAACGAGTTGGATGCTTTTGTCGCCGCCGTCGGCACCGGTGGGACGTTCGTGGGCGCCAGTCGATTCCTGAAGCGAGTCAAACCGGACGTTCGCTGCGTCGCACTGGAGCCCAAGGGAGCCGAGGTCCTGGCGGGCAAACCGGTGACGAAAGTCTGTCACCTGCTTCAGGGCACGGGCTACGGTCTGGCCCCGCCTCAGTGGGATGCAAGTCTTGCGGATGACTACGTGGCTGTCTCCGATGCGGAGGCGGGACTGTTCCGGCAACTGCTGGCGAAGCGAGAGGGACTGCACGTCGGGTTCTCTTCGGCGGCCAACATATGTGGGGCCATGAAGTTGATCGAGAGCGGTCGGCTCGGCGAGGCTCCGACGGTGGTGACGGTTCTCTGTGATACGGGGCTGAAGTACGATTAGTAGTAGACCATGGTGGGTTCCGACGGGTGTTGCTGTATCGATAGTCAATAACCGACAGCCGATGTTCGATTTACGAGTCTTCTTCGGTTATCGATGTTCGATTCTCGATGGTTGATGTTCGACGGTCGGTAGGTTGCACCCATAATTGGGGGGATCGCGAGTCGAACCGTAGGACATCGAAGGTTGAAGAGAATCTGAAACTTGGCCGTAGAATATCGGCTATCGAATAGCGAAAGCAGTCAACGCTCAGCGTACCACCCTTCAGAGCGTGTTCGGCCGAGGCCTAGGGCCGGAACAGGTCGGTTTTCGCCTCGTACTTGCGGGCGGACAGCCCGATGAGGCGAATGAAGAGCCTCTTCAGGCCACGGCCGACGGCCCGAGCCACGCTGCCCCCGACATCGGTGTCCTGCCCACCTACTTCGCCGCGAAGCCAGTGCTCGAGCTCATCGAGGTCGCCCAGAGACAAGACCTCGACCTCCAGGCGCGCGTCATAATAGTAGCGGCCGCTGTTGGGCGGCGGCCCGGGAAGGGGCGATAGATACACGCGCTCGAGAGCCTGCGCCGCGGCGGCGAGCGTCGCGAACCACTCATCGTGCTCGGTATCCCACGAGCGCGTCATATTGAACTCTCCGGAGAGCGGCTCTTGAAAGAGGATGAGCGACCAAGTGGCCTGCGCCACCAAGCCGTCGGCCACGAACTTGTCTTGCCACAATTCCAACCGGAAGTGGAAGCGGAGCGGCAGTCCGGAAAGGAGAGGACGGATGAGGGCCGAGTCGGAGAGGATCTCGACCGGCTGCAGTGTGGCGCGCCAAGCGTTCGCCTCGTTTCCCGGAGATAGGGACAGATGGGGTGCCTGGGCCGCAGCCGGTGTGGCGGCGGCCGAGATCGCGGCAAGGGCAACCGCGATCAGAATCTGGCGGTAAGCCGCACGACGAAGTTGAATCCGCCCGATCCGACCAATGGGTAAGCGAAATAGAAGCCCAGGCCGCCGAGGTCCAGTCCGGCGCCGATGTCCGCTAGCCAGTTGTCACTCTTCGTGAGGTAGTCCCAATAATCCTCGTCTGTATCCCAAGCTGCGCCTGCGTTGTAGAAAAGAACGAAGGCGGGGTCGAAGTCGACGCTGAAGATGTCCCCGTGAATGTCGTCGATGTCCTGAGTTTCGTCCCAACGCCAGCGGAAGTTGAGTCCGCTCCGATACTCGGCCTGAAAGAGCGTGAACCGCTGACATCCGTAGCCGGGCCCCTCACCGAACTCCCCCGAACTACGCGCGCCACAGTCGAACTCCATCATCGAGTAGCCGGGCAGCGAACCCGTGCCGCCGATCACGTGCTGGCGTTGCGCCGGGAGGAGTTTGTCGCCGAGTCGACCTCCACCGGCCAGCCGCAGGGCGAGGGCCGAGCCACGACTGACTCGCATGTATCTTCTCAAGTCGAGAAAGAGGTGGGTGAAGTCCGGTTTTTCGCCGCTGAGCTCGCCGCCGAGCGCCCTCTCGACGTTGGCGACCGCGTACCACCCCGACCACGGTCTGTCGGGGTCGTTGCGCGTGTCGAGCCCCAAGGTGAAGATGACACTCTGCAGGTCACCGGCGTCGGCTGCGGCGTTGAGCCTCAACTCGTCGTTCTTGTTGAAGAAGATGGTCCAGACGTTGCGAGTCGAGAGGGCGTTGTGCTTCTCGTCCCGGTACTCCACAGAGCCGAACACGCTGTGCGTCTCTCCGCCGAGGCTGGCGTACCAGCCTTCGCGGTCGTAATAGTCGCGGTAATCACGCCGGAAGAAGAAGAGAGCCAAAGAGTTCTCCAGGTTGGTGAGCTGCCAGTCCTCGATCGGGTTGATAACGGACTGAAAGCCACCTTCTAGCCACACCGCGCGGTGACCGAACAGCCACTGTTTCGCGCGCACCTGCCAGCCCAGATCGCCTTCCTTGGGCTGGAATCCGGCTACGGTTCGCCAGATCAACAGCGCGTCGAAGCGTAGCGGATTGCTGCCGCCGGTGGTGATGCGGGGCCCGATCGCGATGGGCAAAGCTTCGATGCGGTTGTAGGCGCGGGCCGAGATGAAGACCTCGCTTTCGCCCAACTTCCAGCTCGGCAGTCTTATGCTCCTGCTCGTAGGCTCGTAGCTCGGAGCGCCGCCCGACCCGAGGTACTCAATACCATCGCCCACCCGCCGGTAGCGGAAGACGGCCGTGTACGTCGTGATGACGCCGTCCACGTAACCGTCCTCCGTGCCGAGGACGATGCCGCCAACGACGGTCAGGTCTCCGTTGACACGCGAGTCTTCCGCCAGCGTCACGTCGCCGTTCAGCACGACGAGGTCGCCGTCAACGACGCCGGCTAGCTCGACCGGTCCGCCCAGGATGGCAACATCACCGTCGATGGTGCGCCCGGCCGGGACTCGCGTGCGGCCGGAAAAACGGATCGTGCCCGGGCTGTTATAGAACGCGACCAGCGCGTCAGCTACGCC
Source organism: Gemmatimonadota bacterium (assembly GCA_039588015.1). GTDB lineage: Bacteria > Gemmatimonadota > Gemmatimonadetes > Palauibacterales > KS3-K002 > JASFMO01. The sequence continues at coordinate 1,363 of JBDHAS010000013.1, read as the reverse complement.
GGCCGGCAGCTCTTGGCCCGGCGGTATCGGCGTCTGGACGCCGACGGCAACGGTATCCTGGGCGCTCAGCGGCGACTGCGCCACGAGGAGAAGGGCGGTAACGAAGATTGTGTTGTGCGCGCGATTCATGAGGGTCCTCCAAGCAGACGAACATCCATATTCGCCCACCTTAGAGCAAACCCGATGCCGGATTGAATGCACCGAAAGTCAACCAATACTGCGTAATAGTATAAGACGCTATGGGTAGGGTCGTGTCAATTGGAAACACTGGAGCGTGCGCTGAGCGCACACGGCCAGGCTAGACCGGCTCTTCCTTCTCCATCCCCTGTCGGTGGATACCGAGTCGCTTCATCCGCCGGTATAAGTTCGGACGGTCCGTGCTCAACCTCCTCGCCGCCTCCGCAATATTGCCCCCGGAGCTATCCAGCGCACCGCTTATGAGCTGGCGCTCGTAGTCCTCCAGTAGCTCGGACAGCGATCCACCTTGCGGCTGTAGGGCTGGCGTGGCGGTCCGGAGTCGAGGGAGGACCGTCCCGATCTCGTCGGCGCCGATGGCACGTTCTGGATAGAGAATCATGAGCCTTTCGACGGCGTTTCCGAGCTCCCGTACGTTGCCAGGCCAATCGTAGGCGTGAAGCGCGTTGATGGCCGAGTCGGTGAAGTGAGGTGGGCGCAGCCCGTGCCGGGAACGGTAGCGCTCGATGAAGTGAGCCAGGAGCAGCGAGATTTCTTCCTTGCGGTCCCTGAGCGGCACGATGTGGATGGGCATCACGTGGAGCCGGAAGAAGAGATCTTCCCTGAAGCGACCCTCCTCGACCTCTTTCTGCAGGTCATGATTGGTCGCCGCCAGTATCCGCACATCCACAGGGATGAGGTCGCTGCCGCCGACCCGCTCGATTTCGCCGGCCTCGATGGCACGCAACAACTTGGCCTGGGCTTCGGGGCTGAGGTCGCCGACCTCATCGAGGAACAGCGTCCCCCCGTCGGCCAGCTCGAACTTGCCGCGCCGCTGCTTTGTGGCGCCGGTGAAGGAGCCCTTCTCGTGCCCGAACATCTCGCTCTCGATGAGATCGCGCGGGATCGCCGCGCAGTTGATGCGGACGAACGGTCCACGGCTTCGTCCCGAGAGCCCGTGGATGGCAACCGCCACAAGCTCTTTGCCGGTTCCGCTCTCGCCGGTGATGAGAACCCTGGAGTCGGTGGAGGCGACGCGACGGATCAGGGCTCTGACCTCTTCCAGCGCTTCGGACTTCCCAACCAATTCTTGCCCTGGCTCCAGTTCCTGACGGAGCGCGCGGTTCAGATCGCGTTGCCGCTGCAGCTCGAGAGCGGACTGCAACGTGATGAGGATCGCCTCGGGCGT
>JBDHAS010000012.1:0-35236 GCA_039588015.1 Gemmatimonadota bacterium | reverse complement strand
CGATCCGCTGCCACGCCTCGGCCGACCGACTTTCTACTCGGTGGGATTCTTCCTCCTGATGTCGGTTTTTGCGCTGTTGGCGCTGGTCGGATTGATCCAGACCGGGCGGGCCTGGAAATGGGACATGAATCGCGGAGTATGGTTCCACTCCTTGCTAGTCTCGTTGGCCAACGCCTTGGTAGTTCTATACTTGGGCTATTGGGGTATCATCGGGCTCCGTCCCTGGGCTTACTGAACGTTGACATGGCCCGCGGCTTCCTAGGTGGCGATCAAGTATCCGCGTACATGGGTCGCTTCCTGAGCGCGCAACGGGTGTCCAGTAGCGTAGGCACAGGCGTTCCGACCTTGCTTCAGTGAGAGCGAGCAACGATTCCCTTTCCGCGAGCATCCCTTAAAATATAGAACGACTTACTGTGACAGATCGGAACCCTGCATCCGTCGTCGTCCTATGTCGGATGGACGCGAGCGGGCCGGAGGCGAATGCAGAGGCCTGCCCTTTCGTGTGTCCGGTGGGCGACGCGGCCATTGGGAGCCCCCCGATCGAATGCATATGCGGCGTTGAGCGTGAGCGGCGGTGAGAATCGCGCGGCAGTGCCGTACTAGTCTGGACGAAGCGAGGAAGAATGCACCGCGACATCGAAGTCATTCAGGAGAAGATCCAGCAGGAAAGCGCGTTCATCAAGCGCCTTTACGACGAGGTGGGCCGAGTGATCGTCGGCCAGCGCTACATGGTGGAGCGGCTACTGGTCGGACTGCTCGCCGACGGCCACGTGCTGATGGAAGGGGTGCCGGGGCTGGCGAAGACGATGACCGTCCGGATGATGGCTCGCGCCATTCAGACCTCGTTCCATCGGATCCAGTTCACGCCGGACCTGCTGCCGGCAGACCTGATCGGCACGCTGGTATACGATCCGCAGTCGTCGGAGTTCAAGACGAAGAAAGGGCCGATCTTTGCCAACATCATCCTGGCGGACGAGATCAACCGGTCGCCGGCCAAGGTGCAATCGGCGCTGCTGGAGGCGATGCAGGAGCGGACGGTCACGATCGGCGAGACGACCTACCCGCTGGATATGCCGTTCCTCGTGCTCGCCACGCAGAACCCCATCGAGCAGGAGGGCACCTACCCGTTACCGGAGGCGCAGGTCGACCGGTTCATGCTCAAGCTTTCGGTAGGCTACCCGAACAAGGACGAGGAGTTGGAGATCATGCGTCGCATGGCGACGGGGCCGGAGCCGAGCGTCGACGCGGTGGTCAATCCGGAGGAGATCTTGAGCGCGCGGAAGGCCGTCGAGATGATCTACATGGATCCACAGGTCGAGCGCTACATCGTCGACCTGGTCTTCGCGACGCGCGCTCCCAACGACCACGGCCTGGATGAACTGAGCGATCTGATCGCGTTCGGCGCTTCGCCGCGCGCCTCGATCTACCTGGCGAAGACGGCACGGGCCCAGGCGTTCCTCAAAGGGCGAGGCTACGTAACGCCGGAAGACGTGCGGTCGGTGGCCATGGATGTGCTGCGCCATCGCGTGCTGCTCACCTACGAGGCGGAGGCGGAAGAGGTCGTCGCCGAGGACGTGGTCACGCAAGTGCTCAACAGCATCGAGGTGCCCTGATCGCGAACGATGATTCCACGGGAGATTCTGAAGAAGGTCCGCCGCATCGAGATCGCGACCCGCGGTCTGGTGAACGAAGTTTTCTCCGGCGAATACCATTCCGTATTCAAGGGACGCGGGATGAACTTCGCCGAGGTTCGCGAATACCAGTACGGCGATGACATTCGATCCATCGATTGGAACGTGACGGCTCGGGCCGGGTCACCCTTCATCAAGGTGTTCGAGGAGGAGCGCGAGCTGACGGTCATGCTGGTGGTGGACGTCAGCGCGTCGAGCGATTTCGGCACGCTCGAGCGCATGAAGGGTGAAATCGCGGTGGAGCTGTGTGCCGTGCTCGCCTTCAGCGCCATCAAGAACAACGATAAGGTCGGGTTGATCATCTTCAGCGACCGTATCGAGAAGTTCGTGCCACCGCGCAAAGGGAAGCAGCACGTGCTGCGCGTGCTGCGCGAGCTTCTCTATTTCGAGCCGGAAGGGCGGGGGACGGATATTGCGGCCGCGCTCGAGTATCTGACCCGGGTGGTGAGACGGCGGGCGGTAGTGTTCCTCGTCTCCGACTTCCTTTCGGAGGAATTCGTCAAGGATCTCTCGGTCGCGGGCAGACGCCACGATGTCATCGCCGTGCAGATGAGCGACCGACGCGAGTTGGAGTTGCCGCCGATTGGCTTCGTGGAGTTTGAGGACGCGGAGTCCGGCGAGCGTGCGTTGGTGAATACGTCGGACCGGCGTTTTCGGGCGGCGTTTCAGGAGAGTGCGCTGCGGACGCGGAATAGGTTGGAGGAGATATTCCGCAAGACGAAGGTGGATGTGATCGAGGTCCGGACCGGGCAGCCGTACGTGGAGCCGTTGATGCAATTCTTCCGGCAGAGGGCGAAGCGGTTTCGATGAGCGTGAAGATGTCAGGGCTCATTGGCTTGGGTCGTCATCTCTCGCGGGCGAGGGCGCGGGCGCGGACGCGGTCGTCGTCGATAGCGATGCTGGTGCTGGCGTTTTTGCTGGTTGGATTGGTGGGTCAGGCTGCGGTTGAGGGAGGTTTTGAAGCTGCTGCGAACCCGCAAGGCGAGGCTCCCATCGTCCGGACTGAGCTTGATACGGCGGAGATCACGGTTGGGGGGAGGGTCAATCTGCTCGTCAGCGTCGAACACGAAGCGGGCACCGTGGTGGAGTGGCCCGACTCGCTCGATCTCGGCCCGTTCGAGGTTCTGCAAGCCGTCGTGCTGGAACCGGAGCAGGTTGGCGAGCGCGTGCGCTCGGCGGCGCGGCTGACGCTCACCGCGTTCGAGTTGGGCGAATTGGAGCTGCCGAGCTTCGACTTGACTATCAGCCGACCCGATAGCGCTTCCTCTGCTTCGCTTTCCACCGATGCTTGGACGGTCACGGTGGCCAGTGTCGGGCGCGATGACTCCGGCGATATCCGTGATATCAAGGGTCCTCTGGAGATCCCGAGGAACTGGCTGCTGTTGCTTCCGTGGCTGGCCGGTTTGGCGGCTTTGGTCGCAGCGGGCTACTGGCTCTACCGACGTCAGCGGTCTAGGCGTAGGCCGGCGGCGCTACGAGTTCCGGTCGTCCCGCCGCGACCGCCGCACGAGGTCGCGTACGAGGCGCTGGACAAGCTCGAGCGGTCGAGCCTAATCGAGAAAGGCAAGGTCAAGACCTACTACATCGAAGTGTCTGACATCATCCGCGCCTACGTCGAGGGTCGCTACAGCGTCGAGGCGATGGAGATGGCGACGTACGAGGTCATGGCCGGCTTGGAAGGAACCGGAATGGAGATAGAGACGTGCCTCGAGTTCGAGCGGTTCTTCGGCGAGTGTGACTTGGTAAAGTTCGCCAAGCTGGTCCCGGATGAGTCGTCGTGTCGGGCCATCGTGCCGGCCGCGCGTGGCCTGGTGGATACGACGAAGGCGGTGGAACCCATCGTAGCGCCAGAGTTCGCGGCCACGTCATCCGAGGCGGAGGCGACGCGCGGATGATCCACCGACTCGCCGATCCGAGCTACCTCTTCTTTTTGGCGGCACTGCCGCTGTTCGTCTACTGGTATCTGACGCGGAGGAGGCGAAAAGGCGGCACCCTGCGATACTCGGACGTGAGGACGCTCAAGCGTTCCGATCGCGGCCGCGCTGGCCGGTACCGTCACGCGCTGTTCGCCTTGCGCTTGCTGGCGCTGGCGGCGCTGATCGTGGCGTTCGCCCGGCCGCAAACGGGCGTGACCGGCCAAGACGTGACGACGGAAGGGATCGACATCGTGCTCGTGTTGGACGTATCGAGTTCGATGCTGGCGGAGGATCTGGAGCCGAACCGCATCGAGGCGGCGAAGCTGGTGGCGGCGGACTTTGCTGAAGGTCGGACGAACGACCGTGTCGGGCTGGTCGCGTTTGCCGGCGAAGCGTTCACCCAGGCTCCGCTTACGCTCGACCACCATGTGATCGTCGACCTGCTCTTAGCACTGGAGGTGGGGATGATCGAGGACGGCACGGCGGTCGGCATGGGTCTCGCTATGGCGGTCAAGCGCCTGCAAGACAGCGAAGCCGAATCGAAGGTGGTCGTGCTACTGACCGACGGCCGCAACAATCGCGGCGAGATCGATCCCGCGACGGCGGCTCAGACGGCGCAGGCGCTTGGCGTGAAAGTCTACGCCATCGGAGCCGGTAGGCGCGGCACGGCTCGTGTCCCGGTGGACGATCCCTATTTCGGCAAGCGCTACGTTCAGATGCGCGTTGATATCGACGAAGAGGCGTTGAAGGAGGTCGCCGAACTGACCGGCGGCCGATACTACCGTGCCACGGATCGTGAGAGTTTGGAGAACATCTACCGCGAGATCGACGAGCTTGAGACCACTGAGATCGAGGTGGAGCACTACACCCGCTACGGCGAGCTGTTCTTCTACCCGCTGACGTTCGGCCTCGCGTTGCTGTTGCTGGAATTGGCGCTGGGTAACACGGTACTGAGGAAGATACCGTGATGAATTCGGGGAGAGTCTGAGAGCCATGTTCCGGTTCGGCTTCCTGGAAGCGCTGTACGGACTCTTACTCGTCCCGCTCCTGACGGCTTTCTTCTGGCTCATGCTCCGGCGGAAGCAAAGAGCGCTGGAGCGTTTCGGCGAAACTGAGTTGGTGCGGAAGCTGTCGCAGACGGTGAACCGCCGCGGGTTGCTCGCGAAGCGTCTGCTGTTGTTGGCCAGCGTCACGCTATTGGTCCTGGCTCTCGCGAGGCCGCAATTCGGCACGCGGGTCGAGACGGTGCGACGCGAAGGGCAGGACATCGTCGTGGCTCTCGACGTCTCGAACTCGATGCTGGCGGAGGACATCGCTCCCAATCGGCTGGAGAACGCGAAGCTGGCAGTGGCGCGGATGATCGACCGGCTCGACGGAGACCGGATTGGGCTTGTGGCCTTCGCCGGGGAGGCGTTCGTGCAGAGCCCGCTGACGACGGACTACGCAGCGGCGACGCTCTTCCTGGGTGCGATGGAGCCTGGCCTGGTGCCGGTGCAGGGCACAGATCTCGGCGCGGCACTGGCGGTTTCGCTGGGCGCTTTCGACGAAAGGGAAAGAGAGCACCGGGTGCTGATCGTGATCACGGACGGTGAGGATCACGAAGGCGCGATCGATGCTGCGGTGACCCAGGCTGTGGAAGCGGGTATAGGGATCTACACCGTGGGTATCGGTTCGCCGGACGGCGTGCCGATCCCCGACTTCGACGAGAGAGGCCGCCGCCGTGGCTTCAAGCGCGACGCCGACGGTAACGTGGTCACGACGAAGCTGGACGAGCCCACGCTTCGTCGCATCGCCGACGATTCCGGCGGCGGGTACTTCCGGGCCACGGCTCGGGGGACCGAGCTATACGCGCTCACGGACGAGATCGCCGAAATGGGTGGACGACAGATCGATGCACAGCAGCTGACGCAGTTCGAGGAACAGTATCAGATCTTCCTTGGCTTGGCCATCGCCTTGTTGTTTGTGGAGTTTCTCGTTCCCGATCGCCGGCGACCGGCGGCGGAGTGGAAGGGACGGTTCCAGTGATGCACATGGCGCGTCACGCGCTTGCGAGATGGAACCCGCGGACAGCCGCGGCGATGGCGGTCACGACCGTTCTTGCGACGGCCTGGGGACCGTCCGCAGCGCTCGCGCAACGGGGGCGATCCGAGGTGAAGGAAGGGAACCGCCTATACAGCGAGGGCCGCTACGACGAAGCGCACGAGAAGTATCTGGAGGCGCTACGAGCCGCGCCCAATTCGCCGCTGATCCGCTTCAACGATGGCAACGCGCTCTATCAGAGCCAGGAATTCCAGCGTGCGCTGGAAGCGTACCGCGAGGCGATCGAGAGCGGCGAGCAGGCACTCGAATCCAAGGCTTGGTACAATCTGGGCAACGCGTTCTACCGGCATCAGAAGTTGCCCGAAGCGCTGGATGCTTACAAGCAGGCGTTGCGAAGCGATCCAAGTGATGAGGACGCTAAGCACAATCTGGAGTTGCTGCTGGAGTTGTTGGAGCAGCAGCAGCCACAGCAACAACAACAACAGCAGCAGGGAGAGGACGAGGGCGAGGGGGAGGGCGAGGGCGATCAACAGCGGCCGCAAGAAGAGGGAAGTGAACAGCAGGGACAGCAGGAGCAGCAAGAGCAACAACAGCAGCAAGAGCAGCGGGAGCAACCGCAGCCACGGCCGGGAGAGATGAGTCGCGAGGAGGCAGAGCGCCTGCTTCAGGCGATCAAGGAGGATCCCGAGAAGATCGCGCGGCAGCGAGTACGAACCGGGCGGCGCAAGTTGAAGAAGGACTGGTGATGCGTAGTTGGGTCGCGCGAGTTGCGGTCTGGTTAGTCGTCATCTCCGCGGCGGTGACAGCGCCGGCGCTGGCCCAAGACGTCTCTGTGCGTGCCTATCTGGACAGGAATCAAGTCGGCATCAATCAGCTGTTCGTCTTGAACGTAGAAATCAGCGGCACACAGGAAGCGGAGTCGGAGCCGGAGCTACCGGATCTGAGCACTTTCGCGACGTATCTGGGGAGCGGCACCTCCACGTCGATGCAGATGATCGGCGGGCGCACGACCGTCTCGTTAACAATCCAGTACCGTTTCCAGGCGGCGAAGGAGGGGGCGTTCGAGATCGGTCCCGTCGAGGTGGAGGCCGGTGGCAAAACGCATCGCACGGAACCGCTGAAGATCACGATTACCACGACGCCTATGCCGGCCCGACCTGGCGCTCGGCCGGAGGAGTCGATCGAGCTCGAGCCCGAAGACCTGTTCGTCACCGCCGAGGTAAACCGGCGCACGACGTACGAGAACGAACCTGTAATCGTCGAATACCGGATCTACACGCGGGTGAACGTCGACTCGTACAGCATATCGCGACTGCCGGGAACGGCAGGGTTCTGGGTTGAGGAATTCACCGAATCCGGATCACCGCGCGTCGAGCGCGTAGTCCGTGACGGAGTACAGTACGTTACCGCACCGATCCGCAAGGTGGCGCTCTTTCCTACGGGGCCGGGCAAACGGACGATCGAGCCGCTGGCGATCGAGGCACAGGTCCGCGTGCGCCGCAGATCACGCGACCCGTTCCGCGATTTCTTCGGTGAGTCGTTGTTCGGCACGCGCGTACCGGTTGGTGTCGCATCCGAGCCGGTCGATATCGAGGTGCTGCCACTTCCCGCTGAGGGGCGGCCCGTAGACTTCAGCGGCTTCGTCGGCCGCCTCGAGCTGAGTGGCTCTCTGGACCGGGCAGAGGCCGAGACGAACGAGGCCGTTACGTTCCGCCTTCGGATGAAAGCGGAAGGCAACGTCCGCGCTCTTTCGGAGCCGGAGATCGCGTTTCCGGCGGACTTCGAGGTCTACCCGCCCGACGTCTCAGAGAACGTCGACCGGAGCGGGAACCGTGTGTCGGGTACGAAGACGTTCGAGTACGTGCTCGTCCCGCGCGCGCCGGGCGCGAAGACGATTCCGACCGTCGAGCTCAGCTACTTCGACACCAGCCGTCGCGCTTACGCTAATGCCGCCACCAAGCCGCTGGCCGTCGAGGTCACGGGCGAAGCGGTGGAAGGCCCGGTCGTCGCGGGCCGTGCCCGGGGCGGGATCGAGCAGCTGAGGGAGGACATCCGGTTCATTCACATCGCGACACCGAGGTTCCGGCGCGTCGACCGCTCGTTGTTCGCCGCTCCCGGCTTCTGGATCGTGCTTCTGCTGCCGCTGCTGACGGTCGGCGGCGCGCTGGGGCTGCGTCGCCACCGCGACCGTCTGGAGGGCGACGTCGCCTACGCGCGGCACCGGCGCGCGGGACGCATGGCCAAGCGGCGGTTGGCCGACGCGCGATCGCTTCGCTCGGCCGGCACGCAGCGCGAGTTCTACGCCGAGGTCGGTCGCGCGCTGGAGGGCTTTCTGGGCGATAAGCTGAACCTGGCGGAGGCCGGCCTGATCACCGAGGAGGCGAGAGCCCAGCTACAGGCGCGCAGCGTCCCTGCCGAAGCGGTCGACGAGTACTTTGCCTGCCTCGGCGTCTGCGACCGGCAGCGGTTCGCTCCCTCCGAGACGAGCCTCGATGAGATGGCGGCATTTCTCGATCGCGCTGCCCGCGCGATGACCCGGCTTAACGAGGAGCTGGCGCGGTGATGCGGGCACGAGTCGTCTGGTTGATGATCGTCTTTGCGGTCGCGGTCGTTTCGACCGCTCGCGCCCAGGCGACTTTCTTCGAGGACGGCAACCGTCTCTACCAACAGGGCGACTACCAGGCGGCGTTGGAGAACTACTCGCGCATCGTCTCCGCCGGGTTCGAGAGCGGGGAACTCTTCTACAACATCGGGAACACGTACTTCAAACTCGGTCAACTTGGCGAGGCCATACTGCACTACGAGCGGGCGCAGCGGCTGTTGCCCGGCGACGAAGACGTGCGGGCCAACCTGGAGCTAGCGCGCTCGCTGACGGCCGACGAGATGACACCGTTGCCGCGCTTCTGGCTGTTTCGCGCTGTCGGTTGGTGGGTGTTCTTGTTACCCGCGTCTACTCTGGCTCTACTGGTTGGCGTCTTCTATTTGGTCGCGACGGGAGGGCTGGTGATTTTGATCTTCAAGCGAGGCACCGTCCTGGCGAGCTGGGCACGGGGTATCACAATCGCCGCGGCCGCGCTCACACTCATCTTCGGCATCAACCTCGCCGTCGCAGAATTCGGGATCGGCCAGCCGGAAGAGGCCATCGTCATGACCGAGGAAGTACCGGTCCAGAGCGCCCCCGTCGACGATCGAGCGCTCCAGGTCTTCACCATCCACGAGGGCACCAAAGTCCGCATCGATCAGCGCTCCGACGAATGGGTCGAGATCGTGCTCGAGGACGGCAAAGTGGGGTGGGTGCGGACCCAAGTCCTGGAGGTCATTTAGCCACGTCGAGACGTCTGGCCTTGGGAAGTTCCGGCATGAAGCTGGCCTTCCGTTGCGGCAGGCCTGGACGGTGAGCACGAGGAGCGGTGCAACGCGGCTCCCCTTTGGGGTGTCTATCGATTGAATGCACAACGACATCTTGACTATCCTCGTGGAGAAAGCCCTATGCTGGCTAACAGGTTCTGGCATGCAGACGTCTCGCGTCTCGCTCGCGTCCTGGCCTTAGTCCTCTGCTTCTCGATCCCGCCGCTGAGACTCGATGGACAAACTGGCGATGCGCAGCTAAGACTGGATCCGGAAGCGGTCGCGTCGCTGGTGGACTCGCTCTTCGCCGAGTGGATGGAGAAGGACCAAGTCCCGGGCGCCGCTTTCGTGCTCGTCAAAGACGGAGAGTTGGTCTACGCCCAGGGATACGGGGTGGCCAACCTGCAGACGGGTGAGCCCGTATCGGCGGAGCGCACTGTGTTTCGCATCGGCTCCGTTTCGAAAGCGCTGACGGCTATGGCTGTCGTTCAGCTGGCCGATCGCGGTTTGATCGACCTCGACGCCGATGTCAGTGACTACCTCGAGACGCCTCTCGTAGATGATCGGTTTTCCGAGCCTGTTTCGTTTAGCCATCTCCTATCTCATACCGCAGGCTTCGACCAAATCGGACTGCGCCGACAAGCGTCGAGCCCCGATGAACGGGAGTCGCTGAGGGCGTTTCTCGAGCGCGAGCTGGTAAGGGTTCGCCCCCCTGGGGTCGTTGGGACCTATGATACGTACGGAATCACGCTAGCCGGCCACCTGATCGAGGTGGTTTCGGGCCTCCCGTACGCCGAGTACATGCGCAGGCACGTCTTCCAGCCACTCGGCATGCGGCGGTCGTTCGTCGAGGTGCCGGACTCGATGCGAGCTCAGCTCGCCGTAGGCTACGGCCTCGAGAATGGACGGCACACACCACAGCCGTACGAGTATTACGTGACGCTCCCCGCGTCGTCGGTCGATGCAACGCCGATGGATATGGGGCGATTCATGATCGCGGTATTGGAAGATGGCGGCGCATCGCTGACCAGTCGCATCAAGCAGCCCCAGTTCGAGTCTGTCCCCGGTTTTCCCATGTTCTCCTATGGCTTCTGGGAGCGTGCGGTGAACGGGCACCGGGCAGTCTCTCACGGTGGCGTGATGTTCGGTTTCCAAGCGGAGATGTTTTTGGTTCCGGAGCATCGGCTCGGCTTCTTTATCGTCTACAACCGCGACAACGAGACCGGGCCGCCTCCACGACTGCGCGACGAGGTAAGTGAAGCGCTGCTGGATCGCTGGTTCCCGCGTGACGAGGAGCCGGTAGCAGGTCCGGAGTTGCAGGTCGCCACCGACGGGCTGACCGGGGCGTACGCCAACACCCTCGGTTGCTTTACGTGCGAGGGGGGAGAGGGGTGGCCCGTGAACGCCTTCGCGGTTCGCGGCGTGGAACCGGGGGTGATCACGCTCTGGAACCGGCGCTGGATCGCTGTCGACTCGCTCGTCTTTCAATTGGAGGATGGCCGTTCGCGCGTCGCCTTCTTCGAGGATTCGGAACGGCGTGTCACCTACATGATCTATGGGAACTACTCGTACGCTCGCTTAGGAGAACCGCTGTTTTCGATGGTAAAGGGGTCCGGAGCCCGCGAGCCGAGCCAACTGGCCGCGCTGATGCACGCGACGATGGAGGAATGGGCCGAGGCGGCGGATGTCTACGAGGCGATAGCGGAACGCCAGCCGGAAAACGGCCGCGCTCGCTACTACGCAGGGTACAACGCCTTGCGGGCGGGGCAGGCGGATCGCGCGATAGCCGACTTTGCCCAGGCCATCGAGCTGGGCCGCTGGGTGCCGCTCTCGATGTACTACATCGCTGCGGCTCACGCTTCTAAAGGGGAGGAAGACGCGGCCATCGACTCGTTGCGTCGCGCGGCCGAGCTGGGCTTCAGGGATGACCGGATGATGAAGGAAGATCCTTGGTGGAGTGAGCTCCGCGACGATCCTCGCTTGGTTCAAGCGATCAACGCGCCGCGCGAGCGACTCGAGCGCGAGAGACGCGAATTGGCGCAGCGGCCTCCGACATTCGATCCAGCCGGCACGTACGATCTCCTCGGCGTGATGGCGTCAGGCGACGAGTTCACTGTGATACTGGAGATTGCCGCCGCCGGTGAGAGCTTCGAGGGCAGCATGACCATCAGCCTGCGGTCGGGGCAGCTGCCTCTGAGTGATATCACGATCGGCGGCGACGAGCTTTGGGCTACGGTCGGCCCGGTGGAGCTGCGCTTGCGCGTAACCGCGACAAGGGTCGTTGGCCTGATGGAGAGCGAGTGGCTCAGATCTGAACTGGAAGGCACTAAGCACTAGGTCGCACGGCGCGCGAGCCGCGCGTTCCAGCTTCATAATTGCGAGCTGAAGGAGTCGCCTATATATTGCAATGCAATATATGTCATGGGCGCATAGGAGGCCGCTTTGTTTAGCTCGCAACTCAAGAAGGGCAGCGTCGAGCTGCTCGTCCTCTCCATGCTCGACGATCAACCACGCCACGGCTACGAGATCGGCAAGCTGATCGAGGCTCGGTCAGGAGGGCGGTTGCAGTTCCGCATCTCCTCGCTCTACCCGATCCTCTGCCGCATGGAAAAGAAGGGCTGGATCAGCGGTCGCTGGGTGGAGAAGCCGGGTCGGCGCCGCCGGCGCTACTATCGGTTGACGTCTAATGGGCAACAGGCGCTCGCCAGCGAACAGGAGACCTGGGTAGCGTTCGCCGCGGCGGTCAACCAGGTGCTGGGACTGAGCCATGCGTGATTGGAAGCGATATGTGAGAGAGAGACTCTCGCTGCCCGATGTGAAAGGCGGGAGCGACGAGTCGATCGTAGAAGAGTTGGCCGATCAGTTGGAGGACTTCTACCATGAGGCGTTGCAGCGTGGCGCTTCTGACGAGCAGGCGGACGCCTACGCGCGCGAGAGCCTCGGCGATTGGGATTCCCTGGCCGACGAAATCGTTCGGGTCGGAGGCGCCACAGCCGTCACGGGAGCCGAGCGCTGGCTCGACCGAACCGAGGCGCGCGCTCGTGCCCGAGGCGGCGGCTGGAGTTGGCTGGCGGATATCCAGCGGGACGCGCGCTTCTCGTTGCGTACGCTCCGCAAGAGCCCGGGCTTCACGGCCATCGCATTGTTGACACTGGGGCTCGGTATCGGAGCGGTGACGACGATCTTCAGCCTGGTCAACGGCATGCTGCTGAGTCCGCTGCGCTACGCCGAATCGGAAGATCTCGTCTACATGTGGGAGAAGCTGGCCTCGTTCGAGAACGCCGCCGTCACGTACCCCAACTTTCTCGACTGGCGCCAGCGGAACCGGGTCTTCGATGACCTGGCCGCCTTCAACGACGGCAGCATCAACCTGACCGGGACCGGCGACCCGGCGGAACTCGAGATGGTCCGCGTGTCCGCTCGAGCACTCTCTTCGGCGTGTCGGCTCTCGATCCGGCGACGTTCGTGGCGGCGCCGCTCTTCCTCGCCGCCATAGCCCTGGCCGCCAGCCTGGTACCGGCGCGCCGCGCCATGAGCGTCGATCCCGTGCGGGCGCTCCAGGCCGAGTAGGAGCAATAGCCCTCCGAGAGAAAAACGCATCTTCAGTAGGCAAATGAAGACGGTCGCTCGATGGCGGCCGCCCGCCCTACATAGCCGCAATGTGTTGTCAGGCAGATGAAGCAGCCCCGCGTTGTGCGGTCTCCGGCCAGGTAGTAATCTGACTGAGCCGAGGAGGTTCCTATGCTACGATGCGGGCGTACCCTGATTGAGCTGCTGTTGTTTGCGGCTCTCGTCTTTGCTGAGCCGCTTAGCGCACAGACGACTTACAACGTGTACTATCTTGGCGGCCAGTCGAACATGGACGGCTTCGGGAGGACGGGTGAACTACCGGAGGATCTAAAGGCACCGCAGCCCGGAGTGATGATCTTTCACGGTAATCCGGCCCCGGACGACAGCGCGACAGCCGGCCAGGGCGTGTGGGCCGAGTTGCGGCCGGGCCACGGAATCGGTTTCTCGTCGGATGGAGCGGAGAACAACTACTCCGAACGGTTTGGGGTGGAGCTGACGTTCGCGCGACGTCTCAGCGAACTTAATCCCGAACCCAAGATCGCACTGATCAAGTACTCGCGCGGCGGCACGTCGATCGACAGCGCGGCAGCCGGACGTTTCGGCTCTTGGGACCTCGACTACGGCGGGCGAATCGGCGTCAACCAGTACGACCATTTCCTCGCCACCGTTCGCAACGCCATGGCGGTCGAGGACATCGATGGCGACGGAATCCCGGACGAGCTCGTGCCCGCCGGGATTATCTGGATGCAGGGAGAGAGCGACGCCGCACACACGCCGGAGATAGCGAATCGTTACAAGGACAACCTGAAAGAGTTGATCGATCTCATCCGGGCGGCTTTTCGAGCGGACGACCTTCCCGTCGTCATCGGCCGGATCTCTGAGTCGGGCCAGGATGAGGATGGGAAGGTGTGGGATCACGGGGAGATCGTGCGCGCGGCGCAAGCAGCCTTCGTGGCAGAGGACGGGGCGGCCAGCCTCGTGACGACGACGGATCAGTATGGCTATTCGGACCCGTGGCACTATGACAGCTCCGGATACATTGACCTCGGCCGACAATTCGCGGAGGCCATGTTCAAACTGCGGCGTGACCGCTGAGCGCCCGAGTTTGCGAGGCGCCATCCGCACGTGCGCGTGGCGCTCATTCATAGACCTCAATCCGATACGACCATGAGACACGGACTACTCCTCTTGTCTGCAGCCGCCGTTTGCCTGAGCAGCGTTGCTGCATCGACGGCGCTCGCGCAGGAGCCCTGCTGCAAGCTAATCGGCGAGTCTGTCGCCCATGACTATCGCGTCGCTGGCATCTCCGAGCGCCGCTTCAAGCACGCCGAGTTGTGGGAGGCGCTGGAACCCTACTTGGGGCGCGGCGGCGTGAGCTCGCGGGAGATCGCGCGCTCCGTGCAGGGGCGAGCGATTCGCGTCGTGTCGTTCGGCTCGGGGCCAACGCGCGTCCTGCTCTGGTCGCAGATGCACGGTGATGAGTCGACGGCGACGATGGCTCTGACCGACATCATCCGCTTCTTCGCCGAGGCGGATGGTGACCCGCTCCACGCGCTCGTTGGTGACCGGCTGACCGTGATCATGGTACCGATGCTGAACCCGGATGGTGCGGAACGCTTCCAGCGGCGGAACGCGGTGGGCGTGGATGTGAACCGGGACGCGCGGCGCCTGGCCACGCCGGAAGGCCGTGCGCTCAAAGCGCTGCGAGACAGCCTCGATGCCGACTTCGGGTTCAACCTTCACGACCAGGGCGCGCGGACCACCGCGGGAGAGGAAGGGAAGCAGGCCGCTATCGCCCTGCTGGCGCCGCCGACGGACACGTCGCGTGCCTACGGGCCGGTCCGGGAGCGAGCGCGTCGCCTCGCGGCTCTGCTGGCGACAGGCCTGGCCGAAATACTGCCCGAGCGCGTCGCCAAGTACGACGATACGTTCAATCCGCGCGCTTTCGGCGATCTAGTCCAGCAGTGGGGAACGAGCACGATCCTGATCGAGAGCGGCGCGCTGCCCGACGATCCCGAGAAGCAGAAGTTGCGGTGCGTGAACGTGATGCTGTTGCTGACGGCGTTCGAGGCGATCGCGACGGAGCGGTATGACCAGGCCGACCCCGACGCCTACGAGAACCTTCCGTTCAATCGCCGACTGGCCAACGACCTCTTGCTGAAGGGTGGGTTGGTCGTGGTCCCAAACGGCGAGCCGCTGCCGCTCGATGTGGCGCTGGTGTACGAGGACGCGGTAGCACGCCGTGGGTTACAACTCGGCGAGACAGGGGATCTGGACGACGCGGTGGCTCTGGACACGCTAGACGTGAGCGGTCTCTACTTGCACCTGGCGACGCCGTCCACCCTCGACCCGCAAGATTGGTGGCTGATCGGCGGGGAGCCCGTGGCCGTGGTGGTGCGGAAGGGCCCGGAAGCGGACGCCGAGATCGTAATGCGCTTGCCGGAGTCTCCCGCAAGACACCGTCATTAGGAACGTGGCCGCAACGAATCCGTGAGGCGGATCATGAAGAAGCGCCATCTGTCTTTTCTCATCGCAGCCCTACTGACGACTTCCGGTATCGGAGCGGCCTGCGCACAGGTCCCGTCGACACCGCTCGAACGCATGGAGCGCATGGCGCACTCGGTGACGATCTATCGTGACACGTACGGCGTGCCACACGTGTACGGACCGACCGATGCCGCCGTCGCCTTTGGCGCCATCTATGCCCGCTGCGAAGACCGCTTCTACGAGCAAGAACAGGCCTTCATCCAGGTCCTGGGTCGGCAGGCCGAACTGATCGGCGAGAATGGCGTCAACGGAGACATCCTGATTCGGGCGCTCGAGATTGAGAGGCTCTCGAGAGAGGAATACAAAAGCGAATCACCGGAGATACGAGCGATCGCAGAGGCCTTCGCCGACGGCCTCAACTACTACCTGCTGACGCACCCGGAGGTGAAACCGCTACTGATCACGCAGTACGAGCCGTGGCACATCTTTGCCTTCTACCGCAACCTGGCCATGAACGTCGGTGCGACGGATATCGGGGTCGACGAACTGGCGGCCTTGGCGCTGGCGGAGCGGGAGGCCGAAGGTTCGAACATGTGGGCCGTGGCGCCCAGTCGCAGCGCGAGCGGCAACGCCATGCTCTTTCTCAACCCGCACACGCCGCTGTTGCCCATGTCGGAGCACCACCTGCACAGCGAGGAAGGTTGGAATGTTTCGGGGCTCACGGGCTACAGCAACGTGCTCGTCCCGGTGATGGGGTACAACGAGCATCTTGGGTGGGCGCTCACGGTCAACATCCCGGACATCGTGGACGTGTACGTCGAGACGTTCGACGACCCCGAGAACCCGCTCGCCTATCGCTACGGAGGCGGCTACCGCATCGCGACCGAGTGGACAGACACCATCAAGGTTCGCACCGACGACGGCATCGAAGAGCGGGAGGTGACGCTTCGCAAGACGCACCACGGGCCCGTGCTGGCCGAGCGGGAGGGGAAGCATCTGACGGTCCGGATGGCGGGAATGCAAGAGGGCGGCCTGTTTCAGCAGTGGTACCGCATGGGCAAGGCCCGGAACCTGGTCGAGTTCAAGCAAGCGATCGCGAGCTACGGTCTCGTCTATCACAACATCATGTACGCTGATACCGCTGGCAACATCTTCTATATCTATAACGGCGGCGTGCCGCGGCGTGATCCGAGCTTCAACTGGGACGAACCTCTGGACGGGAGCGACCCGGCCACCGAGTGGCAGGGCTACCACGCGCTGGACGAGCTACCGCAGGTGCTGAACCCGCCGAGCGGCTGGATGCAGAATACCAACTCGACGCCGTTCCTGACGACCGCGGAAACTAACCCCGACTCTGCGGCCTATCCGGACTACATGGTGCGAGAGGGAGACAACGCGCGCTCGCGCGCCTCGCGCCGTATCCTCGCCTCGCAAGAAGAGTTTACGTTCGAGGATTGGGCGCGCCTGGCGTTCGACACGTACTTCCTGGTCGCCGATGAAGAGCTTCCGGGGCTGGTGGCTGAGTGGGAGGCGCTTAATGCGTCGAACCCCGAGCGAGCGGCCGCGACGCGGGAAGCTGTCGAGCGTCTGAGAGCGTGGGATCGGCGCGGTGCCGTAGAGTCGGTCGCGACCACGCTGTTCGTGATGTGGCGAGCGCGGATGCTGCGCCGCGGGAGCGAACCGGGGTCGGGGCTCGAAGTGTTGGAGGATGTCATCGAAACGCTCGAGGGCGATCACGGTACCTGGCAGGTAGCGTGGGGCGAGGTCAACCGTCACCAGCGACGCGACGTGCGTTCTGCGAGTCCGCAGGAGTTCAGCGATGAGCGTGAGAGTCTTCCGGTTCCATCTGCCAGCGGTGGCTTGGTGGGCACGATCTTCTCCTACTTTGCGCCGCGACCCGAAGGATCCAAACGCGGTTACGGCGTGGCGGGTCACGCTTACGTATCCGTGGTGGAGTTCGGGGATCCCATCAGGGCGCTCTCCATCCTGCCTTTCGGACAGAGCGGCGACCCGGAGTCGCCGCACTACTTCGATCAGGCGCCGCTCTACGTGACCGGCCGCTTCAAACCGGCATGGTTCACGTTAGAGGGGATCGAGGCTAACCTGGAGTCGGAATACCACCCGGGCGAGCGGTAGGAAGCAAGGTTGAGAGTTACTCGTCGTCTTCCGACGGGATGCCGTAGAGCCTGAAATTGCTGCCCTCGAAGACCGGGTTCCAGTGCAACTGCACCATCGGTTCGCCGGTCTCGCCGTCCAACGGCACGAGAACGAAGTTGACCCCTCGGCGCTGCACGATTTCTTCTCGAGTGGCACGCTCTGTTTCGGAATCGTAGAAAGTCGACACGTCGAGCTGGCGTGCCTCGAAGTCCGGCAGCCCGGGAGCCGGGTGCATGACGCCGACTACCTTGTAGTCGGTCAGCGCGCTGACCCGATAGGCCCAATCCAGCGGTGTCATCATGACCCGCGTAGATCCTTCTTCGGGGCCATCAATGCGCGTGAAGTCCAGGTACTTGGCCGCCACCGAATTCGTTCCCATCCGCGCGCGCTCTTGCAGATCGCGGACGAGGCTGTAGCTGTTGGCCGTGGCTGTGCGAAGCTGAGCGTAGCCGGAGTATCCGGCCATCGCCAGGAACAGGACGACCACGACGAAGCTCCAGGCCCGACCGCGCGAGCTGGACAGGATCCCTATCACGCAGAGGTGCAGTACGAGCGTTACGTAGATGAGGTATCTCGAGAATAGGTACGGGAGATCGAGGATCAGATCGCTCGTGTGAATGGCGAGCGTGGTACCCAGCATGAAGAGCAGGAAGAGACGCAGCCGGCGCACCGCGATCAGAGGCAGCGCGAGCACGCCCAACAGTTCGGGTCCAACGGGCTCGTGCACGTCGCGGTAGAAGACGCCGAAGTCACCGAAGTGCCCCACCCAAGCGCTTGGGGCACTAATGACGTCAGGCAGCGAGTAGAATGGCCACAGCCATGCGAGTGTCAGAGCGACGGCCAGCATCGGCGCGCTCACGAGCAGCAACTGCCAATCTAACCG
Organism: Gemmatimonadota bacterium; assembly: GCA_039588015.1. Taxonomy (GTDB): domain Bacteria; phylum Gemmatimonadota; class Gemmatimonadetes; order Palauibacterales; family KS3-K002; genus JASFMO01. Next base: position 17,144 of record JBDHAS010000012.1, on the reverse strand, counting down.
CGAGTAGACGGTGCTCTTGAGGATGAGAAACAGTACCAGGAAACCGCCCGTGACCGGATGCGACGTGAAGACGATCGCTACCAAGATGGAAAGCGACACGCACCACGAGGGCGACCGGTAGTACTCCTCCATCCACAGGGCCGCAATGATCAGCGAAAGCCCCAGCGCGAAGAAGCTCGAGCACATTGCCTGAGGTAGAATCTCACCCAGACTGTAGAAGCCTCTCCACCAGACCGGCTGGTACCAGAACGCCAGGAGCGTGATCAGTGCCGCGAAGTCTAGGCCCGGATCGTGGAACAAATGCTTCGCAACGAGTCGAGCCCCGATCGCGAAGATCGCGGCGTTGACCACGGCCATGACGGTTGCGAGATCCCAAATGCCGACGTTGAAGATCGCTTTCGCGATTGCCCAGAAAAGGTGGTAGGGCGTGTAAAGGTGGGTTTGAAACAGCTCGGTGAAGTACAGCGACGGTGGATCGGCGACGTTCGACGCGAGCGTACGAACCGCAGCGAGGTGTTGCCAGTAGTCCAGGCCTCCCCCGTCCACGCTCAACGTGGCCGTGCCGAGAACCACGAAGCCCAGCCAACCGATGAACCCGAGCGCTCGCAGGATGTTGTTCCTCAACAGCTGGTCGAGGAAATGGCTCACTGCGGCCAGGGCGGCGATTGCCGACGTCAATATCGGGCGCTTCAGGTCCTCTTCAGAGATGTTTGTGTGTCCTCCTTCGGGTGGGGCTTGCCACGTCGCGCCTAAAGATCCGTAAACGTTGCCCATCGCACAACCCGCGAGCGCCTGGCTCTCCGGCAACGCGCTCTTCGCCACGGGAGAGGCGTGGCGTCATATTGTCCACCGGGAGCTGGCGTAAGGGCCCGCTCACATGCCTGCGAAGGTAATGTGTCCCGCTTCAGGCAGTTAGTCCTCGAGATCCACCGCTGTTCCCTGTGGCGTTCAGCGGTTCCCGCCGGTGCCCGCCGTCGTTCCCATCTGGTCGATCTTCGCTGCCATCGCCGCGGCCGCGCTCACCGGCATCCTGTTTGGCCTCTACCCGGCCGCGCGCGCGGCGCGCCTGGATCCGGTGGCGGCGCTCAGGTATGAGTGATCGCTCGAATACGAGCGCCTGCTCCCAGGCACTGACCCGCCCCACTCTGAGCCGAGGCTTGCGGCCCGGGTCGCGGCGGGGGATCTTGTTGTGCCTTCACAGCGTGAAGCCGGCAGGAACGATCATCGTCAAGTTACCACAAGGTCGAGCCTGTCCGCATCGGCGACCGACGCCGTACCGGTCGCAAGATTCCCAATAACCAGTTGCTATCTGGATGCCAAGGTGAAGAGGCTCTCAAGAGAATGCGATACGAGTTATCACTATTGGTTGCTCTTTGCGGCGTCGTCTGGCTCGCGGTCCCGGCAGCGGCGCAGGACCGGTGCCTGCAGGGGCGGATGTCTCCGACGCCGCGCTCGCGGCTCGCTTCTCGCCGGTGCTCAGATTCGCGCCTGAGGGACGTGAGGGCGGCGTGATCGAGCCCCACAGGGGGCAGGTGTGGAAGCACTCGGTGTACACGGGTGAGCCAACGATTCTCTTGAAGTCACATTTGTTTCCACCGTCTTTAAAAAGCATCGAATCATTCAAGGACGTCTTCCGCTTGATTACTTGGGGCGTTGCGACTTGGCCCGGAGAAGCCCATCAGGTCCAAGCCGGTTTCGTAATCCCGTGGATTGAACTTCCATTCGAAACTCGGGGTTTCATGACGCTCGAGGCGGGGCTGGCGACGGACAAGAGTTTCGAAGAAACGGGATTCACGCTGAGCCTCAGCTACTACAACAGTTACTTCCAGCGCGTGTCGTGGTTAACAACCGTTATGTATACCGCTAGGGACGATATCCTAGGCAGCAACTTCACGGTTGCTGCCGGCCCTTCGTTCCTGCTTTGGACGAGATCGAACAAGTCGCTCCTAGGTCCTCTGAACGTTCTGCGCTTGAGCACCGGCCCCAACTTCCGGCTTTCGAGCGCGTCGTACGGCTCGAGCGTGGCATGGGAGTTCAAGTTCATGTTTCGGCAGTAGCTGCGGGCGGGCGCTCTCTTATTCATCTCTGTAGCGGTCTCGAGTCAGTGCGTGTAGTTTGATTCACTGCCCCAGAAAGGCTGTAGATGTAGTCGCGTGACCTTGCGAAAGCGCAGCCCACGTCCTTCGATCGCTGAGGCCGCCGTGAGTCCCACAAAGTCCCCGTTGGCCCTCTGCCGTACTTGCCGTCTGTTCCCGGCACTTCCATCAGCGAGGATCATATGAGCAAGACTCAACTAGCTATCGGCGTCATCTGTCTCGTGCTGGCCGCCGTGATCTTTGTCTTTGCGGACGGCGCACGCAGGATCTACTCCGGGGCCTTCTTCACGATAATAGGCGTTGTCGTGCTGTTGAATGCCAAGTGGGGCAGGTCGGGAGCGAACAAGACTTGATACCTGACAGGCGGGGTGCTTCAGGGTTGGGGGCAATCGGCCTCGCCGGTCTGCTCCTGTTTGCGTGCTCGGCCCAGGAAGGGCCGCAGGACGTTGAGGGCGACGGGGTCTGGCCCGGCGAGGAATGGTCGACGTCGAGCGCGGCCGCCGAGGGCATCGATCAAGACGCCATCGATTCGCTTGTCGCCGATATCGAAGCGGGCGACTACGGGCTGGTAGACCACTTCCTATTGATCCGACACGGACGGGTCGTCGCGGACTATCACTTCTCGCACGACTACGCGGCCATCGCGGCGCAATACGATACGACGAACCACCAGTACAACTACGATCACCCTGCCTGGCATCCCTACTATCGGGACACGGACCTGCACACGCTTCAGTCGGTGACCAAGAGCGTCACTTCCGCGGCGCTCGGAATCGCGATTGAAGCCGGCCTGATCGGGGGTGTGAGCGTCGCCGTCCTCCCGTACTTCGACGGCTACGAGCACGACACCTCCGATCCTCGCAAGCGCGCTATTACCCTCGAGGATTTGCTCACGATGAGGAGCGGCATCGAGTGGAACACTTCAGGGGGATACGGCAGCGGAGTGCACAGCACCGATCTTCTCGAGGCGAGCGATGCGTGGATCCAGTTCGTCTTGGACCAGCCGATGGACGCGGACCCCGGTACCGTCTTCGAGTACAACGACGGTGTCAGCGTGCTCATCGGCAAGATCCTCCGCGAGGCCACGGGGCAGCGGGCGGATCAGTGGACTGCCGAGCGGCTCTTCAAACCGATCGGCATCACCGACTTCTATTGGAAGATCACTCCCGACGGAGAGATAGATACCGAGGGCGGCCTGTACCTCTCGACCCATGACCTCGCACGAATCGGCTATCTGTTCCTGAGGCGCGGCGAGTGGGATGGACAGCGGATCGTCTCGGAAGCGTGGGTGACCGCCTCAACGACACCTGTTGTCCTGGACGTCGCTCCCGACAACGACCGTGTCAATGTCGGGTACGGCTACCAGTGGTGGGTACCGGACCGCGACGGGCAGCGCCCTCTCGTGTTCGCGGGAAACGGCTATGGCGGCCAGTTCGTCCTCGTAGCTCCGGACTACGACATCGTAGCCGTCTTCAATGGATGGAACATTCACGGCGGTGACATTCGATCTACCTATAGAGTCTTGCAGGAACGGATTCTGCCGGCCATGGATATGTAGACAAGAGGGGCCCGCTTGAGGTGGAACCTGAAATAGAGTCGGGCCCATGTGTTCGCCCTTGATGGATGGACGGTGGCGAAATGGCCCTGAGCGCATTCAACGACAAATCGAGAACGCCTCGTGCAAGAGAGCTGAAAGAAACGTTGGGTCGATCGAGTACTCTCTGGGACCAGTTGAGAGATCACCTCGCATCGGAGTATCAGCCACTGACCGATAAGTGGGTGATGTACAGCGAGAAATGGGGATGGTCGCTTCAGCTGAAGCGAAAGAAGCGCACGATTCTATACATGACGCCGTGCAAGAAGCACTTCCTGGTTGGTTTCGTCCTCGGGGATAAGGCTGTAAAGGCCGCTCACGAGAGCGAACTGCCCGAGGCTTTGCTCACACAGATCGACAGCGCTACGAAGTACGTCGAGGGTAGGGGCGTTCGCATCGAAGTTAGAACCAAGAGGGACTTCGAGACAGTCAAGCAGCTCGCCGCCATCAAGATGGCGAACTAGGATGAGCGATCTGAATTTGTGGGAATAGCGATGAGTTGGAAACGAGCTCTATCGTTTGCCGGAATTCTGCTGGCCGGCGTTCCGTCTCAGGCGAGCGCCCAGGACAGCAGCTCGGTCGTCGGTCCGGTCGAACATGTCTATGCGACTCACGACGGCGTGGACCTCAGGGCCTATGTGTTCGCGCCCGTCGGTCATACAGGGGACACGCCGCGCTCGGCCATCTTGGTCTTCCACGGTGGTGGATGGTCGATTGGAGAGGCGGAGTGGGGCTTCTCGAGGGCCAGGCACTTTGCCGAGCTGGGCATGGTCGCGATCTCCGTTCAGTACCGTCTGTCGGACCAGAAATCGGTCACCCCTTTGGAGGCGATCGCCGACGCGAAGGCGGCTGTCCGCTGGACTCGATCGAACTCGGCTACCCTAGGTGTGGCTGTCGATCGGATCGCTGCGTACGGTTGGTCGGCGGGTGCGCACCTGGCAACCTGTGCGGCGATTTTTGACGAGTCGCTTACGGGGGCGGGCATCAGCACCGCTCCCGATGCCCTGGTTCTGGTATCACCGGCGGTTTCCCTGTTGAAAGACGGCTGGTTTCAGAGACTCTTGGGCACCAGGGCAAAAGCCACTGACTATTCCCCGGATGAGCAGGTTCGTGAAGGGCTCCCTCCGTCGATCATCCTTCAGGGGCGCACGGACACGGTGACTCCTCTAGCGGGCAGTCAGAGGTTTTGCGACCGGATGCGCGAGGCCGGCAATCGCTGCGATCTTCATGTGTATGACGGGGTCGGTCATCTCTTCACTCCGTCAACCGAGCCGGACGATGGGTGGCCGAATCCCGACCCGGAAGTGCAGGCAGCCGCGTTTCGGGAAGCGGACGAGTTCCTACGGTCGCTTGGATTCATAATGTGAGAGGCGGCAACGTTGGGCCGAACTGTGGGTATGGAGAACGCGCTAGGGTTCGGCGCGCATCGTTGAGTAGGCGGTGTCCGAGTGAAGCACCGTCATCAATTCATTGACGACAAGCGCAGCGCATGCGCATGCCCCTGCGGCGGCTGGGCCAGTTACACGGTGGCGGACGTTGAAGCGTGTGAGATCGACTACGTGTGCACCAGGTAAATCGGTCGTTGGATCTTCAGATCCCGTGAGGGTCTCGGGGAGTGAACTCGCCGCTCTGCACGACGTCGACGACGAACCCATCGGCTGCCGAGGGGAGCTTCTGTAAGAGCTGTTGCGTCTTCCTCGTCACAAAGATCCGGATGCAGGGCTCGCCGTCGCGCTCACCGAGCCCGGTGCCGACGACCCCGGGGATCGACATCCATTCGTCCGTGTGTGCGCGCAGCACCTGCTCGATGGTTCTCTCGTTCATCGTTCGCTAGCATTCTAAGCAAGAGGGGAACGCCGGGCGACGTTCCCCTCTGAACTTCGGGATTACTGATCCGAGTGACTATGGCTTCCTTACGGTGATCGTCGTGCCGTCGCTGTCGCCGTCCGCGTCATGGTTGTCGTCCGGCGAGTATGTGAGCCCGCTGTTAGTGAGGTTGTCGACGGTGAAGTTGACGCTACGCACCTTCTTGGGAATCAACGTGTTGAAGACCAGGCAGTCACCGTCGACTGGGGTCTCTTCTGTTGTGCACTGATCCACTGGCGGCAGTGGCCCGCTGGCGCTCCAGGTGCCGTTTACCGTTGCCAGTCCGACGACGTTGTGGTCGGCGTCGTGGACCAGCACCGCCACGATAGCGCTCCACGTCTTGCCCTCGGTGCTACTCATCGCGAGCAGGTCGCCAACGTGCATTGTCCCCGGCGCGCCGGGGCTGGTGACCGTCACGTCCTGAGAGCTACTGCTGCTGGCGCCTTCGTCATCGGTCACGGTGAGCGTGACCGTGTACGTCCCATCCGTGGCGTAGGTGCGTGATGTCGTCACGCCGCTGGCTGCATTGCCATCGCCGAGGTCCCATTCAAAGCTGGTGATCGTGCCGTCGCTGTCGTATGAGGTACTGGCGTCGAACTCGCAGCTGAGGTACGTGCAGTCGGAGGTGAAGGACGCGCTCGGCGGGTTGTTACCGGGAGGATCACCGCCGCCCCCATCATCGATCGTCACGTCGAAGCGGCTGAGCACCGGCCCGATGGGCGTCGCGATCGTGCGATCCGAGCTACCGGCGAAGAGAAGTCCCACGACGTCCGCATTCGCGTTGTCGATTACGATGCCCGAGCCGGAATCACCGCCGCCGCTAAAGGTGCCCGGCGTGACAGCAAACTGTTTCGTGAACCTCGCGCTCTTCGTACAGAAGATGTAGCCCTCGTAGCAGACGTCCACAGTGACGTTCACCTCGGACACGGTCCCGTGCGTGAGTCCGGTCGTGCGTCCGTACTTCTGAACCGCCAGGCCTACCGACGGCTGCACGACCGTAGTTCCCGGCGTCCCGTATCCGCCCGAAGGTGTCGAGTAGCCGAGCATGGCCGTGGACGTCTGGGCGATAGCGGCGTCCATCGCGTTCTTGGGCACCCTCCTGCCCCTGGCAAACTCGATCGGCTCGAAGTCGTACAGGGTACCGATCCTGTCCGCTGGATCGGTACCGCCATCGTATGCGCCCGGCTGCAGGGCTGCATCGCCTATGCTGGCGTTGTTCTGATTGGCGAGGACGTGGTTGTTACTGAGGATGAACACGTTCCCCGCGCCGTCCTTTACGCGGAAGCCAATGCTGCCTGCGGTGACGTTCGGGTGACCGACAGACACGCCCGTCGGCACCGGTCGCGGGAAGCGGCCCGTCGGATCGACGCCCTGGAGCGCGTAGAACATTCCGGTCACCTCGACCTTCACCGGAACGCCCTCCAGATCGTCGGGCAGTCCGCTGATTCCCGGCTCGCTGGTGAACAGCTTGATGGTCGGCTTTCCGTCCTCATCCAAGCCGACAGCCGTGCCAACGACTCCGGAGATGGCTAGGAGGCGGTCGTTGTGGCGCGTCTGGACGTCTATTGCGGGCCGCAGGTTCTGGATGAAGGCGGCCGTCTGGTCGTCGGGAGCCGTCGGGCCCGTCTGATCACCGGTACACCCGATCCAGATGAGACCGGCCAGGGTCGCAGCGACCAGGGTCCGGAGCGCGACCTTAGCAGGTGAGCTCGTGCGAGTCATGGTTGGGGTCTCCTATGAAGCGATCGGCGGGGAATCAGTTGTGGGCTTCGGGCCAATACGGCTTGCGGTGTCAGGCGTTGGCGGGATAACGCTTAGCATTCCATAATACAAATCAATTGTGCCGTAGTCAAGAATCCTTCTACGCTCGTGTAGTATTCAAGCAGAATGTCCGCCGTCACTCCTCCCTAAGCTTCTGTTCCAAGAAATGGCGAGCGATGGGCATGAAGTCGCGCTCTCCCACCGTGCCGACAAGTTTGCCGTTCTTGACGACGGGAAGTACCGAACATCGGTGCTTGTGCATGAGCTCTATCGCCTCCGTGGTCGGCGTCTCGGGTGATATGGTGACCGGGTCTTTGACCATCACGTCCTTCACCGGCACCGTGAATTTTTGCTCGCCGATCTGCCCGCGTGTCAGAAGTCGGATCAGCGATCGATACGACACAAGGCCGACGATTTGATGTTCGTCATCCTCCACCAATACGTGGCGGATTTGCTTTCTATCCATCACAAACGCTACGAGGTCGACCAACTCGTCCTCGTGGACGGTGAATAGTTCAGTGGTCATGTACTGATCGACGCGCATGTAGTTCATGCGCCAGCCGCCCGCCTCGGCCAGCTCGGCCGGCTCCCACTCGTGCCCCAGCTTTCCGCTGTGCTGTCGTTCGGCGATGGCGCCTGCTAACGCGGCCAGCCGTTCGGGGCGCGTGCCCACCTCCTTCATGCCCTGTAGGGAACGCAGAAGCCACTGCGCCCCGGTTCCGCCGCAGTCGACGCGTTTTCGGATGATGCCCAGGTATCGATCGATGTCATCCGAGTCCACACCCGCTTCTTCGAGCCCCGCCCGGGCCATGGGGAGCAGCCTTTCGCTGACAAGTTGCGTGGCTTCCACCGATTCATCGGACACCCAGGTGAAGACCGCGTTCAAGCCACGCCGGGCCGCCGCGAGGAAATTCGCTTTCGCGTCATCGAAATCCAGGAATTGGGTCACGTCGCCGCACTCTTTCACTGCCCCCAGCACCGATCCGATCCAGAATGCTGCGTTTGCTACCTCATCGGGGATCGTTGGACCCGCCGGCAGTGCCCGGCACTCGATCCGCAGGTGCGGTATGCCGTTCAGCAATCCGTAGCACGGCCGGTTCCAGCGATACACGGTGCTATTGTGCAACTGGAGCGCAGACAGCTTGGGAACTCGACCCTCGTCCAGCTCACTCAGAGAATCCTCTTCGACCTCGGTCTGGATCAACGCCCGGAAGCGGACGATATCTTCCTGGAACAGTTCCAGCACCGAGTGCCGAACCCAAGCATCTCCGAATCGTACGCGCGGCGTCTGCTCCCGCAGGTGCGATAGAGCGCTCCGCGTGTCCACCGATTGTTGGAATAGCGCTATCCGCGTTTCGTACCACAGTCGGCGTCCGAACAGCAGCGGCGAGTTCGCGCAGGCCGCCAGCACCGGACCGAGCACAGCCTGCGCAGCGTTGTGGAAGCTAGCGAACTCATCCGCCGAAACCTGCAGGTGGACCTGACAGCTGGTATTGCACGCCTCGAGTAACACCGAATCGTGCTCGATGTTCACTTCATCGATTCCCAGAATCTGTAGCTGCATCGGCCCGCCTCGCAGGCGCGTCATCGACTCGTTGAGCGCATAGTAACGGTCCTTGGGCGTGATGTTCTCCAGGCTGAGATCCGACTTGGCCAGGCTCGGCAGGATCCCGGTCAGCAGGACCTCCGCCCGCTCCTGGCGTGCCGCCCCGCGCACCGCCTCCACGTGACTGGTCAGCGCGCGCTCCAGCTGCGAGAAACAGTCGGTCTCCAGATTCAGCGGTTCGAGGTTGATCTCCAGGTTGAAGCGGGCCAGCTCGGTTGTGTACGCTCCGCCCTCGCCCAACCGTTCCAGCACCTGCACGGCCACCGGCGCTGGCCGATATCCGCTGTCGACCAGGAACATCTCCTGCTCCAGGCCGATTCGCCGCACACCGGACTCGATCATCCCCTCGTCGATGATCCGCTCCAGCGCGCGGAGATCCTTTAGAATGCGGCGGGTGAACTTGCGAACCGCTTCCGGTTCGCGCTCGGCTTTGGCGTCGAGACCCATCGGACGACCTCCCGTAGGCCGGGGAGTGACTGGCCGCTTAGATCCCGCGCCCCAGGGAATCGGCGGTTTGGATCAGGGGGCTATACGTGACGTCGTGCCCCCCAACGACCGAAACCCAAAGGGTTGGGGCTTTCAAGAATAGTAGGGGATAAGGGGAAAAGGCGAAACTGAATCCCAAAGGGCGGCTCATGTGCGCTCTGTGTCAGGCGTGTGATCCTAAAGGCGGACTTGGGTGTCGGGGCTTGAAGCTCGGGTAGCCGGCGGCCTCTTCAGCCGCCTGTTGATCGGTGACTCGAAGTGCGGGTGGCTTTGGAAGGGAGTGGGTCGCGCCACTGTCGCGAACGAGGTTACGCGCGGTGCGTCGATCGCTGCCCGGACTTGTCCAGCTGGTTAGCGAATAGCGCGCAGAAGAGGCACGTGATCTCGACCAGGACCACCAGCATAAGGGCTATCGCAACAACTCCCAACATGCTGAGGAGCAGTTCCTGAAGAGCCAACGACCAGAGCGGTTCGAACTGGATCATGATGTCGCTCCTGTGGGTTTTCGTACGATCGCAGACCGCCGCCACCCTCCAGGGCACGCCTCACTTCAGGACGGCTTCGAAGGCGAAGGGCACCTCGTAGTATCCGATCGTCTCCTTGAAGTGGTCGAGCCGACCGACGCAGCCTGCGTCGGAGACGACACGCCACGCGTCTTCTGCGACCCGGTGGACCGCAAGGCACTCACCGATGTCGATCTGGTACAGATCCTTTTTGCCGCCACCGCGAAGACGACACATCACCGTTCCGGTGCCGAGCATCGAGCTACCAACCGGTAGGTCGAGGAACTCGCCCGAGGAGTACACTCTCAGCTGAAAGTTCCCGCAAAGCTCGTCGAGCCCGGCTAGCGCGATCCGACCGTTACGCGAGTCGATGCCCGGCCCACTCTTGACGGCTATTTGATCGTGCTGAGGCTCCAAGTCCGCCAAATGGACTATGGCACCTTCGCCGTCCACGTAGGTCCCGGCCCCGTCGCTGAGAATTGCATCGCCCGCCCTGTCATCGAGCGTGATCGCCATTGAGTAGATGTTCATCTCGCTTGGACGCGGTGGCGGAGGTTTGACCTTGGCAGCGGCAGGGGTCGACGAGGTGATGGAAGAGCCCAGGTCGGCGCAGGCGACCAATGCAGAGCACAGAACCAGTCCCGTGCAACAACTGAGAGCGATGTAGATCCGCGGCTTGGTCATGTCATACCTCCTGAACACGGTTGGCGCGCGATACCCTTGGTGGCTTGTGCGCGCTCACCGACTCTCGTTCGCCACGCCCGCGCCTGGGATGTTGTGGATCATCCAGATCTCGGCTCTCCACTCGCCCGAAGAGTAGGCGATCCGGGAGCCGTCGGGGTGCAAGCGTAAGTGTCTCCAGTCGTAAGATCCGGGTAGCTCGACAAGCCGTCGCGGCGGTCCTCCCGCGCTCGAGATCGTCCAGAGGGCCCCGGGATCGTCATCGCTGATGAAGAAGATGTGACGGCCGTCCGGGGACCACGGAACCCCCACCCCCAATTCGATTGCAGTTGGGGAATCCGCGCGATACAGCTCTCGCACTTCGCCACCCGAGGTGGAAACGGTCAGCAGGCGGCTTACCCCAGCGGAGCGGTCTAAGTCGGTGACGGCGAGGGTGCGGCCGTCGGGCGAAACGGAGAGGTTGAGGAGCGAACGGACGGCAGCGATCTCCCTCTCCGCACCGTTACGCATGTCGCGCGCGACGATCTGCGCCTCGCCCAGGATCGGGTCCCCGCGCGCGAAGTAGAACGTCCTTCCGTCGGGGGAGAACTCCCCGTAACGTGGGTCCCCCTCTACGGTAGGCACTGAGCAGGCGTCGAGGTCTACCAGCCCGAACGTGAAACATAGCAATCTCTCGAGCCTGCCCGTCGCGAGATCGACGCGAAACAGCGCGTCGCGCAGCTGGACGTTCCCGATGATCATCAGGGATTTGCTGTCCGGCGCCCAGCGGACCTTCCTTACACTCCGCACGTCGATGGGAATCTCGCGCGCGTCGTCGCCCGTGACGGGTCGGATCACCAGGCGCCAGCTCTGGACCAATGGGTCGTTTGCTACGTACGCCAGGTATTGTCCGTCGGGCGACCAGTCGCCGGCCATGCTCGTACCATCGGAGACGTCCTGGACCGGCGTCGGGTTCCTGAGGAAGCGGCTGGCCGCGAGGTCTACGGCACCGGTGTGAACCTGCGGCTGCTCGATAGGCACGCCGTAGAAGTAGGCATCGCGGGAAAAGCCGAGCGGGAGAAGCCTCCACACATCGGCTCGCAGCAGTTCGGGCTCTCCAGCGTCCAGGTCCCGCCCGATGGGCAACCGCCAGATGCCCTGCGTGACCTCACGATCGCTGTAGAAGAGGATGCTCTTGCCGTCGGGCGTGAATCCCATGAGCCGATCGTCGCTCGGACCGCTCAGCAGCGTGAATTCTCGCCCGTCGGCCAGTGAGATCACAAAGACATCGCTATCCTTGGATCCTTCTCGGGACGGATGCGTGTAGGCCACATAGCGGTCGTCGGGCGAAAACGCGGCCAGCGATGTGTATTCCGAGCCGAGCTTCTTGAGCGCGCGGAACGAGCGGTCGTCCGTCGAGACCAACGCCAGCTGAATCCCTTCCAGTCCAACGCTCTGCACGAGCAGGTGCCTTCCGTCAGACGACCAATCGTCGATAAGGAAGTAGGCACGGTCTTCGTGATTGGGTAGAAGGACGCGCGGATTCGTTCCGTCGGAGTTGATGATCCAAATCTCGTAGCCGGGTACGTTGTCACTAAACCAGGTGTAAGCGATTTGGGTCCCATCGGGCGAGAACACCGAGGATTCCGCCCACGTTATGGAGTCTGCCCACGAACCCTTGTTGGTCACGTGACGCAACTCACCGGACAGCAGATCGAGGACCGCGAGGTTCCCCGTCATCCAATCGATCTCGGTCAAGTAGCGTCCGTCGGGTGAGGGGGATGAGGCGTAGAAGTCGGGCTCACTTCCCGCCCAGACACGGCGGAAGATCAGACTGTCCTCCGCCTGTGTGTGCGTTTGTGCCACGGCCGCCAAAGCCGATAGCACCCAGCCGGATCCCGCCGAATCGGGTCCGCATGCCTGTGGGGCGATGGCGAGCAGCAGGATCGGGAGCGCTGCGATCGGATCTTTCATGACGCTTCCTCCGGGCCGGGCATTATCATGTGCCTGTGTGGAGCAGACGTTCCAAACCGTCGAACGTTCAGAAGTCAAGGAGCGTACCGCAGCAGAAGGAGCAACGTTTTTCGGCTTGGCTTCTGCGAATTCGCGTGGTTGGGCGATAGCGCGGGAGGCGAATCTCTGTATCAGGCTGTTACAATCGAGCCCTCGACGTTACAAAGAGCCGCCCTGCGGCGTGTCGGCGAGCGGCAGGCGAACTTCGACGGTGGTCCCGGTACCGCGGGCGCTCTCTACGTGAACGTCGCCACCGATGGCTCGTGCGATGCGGCGCGCGATGGTGAGTCCGAGACCGGTCCCGCCTTCCTTGGTGGAGAACAGCGGATCGAAGACACGCTCGAGGTCTTCGGGCGGGATCCCCGCGCCGTCGTCTTGAATCGTGATGACGGCCGACTCGCCGTCGCGGTCCACCCGGACTACGGCTTCCCCTCCGGCATCGAGCGCTTGGGCCGCGTTCTGGATGATGTTTAGGAAGAGCTGCTCGAGTGCGCCGACGTCCCCCCGCACGGTTAGCGGCGGCTGCGGCGCGGCATGGGCGGTCAGGATCGCCGCGCGTTCCTCGAACGCGGGACGGGCGGCGTGTGTGGCGGCATTCAGCGGATCCGACAGGTCGACCAGGTCCGAACCCGCACGCCCGCGGCGGGCGACCTCGAGCGTGTCTTTGACCGTCAGGTTGAGGCGTTCGATCTCCGCCAGTGCGCTTTCGAGCGGTTCACGCAGGTTGGATTCGCCGGGCAGCCTCTCCTCCAGCGACTGCAGGTCGACACGTATGGCGGTGAGCGGATTCCGAATCTCATGGGCGAGCGACGCGGCGAACTCGCCGATGGCGGCCAGAGATTCGCGGCTCGCCAGCTCTCGCAAGGTTCGGTGGAGGCTTTCGGTCATCGTGTTGAAGGCGCGGGCCACCTGGCCCACTTCGTCGGTGCCCGGCTTCTCCACCCGCTGCTTGAGGTCGCCGCGACTCACAGCGGCGGCCGCCGCCGAGAGCCGCCGCAGCGAGCGAGTCATGCGGCCGGTCAGCAGCGCCGCCACGCCGAGCCCGGCCACGGCAACGAGCAGCAAGAGCCAGGCGCCCCGACGCGCCGCGTCCTCGAAGGGCTGGACGAACGGGGTGAGCGGCGCGGCGAGCGCGAGATCGAATGGCGGCTCGGAAAACGAGCGGCGTACGCTGAGCCACTCGTCGCCACCCCAGGCGAACCTGGGTTCCGCTAGCAGGGCGGGATCGAACGGTAGCGGCAGAAGCGCTACACCCGTGTGGGACTCGAACAAACCGACCACCATGCCGGCGGCCGCGGGTGCTATCGATCCCGGGGGCAGCAGGACATCCGCTTGAATGCCAGCCGCGAGGCTTCCGAGAAGTTGTCCAGAGATGCGATCGCGGATGCTGAACGCGGCGGTGACGTGCCCGTCCGAGCCGGGTGGCTCCGGGTCCGCCGTAGCCGTTCGCATCAAGGTCCAGATCGTCTCGCCATCACGATCCAGCACCGTGACTATCACGACGCCGGGGTCCAGCTCATCGAATCGCCGCTGCAGCGCGGGAGGGACCGGCGGAGTGTCCGCCGCTCGCAGGGCTTGGTGAACGGAGGCCTCCTCGGTCAGGAACAGAAGATCGAAGCGTTGCCGAACCCAGCGCGACGTGATCTGGGAAGTGGTCTCCCGTAGAGCCTCGTCGAGCCGGGTGCGCAGGAGCTCCTCCCCCGAGCGCTCGGCGGTGCCCGTGAGCCAGAGTCCCAACAGGCCGAGCGGCACCACCGCTACGGCCAGCACGAGCAGCAGGATCCGGGTGCGAAACGATATTGGAAGCATGACGCAGACCGGCTAGCGACGGGCCGGGTCGGAGCCGGAACCGGAATCGGGATCCGCATCCGACTCTCCGCGCCGCCGAATCATCGCACGGAGGTCGTGCTTCTCGATCAGCCGGTCGAGGCGCGGACGCGAGATCGCCAGCAGCTCCGCGGCGCGCGATTTGTGGCCGCGGGTCGCCTCCAGAACGCGGGCGATGTGGTCGCGTTCCGCCTCCTCTAGCGTGGTGAGCCTTGGACCCGACTCGCAGAGCGGCGCTGCCAGCTCCACATGCTCCGGCCGGATCACGTCGCCGGTCGCCATCACCGCCGCACGGGCGAGGCAGTTCTCCAGCTCGCGCACGTTCCCGGGCCAGCTGTGTCGCATCAGCTTGTCAATCGTTTCTGAAGCCAACACCGGCCGCCTTCCGCCCGCCACTGCGGCCTTCGCCACAAAGTGCTCGGCCAGGAGCGGCATGTCGCTCATGCGCTCGCGGAGCGGTGGAACCTCGATTTCCACCACACGCAGGCGGTAGTACAAATCCTCTCGGAACTTGCCGACCGCGACCAGCCGTTCGAGGTCCTGATGCGTGGCGCTGATGACGCGAGCCTCGGTCCGCTCGGCGCGCTCCGCCCCCACAGGATAGTACTCGTGTTCCTGCAGCACGCGCAGCAGCTTGCTTTGAAACTCGGGCGCTGTGTCGCCGATCTCGTCCAGGAAAACGGTCCCGCGGCCCGCCATGGCGAACCGACCTCGCCGGTCGGAAGTCGCCCCGGTGAAAGCGCCGCGCACATGCCCGAACAGCTCCGACTCGAGGAGCGTGGAGGGAAGTGCCGTGCAGTCCACGGCGACGAAAGGCTCGGCCGCAAAAGGCGAAGCGGTGTGGATCTCGCGGGCGATCAGCTCCTTGCCCGTCCCGCTCTCGCCCCGGATGACCACGTTCGTGCGGGTAGCGGCTACCTGCCCTACCAGCTTGAAGATATCGACCATCCGAGGGTCACGGCCGACTAGACGATCGCACGCGGCAACGGTGCCCTCTTCCCAACGGGCGGCCGCGCGCGCCTCGCGATCCTCGAAAGCGCGGTCAAGAACGCGGCGAAGCTGGTGGAGATCCAGCGGCTTGACCAGAAAGTCGGCGGCGCCTTCCCGCATCGCCGTGGCGACGGTGGGCAGGTCTTCGTAAGCGGTCATCAAGACGACGTCGATGTCCGGCATGCGCTGTCGGAGCAGACGCAGCAGGTCGAGGCCGCTCATGCCCGGCATTTTCAGGTCGGCCAGAACCACACCGGCAGCCGATTCGCCGAGGGCAGCCAGCGCGTGCTCGCCGTCTTCCGCCGTCCGCACCTCGGTCCTCTCGTCGCTCAGTGCGCGTGCGAGCGAGGTCCGAATCCGAGGATCGTCGTCGACGATCAGGAGCGATCTTTCCATACGGGGGCCACAAGATGCAATGCCGGAAGCGTGCCACAACTCCCAAAGGTAAACTGGGAGCAGAGGTGCGCATCGAGCAAGCCGCCGCTGCTCGGAGCACCTGTTGCCGTTTCCAAGTAAGAAACTCACTCGCCGTCCTATGTGCACAGCATGGACAGACGATCCGGCAGACACGCTCATTGAAGCGATAATCGTTACATGTTGTAACAAAAATCTTGACGCCTTGATCATCTGGTACGAAAGTGCCACATAGCCGTCAACGGCGTTTGCTCCGGGTACGTGGACGGGGCTATGTGTGAGGGCTGTTGTAGACCGGGAGATACCGCATGACTGCCAAGGGTCTTCATCTCATCGCCGTTGCATTGAGCGCGGCCGTACTGCTCGGCACCAGCCGCCGGGGTGGCCCCGAGCAGACCGAGATCCTCTGGGACGTCTGGGGGATTCCTCACGTCTACGGGAAGACCGAAGAGGATGTCTTCTTCGCTTTCGGATGGGCGCAGGCGCGGAGCCACGGCAATCTGATACTCAGACTCTACGGTGAGGCCCGGGCGCGCAGCGCCGAGTACTGGGGTGACGAATTCCACGAACATCGCGGCCGGACCAACCTTCAGACGGACCGCTACCTGCTCACCATGGGCGTGCCGGCTCGGGCGCAGGAGTGGTACAAGGCGCAAACCCCGGAGTTCCGACGTTACTTGGATGCATTCGCGGAAGGAATCAACGTCTACGCTAGCGAGCAGGCCGATCAGATCGACGACGACGTCGAGGTTGTCCTCCCCGTCACCGCCACCGATGTGCTGGCCCAGTTCCAGCGTGCTGTCCTCTTCAGCTTCGTCACCGACCCACACGTCGTCCAAGCAGCACAGCA
Organism: Gemmatimonadota bacterium; assembly: GCA_039588015.1. Taxonomy (GTDB): domain Bacteria; phylum Gemmatimonadota; class Gemmatimonadetes; order Palauibacterales; family KS3-K002; genus JASFMO01. The sequence continues at coordinate 478 of JBDHAS010000012.1, read as the reverse complement.
CCACCTGGCCCCCGGTTCGAACGCTTGGGCCATCGCGCCCGCGCGCTCGGCCAGCGGTAATGCCATGCTGCTGGCGAACCCACATCTGCCGTGGTTGGACCACAACCTGCTTTTCGAAGCGCACCTCATGGGCCCTGGTGTCGATGTCTACGGGGCGACGGCCGTGGGCACCCCAACCCTCGCGATCGCCTTCAATGACCATCTCGGTTGGACCCACACGAACAACACCCACGACGGCTCTGACCTCTACCGTCTCGAGCTCGCCGATGGCGGCTATCGCTGGAACGGGGAGGTGCGCGAGTTCGAATCCCACGAGCACACCATCAAGGTAAAGTCGGCTGACGGCAGTTTTCGCGAGGACACGCTGGTCGTTCGTCGCTCCGTGCATGGCCCGGTAGTCGCCGAAGGCCGCGGTTCAGCGCTGGCATTACGGATGGTAGGGCTGGACCGGCCTGCCATGCTCGAGGCCTGGTGGGAC
>JBDHAS010000011.1:0-37230 GCA_039588015.1 Gemmatimonadota bacterium | reverse complement strand
CTCCATCGAGCGGTCGAGCCCCTCGATGGTCTCGACGACCTGGTAGGCGGGCGTGGGTATCCCGTGGTGGATCAGCGCCTCTTTCGTCCGCGCCTTGTCGAGGCAGAGACCGAGCGTCAGGGGGTCGCTGCCGGTGTACGGGATATTCCAGAACTCACAGAACGCGGGTACGTGCGACTCTCGACTGACTCCCCCCAGGCCCTCGGCGAAGTTGAAAACGATGTCGGGTCCGGCTTCGCGAAGGTTGATCGGGAAATCTGATGACGCCTCCAGTCGGATGACTTCGCCTGCGATCGAGAGCGCGTTCTCGATCGCATCGATGGTCGATGCGTCATCCCACTCGGCGTAAGTATCCGCGATCTCGGCGGAAACATTTGCCGCGGACGCGTCTTTTATCTTATTGTCAGAATTAGAGTTAAGCGACTCAGCTTGAAGTGATTCGGCGGCGGCCGATGCCGGTACATCGTCCGCCGGTTTCACGTTGAATGCGAAACCGATGCGCAGGTTGTTCGAACCGCGGCGGACCTCCACCGCGTCGGGAGCTGTACCTGCCGTGCGTGCGATCGTACTCGCTCCTGTCGGAGTTCATCAAAGCGAAACAGAGTTCGAGGAACGAACGAAACGACCTCACATCTGCTCGCACGAAGTTGTCGGTTTTTAACTCGAACGAAGATAGAAACAAATTAATGAAAAAGAAAGAGTTTTGTAAACACTTTTCTATCGCTGTGACGACCGAGATCGGCTCGAAGTGGGTGCGCGACGACTTGGCGAGAGCGCGTCTGGGGATTTGATCGTCGAATCTGGAGTAGCTAGCTTGGTGGCTCGAGCGTTTGCACGTGTTGATGCGCAGTTGATGCTGAATGCGGACCGTTCGACAGGACAGAAACAGTTGGAAGAACGCCGAGTGGCCGTCGACATCGCGGGAACCGAGAGGTCGAGCACCTACGATGTCGTGATTCGTGCCGGCATTTTGGACGAGTGCGGGCCTCTGATCGCCGAGGCCTGCCCGGCTCATCGCTATGCAGTCATCTCGGACAGCCGAGTCGCGGAGTTGTACGGTGAGCGAACGGTGGCGGCCCTCGCGCGTGAGGACCTCGAGAGCGTTCTATTCAAGTTCCCGGCAGGTGAGTGGAATAAGACGCGCGAGATCTGGTCGGACCTGAGCGACGGTCTGCTTCGCGCGGGCTTCGGCCGTGACAGCGTCGTCGTCGCGGTGGGCGGGGGCGTGGCGGGGGACCTGGCCGGTTTCGTCGCGGCGACGTACATGCGGGGGGTACCGGTGGTGCAGATTCCGACGACGCTGCTGGCGATGGTAGACAGTTCCGTGGGCGGCAAGACCGGAGTAGACACATCGGCTGGAAAGAACTTGGTGGGCGCGTTCCATCAGCCCAGCCTGGTTCTGATCGACCCGAGGGTACTCAGCACGTTATCCGAGCCGCAGTTCATCGCCGGCCTGGCCGAGGCGTTCAAGCACGGCGCGATCCTCGATGTTGCGTATTTCGGCTGGCTGGCGGGCGACTTGCCGGGAGTGTTCGCGCGTGAAGAAGACAAGCTATCACAGCTTGTTGCCCGGTCGGTCGAGATCAAGGCGGAGGTGGTGGGCGGCGACGAGCGTGAGGCCGGATATCGGCGGATTCTGAACTTCGGGCACACGGTGGCGCACGCGCAGGAGACCGTCTCCGGCTACAGCTGGCTGCACGGAGAGGCGGTTGCGGTGGGGATGGTCTTGGAGGCCGCACTCGGGGAAGCGATCGGGGTGACGCGAGCCGGCGTTGCGGACCGGTTGCGAGATGTCCTCGTGTCGGCACGTCTGCCCGTGGAGTTGGACGCGGACGTCGTTCCCGACCATCTGATGAAGGCATTCGAACTGGATAAGAAGCGTGAGGGCGGGCATACCCGCTTTACTCTGGTCAGCGATATCGGAGCGGTGGCGGGCTCTGCCGAGGTGGGGTGGACACACGAGATTCCCGAGGAGACACTCCGCGGGGTGCTGTTCGGATAGGGGTCGAGTCGGGTTTGACGGTCGCTGGATTTCTGCTCAAATTGTTCCGGTTCGGCAACTTCCGCTTGGGGGGAAGCTATCCGCGATAAAGCGAGCTACACGGGTCTTTCGGTTCGGGAACTGTTGGACCGTTGTGTGACCGATGAGCCCGATAGACCGCTGGTAAGGTACGGGGGGGCGGCGCTGTCCTATGGCCGCACGCAGGAGCAAGCGCGTGCTCTCGCGGCCGCGCTCTACAACCTGGGCGTGGGCTGCGGGGATCGAATCGCGATCGACCTGCCCAACGGCCCCGAGCTAGTCGTCTCGGTGCTGGCGGCGGCGAATCTCGGCGCGACCATCGTCCCGCTCAATCCTGCCTACTCGACGCACGAACTCCAGTTCATGCTGCGGAATTCGGAAGCCTCGGTGGTCATCGCGGCGGAAGAGTACAATGGGCAGGACAACCTGGAGCTGTTCGAGCGGATGCAGTTCAGCCTACCGGACCTCCAGTATCTGGTGACGGTGGGCGAGGAGGATCTTTGGTACGACGATAGGATCTTTCAATTCGAAGATCTCCTGTCGAGCGGGGAAGGGAAAAGCTTCCCACCCGTCGATATTGACGCCGGGCATGACGTGTTCGCGATACTGTATACGGCGGGCACGACAGGGAAGCCCAAAGGCGTGATGTTGACGCACGCCAACCTGGTCGAGGCCAATGCCGGGGTCGCCGAGGCACTGGGGATGACTCGGGACGAAACGATGCTGCTGACCGTTCCGATCTTCAACATCTTCGGGCTAGGTGCGTTGATAGCGGCGCTGAGTGTGGGTGCTGCCGTGGCCGTGCTAGAGCGATTCGACGCCGCGGCCGCGCTCGAGATGGCGGAGGCGACGCGTGCTACGGTGATTCAAGGTGCGCCCACGATGTTCGCGATGCTGCTGCGGAGCGATGCCCTGGATAGGTTGGATCTCTCCTGCCTGCGGGCGGGAGTGGTGGCCGGCGCGCCGGTCTTGGACAGCCTGGCACAGGAGATCAGGGAGCGCCTCGTGCCCGGTATCGAGATCGGGTACGGCATGACGGAAACTTCGCCGATGGTTTCGATGACCCGGGCTGACGATCCCCCGGACAAGCGCGGCTTCACGGCCGGGCGTGTGCTGGATGGCGTCGAGGTCAGGGTTCTCGGCGACGATGGTTCGGTATTGCCGGTGGAGTCGATCGGTGAGCTGACGGTCCGAGGCTTCAATGTAATGAAGGGGTACTACAGGCAGCCGGACGAGACGAACCGCTCCCATACAGAGGATGGGTTCTTCCGGACGGGCGATATCGGGATGGTGGACGAGGATGGCTACTTGCACATCGTTGGCCGCAAGCGGGACACGATCAACCGCGGCGGCTACGTCATCTATCCTCGGGAGCTCGAGGACCTGCTCCGTCTCCATCCGGCCGTGCAAGAGACAGCGGTGGTCGGCTTGGAGGATGAGGTCCAGGGTGAACTCACTTGCGCCTGCGTCCTGCCTGTAGAAGGTGCGATCGTGACCGGCGACGAGATCAAGGAGTTCTGCCGCGGCCGTATCGCACAGTACAAGGTGCCCGACCTTGTACGCTTCGTAGACGCGTTCCCCATGACGGGGAGCGGGAAAGTCCGACGCGTCGAGCTCGCCAGAATGGTGAGAGCCGAACAGGCTGCGCGTCGGGTCTGAAGGGTAAACTGAGAGAGCGGGCTCGCTAACGCCCAAGCGGCGGTCATACCGGAAGCACCTGTTGGGCACGGCTGCTGGGACAACAGCATATTTGAGCTGTCATCGGCGCCGTTGCCAGAGCTGAGCAGAAGTCCTTCCGGAGGGAATCCAACCGACGCCCCTTGCGCGATGCCGCCAGCCTGCCTCTCCGTGTGTTCTAACAATTTGTGGTAAAAGGAGTTACGGGAGGCATGGACAAATTACAGGACTCGCTTGATCGTCGGAGTGTGAGACCCGACGTCGACGAGACACATCAAGCTGCGCTGCTGATCGACTTCGATAACGTGACGATGGGAATCCGGTCGAATCTCGGTCAGGAGCTGCGGAATCTTCTCAACTCGGAGGTGATACGCGGCAAAGTGGCGGTGCAGCGCGCCTACGCCGACTGGCGGAGGTACCCGCAGTACATTGTGCCGCTCTCCGAGGCGTCGATCGACTTGATATTCGCGCCGGCCTACGGTTCGTCCAAGAAGAACGCGACCGACATCAGGCTGGCGATCGACGCGCTCGAGCTGGTCTTCATTAGGCCCGAGATCCGGACGATCATCCTCATGTCGGGCGACAGCGACTTCTCGAGCCTGGTCCTGAAGCTGAAGGAATACGGGAAGTACATCATCGGCGTGGGGATCCAGGAGTCGAGCTCGGACCTGCTGGTACAGAACTGCGACGAGTATTACAGCTACTCGGCGTTGACGGGCTTGAGCAAGACCGGCGACCAGCAGTTAGAGAGTCACGACCCGTGGGTGCTGGTGCAGAAGGCCGCCGAGAAGATGGTCGAGCGCGGCGATACTATGCGGTCCGACCGGCTGAAGCAGGTCATGATCGAGATCGATCCGACGTTCAACGAGAAAGAGCAGGGCTTCAACAAGTTCAACCGGTTCGTGGTAGAGGCAGCGTCCCGCGGCTTGCTCTCGATCCAGAAGATGGAGAACGGCCAGTACGGGATCGCGCTCGCCGCAAAGGGAGCGAAGGCGGCGCCCGAAGGGAGGCCGGAAAAGAAAGAAGTCAGGGCGCGGAAGGGCGCGGAGCGGCGCACGCGGGAAAGCCGACCGGCGAAGGCGGCGGCCGAGGAGACCCAAACCAGCCGGGCTAGGCCGAAGCTCACAATGAAATCGGCACTGGGCCTGCTACGGCAGGCGCTCGGCGCGCTGCTCGAAGGCGATGCCGAGTCGGTTCGCGACAGTGACGTCAAGCGCAAGCTGCTGGAGTTGGATCCGAGCTTTGACGAGGGCGAGATCGGTTTCAGCAAGTTCAGCAAGTTCCTGCAGGCGGCCGAGGAGCAGGGAGCGATAACGCTCACCCGGGGCCCGAATGGCAACTTCCACGTGTCGCTCTCGAAGCAGCCGCCCAAGCGAAGCCGGAAAGCAGCGCGGCCGGCGCCTGAACCGGAACAGCCGCTGCAGCAGGAAGAGGGTACGATGCGGCGGCTGGCTCGCTTCCTGTTTGGCGATCGGGAGGACGAGCTGGAGCCGGAAGAGAAGAAGCCAGCCGAGTGGCCGAAGCCGAAAGCGGAGAAGGCCGAGCCTGCGGAGCGCGCGCCGCGTCCAGAGGGCGCCGCTCCGCGGGACAGGAAGGGCGACCGCGAGCCCCGCAGCAGGGGCAAAGCGGCGCCGGCTAGAACTCAGAAAGGGCAGCGTCCCGTGGGCCGTGCGCCCCGAGGCGAAGCGGCGGCCCGAGGAGAGAGAGGACGCCGTGGAGAGCAGCGAGCCGGTACCGGCCGTCGGCGGGGCGAGCGTCGGCCGCGTGAAGAGAGGCGGAAGCCGGCCGAGCGCGAAGCGACCGAGCGTGCTGCCGGGCCCGCCGGACGCGAGCGAAAGCCCGAAGCTGCCGATCGCGTGCCGGATGCCGCTGAGGTTTCGCCGGATGCGGTCGAGCTCGTGCCGGAGACCATCGAGCGCGCCCCCACGGCCGGCGAGAGCAGGCCAGCCGCGGCTACGCCTCCAGCCGAGCTCGAGTCCGTGAAGGAGCTGCTCGGCGCCGACGCCCCGGCAGCGGAGGCCCCGCCTTCGGCGGCGCCGGAGGTGGTGCCCGCCGATCAACCGGCGAAGCCGGAGAAGGCCGCTGCGGAGACGGGGGACTCTGCAGTCGCGCCGGCTCCGTTGCCTGGCGCTCCACGCGGAACGATTCGTGGACGCTGGGGAGCTAGGGGGCGCTACCGTCCCGCCGCCGCGCCGCCGCCGATTTTCGACGGTCAGAAGGTTGCGCGCTCGGATGAAGCGGCCGCCGAACGGCCAGCCATTTCCGATGCGGATCAGGAAGAAGTGCGGGAGGCGCCAGCGGACCCCGGACCGAACGCTGCCCTCATTGCCCGACTGACGGCCTACGCGGGTGTCGGCCGCAGGACTGCCGAGTCGCTCGTTCACGCGTTCGGCGCGGACGTGTTTCGTGTGCTGGACCAGGAACCGGAACGGGTGCGGCAGATCCTTCCTGATCACCGGGCGGAGCGTGTTCTGGAAGCACGTCAAGAGGAGCTGAACTCCGGCGGAGAGTGAATCGCCAGAATCGGCCGTTGTCGGTCGGCTTCTACGAGGGCGCGGCCGAAACGGTAGCCAGGCAACTTCTGGGCGCTCTTCTGGTCTCGGAAGTCGGTGGCGCGCGTTGTGTGGGCCGGATCGTGGAGACCGAGGCCTATCCCGGTCCGCACGATCCGGCTTCCCATGCTGCGGAGTCCATCGGGCGTACACCTCGCAACGACCCGATGTACGGCCCACCAGGGACAGCCTACATCCACCTGAACTTCGGAGTTCACTGGTGCCTGAACGCTGTGGTCGGCGATGAAGGCTACCCAGCCGCCGTCTTGATTAGAGCGGTGGAGCCTATCGACGGCGTCGATGCCATGCGGATGCGGCGACAGGGACGACCGGACCGAGAACTCACATCCGGTCCGGCCAGACTGACGCAGGCTATGGGCATCGGTCCCGACCTCCAGCGGCACCGGCTCACACTGCCGCCTCTCTATGTGGCTGCCGGTCAACCTCTGCCCGACGGCCGGGTTGTGCGGGCGACCAGGGTGGGCATCACGCGTGGCGCTGATCGCGAGTGGCGGTTCTTCGATTCCACGAGCGCCTGGGTGAGTAGACGGACTAGGACGACTTGATCTCAGCCGGCCGCTTCAGTAGTCGCCTCCGGGGATGCGCCGCGGGGGAACAGGCGTCGCACCAGAAAGGCGAGTACCAGCGCCAGAGCGAAGGCACAGACGACGGTGGGGCCCGTCGGGAAGTCGGTCACGTAGGAGGCGTAGAGGCCCAGCAGCGTCGCGGCCGTGCCCGATGACCATGCGATCGCCAGCAATCGCCCCGGCTGTGCCGTGAAAAGGAACGCGATGACGGCGGGGATGACCAGGAAGCTGAAGACGACCAGAACGCCTGCTATCGCGACCGACGAAGTCACGACGACGCCGAAGAGCGCATAGAACAAGAAATCCCACCCTGCCACCGACCAGCCTCTCCGTTTGGCCTCCTCCGAGTTCAAAGATATCGTGAAGAAGCGGCCACGCAGGAACCAGTGCACGACGCCGATGACGGCGTAGATGACTCCCGTCTTGATGATCTCGGGCCAGGTTACCCACAGTAGGCTTCCGGACAGCAACTCCGCCACGTGCTCCGAGCCACGTGGCGCCTGAGCCGCCAGCAGGATCGTCCCGGCGGAAGCCACAACGTAGACGATGCCAATGATGGCCTCTTGAGGCACGTACTTGTGCTCGATTCGGGAGGCGCTGAATAGGGCCGCCGCGACCAAGGTGGCCGCCAATCCGACGGCGTATCCCGCCTCGGATGCCGGGATGCCGAGCAGGTCGCCGATACCGTCGGAGAGTCCCAAACCCGCTGCGGCCCAACCCAGCGCTGCCACCTGGGCGAGGGCCAGATCGACGAAGATCACTCCGCGGGCGATGACATGAATCCCTAGGTAGCCATGAATACCGACGAGGATCAGGGAGACCACTAGGGCCGGCAGCATCAACTCGAGCATTGCTTCAGCCTATGAGTGCATAGTCTTGTGGTTGGTGCACGTCGCCTACTCTCGATGGTCACGTCTCCTGTCCAGGGCGAGGAACGCCGTTGACAGGCTGGAGACCCATGCGTCCACAAGGTCGAAGTATGTCTCGATACCTTCGGCTCCGGCAACGTGCTCCGCCACGATGACCGCCTTCGCGTTGGTGCGCGAAGCGACGCGTTCCACTTGAGAGTGACTGAAGTAGTTCGCGGCGAAGACGATAGGGATCGACTCGTCGCGCATCAGGTCGACGACCCTGCGCATGTGTCCCGGCGAGGGCGGGATGCCCGGCTGGGGTTCAACGTAGATGGCGCATTCGACCCGAAAGCGAGCGCTGAAATAGGCCCAATTCTTGTGGTAGCATGTGATCCGTCGGTCACGAAACGGAGCTGCGTCAGCCAGCCACCCCCCGACGTATTCGGTGAGCGGGCGCCCCTGGAAGTTCTGGCTCCGCGCGAAATCCCAGAACTTGTATTCGCGCGCTAGCCGGAAGATGGCTTCGAATCCGAGCATATCCATCAGCTGATCGCCAAACAGGCGACGCATGAGCCGATCTTCGAAATCCCTGGCGTTCGCCTCATAGGCGGCGGCGTTTGCCGGGTCGAGCTGCCTCAAAGTTGTCAGGATGTTCCTTGCGATGATGACCGCATTGATCGGGTCCGTGTGGATGTGGGGGTTCCCGAACACGTGCACATCGCCGCCGGCGCGGGAGATGTTCTCGGGAACCTCCAGCAAGGTGATTCCCGAGTACGCGACCACGTTCCCCGCGCCGCCTTCGATGACCTTCGGATTCCTCGCCCGGTCGAGTATCGCCGGGACCCAGAGTTCCAGATCGAGCCCGGTCGCGATGAACACGTCCGCCTTCTGGACCTTGGCGGCGAAGCTGGGCCGCGGGTTGACGAAGTGCGGATCTTCGTCGCCGCGGGCGATTGCTTCTACCTCCGCCATGTCGGCGGTCAGCTCCCGGGTGATCGCAGCGTAGGTGGGTAGCGTCGTCACCACGCGCAACTTCTCCTGGGCGGAGAGCGCTCGAGGTGATAGCGGCGTCAACGCGAGAACGACTAAACCCGCGATAAGTGCCTCGCGGAGGCGCCTAGCAATCACCTGGCCGTACCGCATTACCATCTCCTTTTACTGAGGCGTCGATAGGGTCGGTTCTAAACCGTTTCGTTATTGTCTGTCACCCAGGTCGTGTCGGTATGTTCCAACTCGTCCTACGTATCCCGTATGCCGACCTATTTTAGCTACGTCGATATTCGACAGCCGACAGCCAATGATCGATCTACGGGTTCCTTTCGATGATCGATGGTCGATTTTCGAAATCCGGCGAGCAATAGACCGATCGAGCGTTGCGCCATAGATCGCTCAGCATCGAGAGTCGAGAAGAATCTGAAACTCGGCCGTCGGATATCGGCTGTTGACTATTCAATTCAATCCACGCGCGACCGTCAGCATCGATGCGACCGACGGCTAGTATGTCTCATGCTTGTGGGGTCCGACGGCCCACACGACTTGGGCGATCACCGTGTGGTTGTCACCACCGTTTTTCGGCTTCACGTAGTTGTACTGCAACCTCAGTCGCACCCACTCGCTCTGCCACCAGGAGACAGCGGGTACCAGCTGAAGGATGTCCGGCTGCTCCCCGTAGTCATCGAGAAAGTCGGCTCTGGCTCCGAGGACCCAACGGCGGTTCAGCCGATAGTTTGCCTGGAGGTAGCCCCCGTTTCCCTTCATTTCCTCCTCACCAAAATCTTTGTTCGCGAAGTACCATTCGCCTTTGAGCGCGAAGTCCTTGTACAGACCTCTTCCCGGCGGACGCCAACGGAACGAGAAATCGAGCTCCAGCAAGCGTGACCTCAGGCCGGCATCGTCGTTCTCTCCATAGACTCCGGTAGCTCCGAGCTGCAGATAGCTGGCGGCGCTGAGATCCCAGAAGCTGGTGAAACTGGCCAGGAAGCTGGGTTCCTTGCCTTCCTCGAACAGTGCGTGATTACTACCGCGCGTGGCCTCGACGGTGAGGTTTTGTGTGCTGGGACCGAGCATTAGAACGGGAAGGTCAATCGAGACGCCCGTCTGGATCAATCCGTCTTCGCCCAAAAACGCCACCGTCGCCAGTGGCCGGTCCACTTCGAGTAGCGCGTGCGTGTGCCAGCGGTTGTAGAGGCCGATCTGATGCCGGAATTTCCCCGCCTTGAGGCCGAAGCCCGGCAGCCCGACCCAGTATATGTAGCCCTCCTCGATCTCCACCGCCGGGTGTCCGCCCTCCTCCTCTCCTTCTTCCTCGCCGAGGCCCGCGATCTCGAAGTCCTCCTCGTGAGCAACGAATATCTTGGTCCGCGTGTAGGGATCGAGCGCCGCCTGGAACGAGAACTCGAACTCCCTAGGCACGGCCGTCACGTAGTTGTTGCCTTCGGCGGGGGCAACGTAGAGGCCGAGTATGTCGCCCGTCACGCTGATCTCGGGATTGAGGATGTTCAAGTTGCTGGTGCGGCTGGTGCCGGCCGTGTCTTGCTTCTGTTCACCGGCTGCGGCACGTGCCGCCTCGCGCAGCGCTTCGAGCTCGGCGGCGGCCGCCCTAGCGGCGCTGTCGGCGCGCCCGCGAACCAGTTCAGCCAGCAGACTGTCGAGCCGGGCCTCGAGTTCCCTGATGCGCGCCTCCAGAGAGTCCGCCTTCGTTTCCTGAGCGGATACCCCGATTGGCGTCGTGGCGAGGACCGCCGCCGCTAGGCCCAGAGAGATGAACAGGCGCTTTCCCAACTTTCTCGCTCCGACATCGAGTAGGTGAATCGTTCACAGTTTTCGGGCATCGGACCTTCGGGTTCGTGTCGAACCCGAAAGCGGCGAGTCGAATACGAAAGGGCCGCTGGCCGGCCTAGAGCACGCCCGGAGGAGCACGGGCAGGGCGTAGCCCGGTCTTGTCGCTGGTTCGAGCGGCGCTGTCTGCAGGAGGTGCTGCCTGTGCCGTCGGGGCAACCGCCGCGGTCTGCGGCGCTTCAGCCATCTCCGACCACGGCGCAAGCAGAACCAACACGCAGAGCCTGTGATCGTGAGGTCGGCCCGAGCCGCTGGAGTCGTCGGCTTCGATGCTTCCGAGGTCATGAGGAGGATTGCGGACGTCGAGCGTCAGACGGGCACCGGCTACCGCCGGGAGAGCGGCAAGCAGCAGGAATGCGACAGCCCGCTTCAAGGTTACGCGTATCCGCATGGTGGAGTAAAGGTTAGTTTGGCCCTGCGGGACCAGTCAAGCTGCCGTGTTGCTGCCACTGATCGCGTCGCCTATCTTGCGCGCGTCGATCAGGCTAGTCCTGCCGTATCATCTCTAGCGCACTCTGTGGCATGTCGATCACTCTGGCGTCTGCCGGCCCGGCGCTCCAACAGTTCGAGGCGATACCCGCCGCGCCCGGTACGGCGCTCTTCTTTGCCGCTCTGACGGGGCTAGGCATGCTGGCCGGAGTGTGGTTGGTCCGCCGCTTCGAGTCGTGGGCGATCAAGCACACCGCCGAGTTGATCGTTTTTGCGGCAGGGCTGTTGGTGTCGGGGGCTCTCCTTCATCTCATTCCTAGTTCGGTGGAATTGATCGGCATCGACGCCGGCGTCGCATGGACGCTGGTTAGTTTCCTCGCTTTCTATATACTCGAGGCGCATTTCATCCCTCACGTTCACGGTCGGGGCGAGTCTCCCATCGACGTGGACGACCACGGTCACCACCATGATCACGATCCTCACCACGTAGGCCCAATGGTCGTGCTCGGTCTCGGGATCCACTCGGTCGTCGACGGCCTCTCGGTGGGCGCCGGGCTCGCGGCGGGAGCCCTGCTCGGTTCGGTCACAGCTCTCCTCGTCATCGTCCACAAGATGCCTGTGGGGATCGCGGCCATGTCCGCGCTCTATCACTCCGGCGTGCCCGGCGCCAAAGCAGGTTGGGTTACCACCGCGCTGGCGCTCGTTACGCCGGTGGCGGTGGCTGTCAGTTACTTCACCTTCAGAGACGTTTCGGAGAGCGTGCTCGGTATTCTGTTGGCTTTGGCGGGAGGTTCGTTCCTCTACGTAGGAGCGGCCGACCTGCTGCCCGAAGGACAGGCCAAAGGACGTCCCGCCAATACCTTCATGTTCTTCCTGGGCGCCGTCGTCATGATAGCGGTCAAGCTGCTGGTGCATTGAGCGCCGGACTTCGGTCTTTGTTCAATTGACGCTGGCAAGCGTCGCTATTAGAATGAAACAGTCGAAGCGAAGGCTGCAGCGACCCGTTCTTGAGCCAACACAGGAATGTTTGGGCCCGAGCTTCTTCGACCAACGTCATGCCCGTTCCAGGGAAGGCGAACCGTCGTGGAGAGGGTACCAAAGGTTGCATGAGGGCTTCATTGAATGCCCTGTGGCCCGACCTTCGCAGAGCCGGCCCCCGAGTCATCGGGGGCTGGCGTTTTTTTGCGGGTGAGGGAGGCGGATCCCTGCCGACAACTGGCATCGACCCCCTGAATGGCCTAAGTTACGGGCAAAATCCTACGGTTATTAGCCTGAGTCGGCGGTTTGGTCGGCGACGGCACAGATTTTATGTGGCCTGCTTAACCAATGCCTATCGTCAGAGTTACGCGGCGGCTCCACTTCAGCGCCGGTCACCGGTTACATAACCCGGGGCTTTCGGACGCCGATAACCGTGAAATCTACGGGTTGTGCAACAACCCGAGCGGCCACGGTCACAATTACGGGCTCGAGGTGACGTTGAGAGGCGAGGTGGACCCCAGGTCGGGGTACGTGTACGACTTGAAGCGGCTAAAGCAAGTGGTTGAGGAAGTGATCCTGGAGGACCTGGACCACGCGAATCTGAACGTCGATGTCCCGTGGATGCGTGGTGTCGTTCCAACGGCGGAGAATATCGCGGTCGAGATTTGGCGCCGTCTCGAGACGGCCCTGCCGGAAGGGACGCTCGAGCGGGTGATGGTGTCGGAGTCGGAGCGCAACTTCGTCGAATACCACGGAGAGTGAAGATCCGCTCGTGGGGATCCTGTCGCCAGAACCGAGGACTTCTGTCCGGCGGGGCGGCCCGGATCGGATGAAAGACGACGCCAGCCGGCGAGGCTGTGCAACGATGATTACGGAGAGCCTCTGAGATGACGGGGAAGTCGGGTCTGGAATATCACATCCGGGAACAGCTACGGCTGTTGGGCGAGGATCCCGAGCGTTCGGGTTTGGCGGACACGCCTAAGCGTGTCGAGCAGTCCCTGCGCTGGCTCACACGCGGCTACGACATGACCGTCGAGGGCGTCGTCGGAAACGGGGTTTTCAAGGCCGAGCACGACGAGATGGTGATCGTGAAGGACATCGAGGTCTACTCGATGTGCGAGCACCATCTGCTTCCGTTTTTCGGAAAGGCGCATATCGCCTATATCCCGGACGGTAGGATCGTCGGTTTCAGCAAACTGCCGCGAATCGTAGAGGTGTTTGCGCGCCGTCTCCAGGTTCAGGAGCGTCTGACGGACCAGGTCGCGTGTGCGATCCAGGACGTTCTCGAGCCGAGAGGTGTCGGTGTGGTCATCGAGGCGATGCACCTGTGCATGATGATGCGCGGGGTCGAGAAACAGAACTCGAAGACCGTCACCAGCGCGGTCCGGGGCGTGTTTAAGGAAGATCAGCGAACCCGGGAAGAGTTCTTGAGGCTCGTGGCCTCTCAAGCCCTCCACTCGTGATAGGGACAGAGTGGGAGAAGCTGTCCGGGCAGAGAATCGTCATTACGGGAGCTTCGAGCGGGATTGGGCGGGCCGTGGCCGATCGCCTGGCTCGCTTCGGCGCAGAGCTGATCCTGGTGGCGCGTCGGGCAAATGCGCTGGCGGAACTGGCGGAAAGGCTGGGCGGTACGGCGGTGGCCGGCGATCTGACGGACGCGGCCTTTCAAGAACGGCTCGCGGCTGTACTGGAAGAGGAGTGGGGCGAAGCACCGGATATCCTGATAAACAACGCGGGGGCGTTCGCGCTGTCTGCATTCGGCGAGACCGACCCTGCTGTATTCGAGCGTCTTATAGCGGTCAACTTGCAAGGCCCGTTCGAGCTGACGCGTCTGTGTCTGCCGGGGATGCTGTCGCGCGGGTCGGGCCACATCGTGAACATCGGCTCGATCGCTGGGCGCAAGGCGTTTCCGGGCAACGCGGCGTATTCGGCTTCCAAGTACGGGTTACGTGGGTTGCACGAAGTGCTGGTTGAGGAACTGCGTGGCACGGGTGTACGGTCGACGTGGGTCGAGCCGTCGGCCGTGAACACGCCACTGTGGGATGCCATCGATCCCGATGCGCGTGAGGATCTTCCTTCGCGGGTGGACATGCTGCCACCCGAAGCGGTCGCGGATGCGGTGTCCTTTGCAATCACGCAGCCGAGTTCTGTCACGGTGGAGGAGATCGTAATCAGATCGAACGTGCCGCGCCGAGAGCCGATCGACGGTTGAAGTGGGAGGAAGAGGCGGGGGCCGGCAACTACTGACCGAGTAGGCGGACCATGATACTGCAGCATCTCAAGAAGTTTCAGAAGATAAGCGCCACCAAGGAAGGCGTGACGCGCCTCGGGTTTAGCGATTGGGAAGACAAAGCGCATGCGGCCGCGTGCGCCGTCTTCTCGCGTAGCCGGCGCGTGAGGAAGATCCGTGACCAGGCGGGCAACACCTTCCTGGTGAACGGGGAATACAAGGGACCCTACGTGCTGCTGGGCTCTCACCTGGATACGGTGCCCAATGGCGGCTGGCTCGATGGCGCACTCGGGGTCGCCGGTGCCCTTTTCGCGATGCAGCGAATCTTGACTAAGCGACGCGATGCCAGGATAGCAGTGGCTATCTGGGCCGATGAGGAAGGTCATCGCTTTGGCAACGGGCTTTTCGGCTCGAGAGCATTCGCGGGGCAGGTCAGCGATGAGGAACTGACGGCGCTGCGAGACCGGGAGGGCTTGATGCTCGGTGAGCTTCTCGCGCAACGGGGACTGCAGAAAAAGCCACGCCGCAGTCGCGAGACGGGCGAGTACGTGGCGAAGTTCCGTTACAAGCCGCCGATCGAGGTCGGAGCCTACCTCGAGGCGCACATCGAGCAGGGCTCACAACTGATAGAGGCAGGCAGGCGGATCGGTCTCGTGACCCAGATCGCGGGGATCAGGCGCTGGCGGCTGGATAGCATGGGCGAGTTGAACCACGCGGGCACGACGCCGATGCGCGAGCGACGCGATGCGCTGGTACCGATCGCGGGGATGGTGGGACGCCTGCCCCAGCTCGTGCGCGGTGTTGAGGGCGGAGTGATCACGTGCGGTGCCATGGGGGTGTCGCCCGGAGTGGCGAACGTGATCCCCGATCGAGCCTGGGCGATCGTCGAGCATCGAGCCCGCAGCGAACGCGATCAAGACGAGATCGCCCGCCGGCTGAAGGAGCTGGTGGCTACGACAGGGCCGCGAGCTCCCGGTGTGGGGTTGGAGATGGCCTCGATCTCGGCCATACGTCCGACCCTGATGGCGGAAGAGATAACCGGGCGGCTGGAGGAGCTTTGCCAGAAGCACGACGTCGAGTCCATGCGTATGGTCTCGATGGCGGGCCACGACGCCATGGCGGTGGCCCGCGTAGCGCCCGCCGGCCTGTTCTTCATTCCGAGCCTCAAAGGTGTGAGCCATCGACCGGACGAGGATTCGCGGAAGGAAGACATAAAGCTGGCTGGGGACATGCTCTACCGCTGGGCCCAGACCGAAGTCGCACGTGTTCTTTGAGCTGACAGACCTGCTGACCTGTCCGCGCTGCGGGCCAGCGCACGGTCTAGTCCTGCTGGTGGAAGAGGTCGAGGAGCGTAGGGTCAGCAGCGGTTGGCTGGGCTGCCCGAATTGCCGGAACGACTACCCGGTGGTGGACTTCGTGGCCGACCTGCGGGTGGAATCCGAAGCGGAGGACACGTCCCGTCCCGCCTTCGTCGATGATGAGCTTCCCCTGAAGATCATGGCGCTTTCGGGTCTGGCGGAAGGGCGCGGTTATCTGTTGTTAGGGGAGAGGTTGGCCCATGCGGCGTCGGCGATCGCCGACATTGCACCGGAAATCGAGGTCATTGCCATAGCTGGGAGTACCGGGGACCTGGCCGGGCGCTCCGGTGTCAACGCGGTTATATGTGATGCGGGGTTCCCGCTGGCGGAGCGCCAGGTGGGTTGTGTGGCGATCGCTCCCGCAGGCGACGCCGAACTGGTCGCTGACGCAGCCAGACGGGTCAGTGCGGAGGGAAGGCTGCTGCTGTTCGATGCGACGGAGGACGATATCGAAGAGGCGAAGCGTTCAGGCTTCAGCGTTCTGGCGGCTGAGAACAATACGGCGGTCGCCAAGAGGATGACCGGATCTCTCCCGGTAGTCGGGTGAAGAAACGACCGGCAGGGAAGGTAGTCGCATGAAATGGTGGCCATTCTCGAGGCGTCAGAAATGGCTCGGTGAGCCCCCTGATTACTACCGGGAAGGGCACAGGCTGGCGAGCGAGGAGAAATACCACGAGGCGCTGACTTCGTTTCGCCTGGCGCTGAGGCGACACCCCGACGATCCCGAGATCATGCAGCAGATGGCCGTGATCTATACCCGCATCGGGATGTTGGACGAGGCGGTAAAGTATTACGAGGAGGCGATCAAGATCGGGGGACGTTCGCCAGCCGCGCACTATGGGCTGGCGTTTCTCTTCCTTCGGGGCGGCGAGCCCGAGAGAGCCCGCGCGCACCTTGAGGCGTTTCTCGAGCGGCCGCCGAGCGGCGAGGAAGCCTCGGCGCACATCGAGCACGCGCGGCAGACCTTGGAGCAACTCGAAGCTGGTGAGGCGGTTGACGAAGAACCCGGGCCGGCGCCAGGAGAGTAGCCGTGTCACCCGAGCGAAGCGTACGGATAACGCGCACCGCAAGCACGCCCGGCCGCATCCCGGACGGAAACATCGCCGGGCTGTTCCTGGAAGCGATTGAGGTACATAACAGGCCCGAGGCCGTGAAGTACAAGCGCGATGGTGACTGGCGCGCCATCTCGCACCAGCAGCTGTATCGGGATGTCAAACGAGCGGCTCTCGGGATTGAAGCGCTCGGCATCGCTCGGGGCGAGCGGGTGGCGATCCTGTCCGAGAATCGCCCTGAATGGCTGCTCTCCGACTTCGCCTGCGTAATGAGCGGAACGATAAGCGTACCGCTCTACCCTTCTCTGCCTGCGGATCAGCTTGCGTACATGCTTTTGGACAGTCAGGCGAGGGCCGTCTTTGTTTCCAGCGCCGATCAATTGGCTAAAGTGAGCGAGCTGAGAAAACAGATCGCCGCTGTGAAACACATCATCGCATACGATGAGGTGTCGGTGACCGAACCTGGTGTGATGCAGTTCGGAGAGCTGCTCGAGCTTGGCGATACAAGGCTGCCGGAGATCGATGACGACGAGTATCGAGCACGGGCTCTGGCCACGGATCCTCACGATCTGTTGACAATCCTGTACACGTCAGGCACGACCGGCCAGCCGAAGGGCGTCATGCTGAGCCATCAGAACTTGGCCTCGAACGTCCGCGCGGCTCTGGAGGTGCTCAAGATTGTGCCGGAAGACGTGTCGCTCTCGGCGCTTCCGCTAAGCCACATCTTCGAGCGTATGGCCGGTCACTACGTCATGGTCGCCGCCGGGGCCACGATATGCTATGCCGAGTCGTTCGCCAGGCTCGGCTCCAACTTCAGGGAAGTACGACCCACCGTGATGACGCTCGTTCCCCGGGTCTATGAGAAGCTCGTGTCCCAAGTCGAACAGACGGCGCGGGCGGGCGGCGCGGCGAAGCGTCGGATTCTGCATTGGGCGCTCGGTGTGGGAGGCAAGCACGTGGACCGAGTTCTGGCGGGAAGGCGAGTCGGTCCTTTGCTGAAGTTGCAATCGCGAATCGCCGATCGATTGGTGTTCTTGAAGCTGCGCCAATCACTCGGGGGCCGCATGCGCCTCTTCGTCTCCGGCGGTGCACCCTTGAGCCCGGAGACCGGCCGTTTCTATCTCTCGGCCGGTCTGACGATGCTGGAGGGGTACGGGCTGACGGAGACATCTCCCGTGATCGCGCTGAACAACTTCGCTGACATCAAACTGGGGACCGTCGGCCGACCGCTTCCGGGAGTCGAAATCGCGATCGCCGAGGACGGAGAGATCTTGACGCGCGGGCCGCACGTCATGAAGGGCTACTACAAGATGCCGGAGGAGACGGCGGCCGCCATCGGGTCCGACGGTTGGTTCCACACGGGAGATGTTGGCGAAATCGGCGAAGACGGCCGGCTTTCGATCACAGACCGGAAGAAAGACCTCATCGTCACCGCCGGCGGAAAGAACATCGCGCCACAACCGATCGAGAACCGTGTCAAGAACAGCCTCTACGTGAATCAGGTGGTCATGATCGGTGATCGCCGCAAGTACCCGGTTCTACTAGTCGTCCCGGACTTTGACGAGCTGGTGAACTGGGCGAAGTCGCAGAAGATAGACTTTGGCTCCCAGGAGGAGCTGGCGGGGGACGCCCGAGTTGCCGCGTTCGTGGAAAAGGAAATCCTCGGAACACTATCCGGTTTGGCACTTTACGAGCGGCCGAAGCGGGTAGCGCTGCTGGGGCGCGAGCTATCCTTAGAGCGCGGTGAGATCACCCCGACGCTCAAGGTGAAACGTCGCGTCGTCGAGTCTAACTACCGGGACGTCATCGAGCGGCTGTACGGGGGAAGATAGTCCGTCGCCTGTAGGCTATCTGACGTGGAAGTGGACAAGCAAATCGGGGTGGAGTAGATTAGCCTTCCAGGTGTCCGATCGTCCCCGCTTTTCCCACCACCATCCGGCAGCGATCTCATCACCGCTGATAGAATATGTCGAAACGGAACAACATTGTCGTCGTCCTTGTAACAGCACCGGACGCGAAGGCTGCTGCGGAAATCGGGAGGCAGCTTCTGGCTGACCGGCTGGTGGCGTGCGTCAACATCGTGCCCGGCCTCCGGTCGCTGTATTGGTGGCAAGGACAGATCGAGGAATCTGACGAAGTCCTGCTGCTGCTGAAGGCACGAGCAGAAGATGTAGGGACCCTTACGGAGAGTGTCCGCGGCCTTCACCCCTACGAGGTGCCCGAGGTGGTCGCTACCGAGATCGTGGCCGGGTTCGAGCCCTACCTCGATTGGGTCCGGGCCGAAACGGAGCGCGGGTGATGCCGGTGACCGAAAGCGGAAACACTCCGCGGGAGAATCCAACGAACGCTGTCGATGCGGGGGATGCCAGCGAGCTGGACGGGGCGCAAACGGAACCCGCAGCCGAGGAGCTTTACCAGCGTGCCAAGAAACTGAGCGACGAAGGGTCTTTGCACGATGCGGCTCGCGCATACGGCGACCTGCTTGCCATCGACCCGAGTCACCTAAGAGCCCGCAACAACCTGGGCGTGCTTTACGATCAACTAGGAAACTACGAGGCGGCGTTGGCAGAGTATCTCGCCGCTGAGGAGCTCGATCCGGACGACGTTCGACTCCAGTGCAACATCGCAGCAGTGCAGGCGTCGCTGGGGCGCTATCGCGATGCAGAGGAACGGCTGGGTCAGGCTTTACATACCGATCCGCAAAACGCCGATGCCCGCGAGAACCTCGGGCTGGTCTACTTCAAGAAGGGGCTTTACGCGGAGGCGGCTGTGGAGCTGAGGCGGGCTACCGAGCTCGACCCATCGCGTGCCAACGCCTACCACTACCTTGGCGAGGCGCTGAATCACATGGACGAGATCGATACGGCCATGGATGCGCTTGAGCGCTCCGCCGAGTTGAGGCCCAGCCAGCGCACGTTCTACACCATGGGCATCCTGTACGATCGCAAGAAGCAGCCGGACCTGGCCGAGGTCATGTATCGTAAGGCTAAAGAGCTGGGAGGATGGTGAGCGTGCGACGGAGATGGCGCCTGGCCGCCGTGACGATTCTCGTAGTCTGGGTCGGTGTGCTGGGCTGGCATCTGCGACGAGAGTACTACCGGCCCGCGACCGTCCGTCTGGCCGAGGCATCGGCGAACCTCATCCCGAGCGCGTCCTTCTATTCGATCAAGCTTGGAGGCGCGCCGATCGGCTATGCCGCGTCGCGGATCGACACCGTGCCGGATGGCTTCGTACTCGATGACGACATGCGACTACGTATCCAGGCATTCGGCAGTGATTTGCCGGCGACCGCCCGAACCGAAGTTCGCTTGGGGGAAAGCCTCGAACTGCGCGACTTCCGTTTCGCCTTGCGCTCGGATATCGGGAGTTTCAGGGTCGAGGGTGTGATGCAGGGCGACTCGCTTCTTGACCTGCAGATCGAGGCAGGAGACGATCAGCAGACGCTCGCCCTGCCGACCGACGGCCCGATCCTCTTACCGCAGGTCATGCCCGTACACTTCGCGCTCGGCGGCGAACCTCAGCCCGGCGAGGTCTACAGCTTCGAGGTCTTCGACCCCAGCATCATGGAGAGGCAGCGGGTGACGATGGAGGTGCTGTCAAAAGAGACCCTCATCTTCCCCGACAGCGCCGATTTCGATGAGGGGGTCGAGAGGTGGGTGCCGACGCGTTACGACACCGTGGAGACGTGGCGCGTCAAGCAGAGTTTCGCAGGGGTGGAGCTGGAGTCGTGGCTCGACCCGGACGGCATGGTGGTCCGAGCGACGAGCCCGCTCGGGTATACCATCGAGCGGACCGCCTTCGAGATCGCCTGGAACGAGTACCGGGCGCTCGAGCTTGCCGGTTCCTCGGCGGAACTCGGGCTGCCCGACATCATCGAGCGGTCGGCGATCTCGGTGGGTGCGGAACTGCCGAGTGGCGAGCGTCTGGCAGGATTGGCGGTCCGGCTGCTCGAAGTTGACCTGACAGGCTTCGACCTGGACGGCGAGCGCCAGCGACTGGAAGGGAATACGCTCCGCGTAGCAGGAGACCCCGCGCCGGAGTCGGTAGGCTACGAGCTTCCCGCCGGGGAGGAGGATTGGGCCGATGCACTCAAGTCGACGCCGCTGATTCAGGCGGATGACCCGGAGATCGGGCGGACGGCGTCAGAGGTGATTGGTGGCACGTCCGACCCCGCCGTCGCTGCGGCCCGGCTCAACACCTGGCTGTACGAGAGCCTGGACAAGCAGATCACGCTGAGCGTGCCCAGCGCTCGGCAGGTGCTGGACTCGCGGCGGGGCGACTGCAACGAGCACACGGTGCTGTATGTGGCCATGGCGCGAGCCGTCGGACTGCCTGCTCGAACGGTCGCTGGGCTCGTCTACGTGCACGGCAGCTTCTACTACCACGCATGGCCAGAGGTATGGCTCGATGGCTGGGTACCGGTCGATCCGACGCTGGATCAGTTCCCCGCCGATGCGTCGCACCTGCGCTTTGTCGTAGGAGGGTTGGCCCGACAGGTGGAGCTCGTTCGCCTGATCGGACAGCTTCGATTGGACGTCGTAGAGGTGGAGGAACGGTGATTCAACTCAATAGCCTGACGAAGAACTACGGCAACTTCACAGCGTTGAAGGAGCTCAGCCTGACGGTGCCCCGGGGCATGCTGTACGGCTTACTGGGCCCGAATGGCGCGGGGAAGACGACGGCGCTGCGCATCATCGCGGGCATTCTGCAACCGACCTCAGGCACCGTGACGCTTGGCGGATTCGACGTTCAGAAAGAACCGGAGCGGGCGAAGAGCCGACTCGGTTTCATACCCGACCGGCCGTTCGTCTACGAGAAGTTGACCGGCGCGGAGTTCCTGCGGTTCGTCGCCGGCCTCTACGGCCAGAACGGGAATGAAGTCGACAGGCGGATCGACGAGTTGCTGAGCGTGTGGGAGCTTTCCGCGTGGCGCGACGAGTTGTTAGAGGCCTACAGCCACGGGATGAAGCAGAAGCTGATCATATCGTCTGCCCTCATCCATCGGCCGGAAGTCATCGTCGTCGATGAACCGCTGGTCGGCCTCGATCCGAAGGCAGCGCGCATGCTGAAGGACATCTTCCGCGGCTTCGTCGGCAAGGGTGGAACGCTTCTGATGTCCACTCATACGCTGGAGGTCGCGGAGGCGCTTTGCGATCGCATCGCGATCATCCAGGGCGGGGAAATTCGCGCCGAGGGTAGCATGGACGACCTGCGCCGCCAGGTAGAGAGCGGGGGCGCCGATTTGGAGGAGATCTTCCTCAAGCTAACCGGTGGACACGAGGTGCAGGAGCTGCTGGAGGTGCTGGGCTCGTGAGCACGCCGGGCGCGAGCTTCTGGGACATGCTGCGCCCGAAGCGGATCACGACGCGCAGGCGGGTCAGTCGGCAGGGATCCAGCAGCGGAAAGACGGCCACGGTCGCAACGATAGGGGCCGTCTTCTGGCTGGCGGCGTACGGCATCCTTTATCGGGTCCTGCGCTACTTCCAGGCAGTAGAGGATATCGGCGACCTGCTGGCGGCCAAGCTGATGGGCCTAATCCTGCTTACGTTCCTTGGCATCTTGCTGCTCTCGAATGTCATCACCGCGCTGTCGACGTTCTTCCTCTCTAAGGACCTGGAGTTGCTCATTTCCGCGCCATCGTCTGGGGAACAGGTATACCTCACGAAGCTCACGGAGACAGTGGTAAACTCCAGCTGGATGGTGGCTCTGATGTGCGTGCCGATCGTGGTGGCGTACGGGACCGTGTACGGACACTGGTTCGGCCTACTTGGGGTGTCATTCGCCGCGTTGTTGCCGTTCTTCGTCATCGCGGCGGTGGTCGGGTCGGCGTTGACGCTTCTACTGGTGAGTGTCTTTCCGGCGCGCCGTGCCAAGGACATCTTCGGCGTCGTCACCGTCGCCGCCGCCGGCGGTGTGGTTCTGTTGATTCGCCTTTTGGGTCCGGAGAAACTGGCCAGACCGGAAGGGTTTCGGAACCTCGGTGACTTCATGGCGGTGCTGCGCGGCCCGACGTCGCCGTGGCTGCCGAGCGAATGGGCTTCCGATTCCATCGTGGGTGTGTTACAGGGCGGTTTTGACCCGTTCATGTTGGTCTTGCTGTGGAGCAGCGCAGCAGCGGTCGTGGTCATGGGCGCTGCACTCCACCAGCGCTTCTATCCGGACGCGTTCACGCGGTCACAAGAGGGAGCCCAGAAGCACACAGCAGGCCGGCGGTTCGGCGTGTCGATTCGGAAGTTGTTCCGCGGCCTTGGCAGTAGCCGCGCGGAGCTGATGCTCAAGGACATCCGTGTCTTCTTCCGCGATACCACGCAGTGGTCGCAGTTGATTCTGTTGGGCGTCCTCGTGGTCGTGTACATCTACAACATCCGCGCGCTGCCGTTGTACTCCGAAGGGGTCAGTTTCTTCTTCGCACACATCATCTCTTTCGTGAACGTCGGACTTGCGGGATTCGTCTTGTCAGCGGTTGCCGCTCGGTTCGTGCTTCCGGGTGTGAGCTTGGAGGGCCCGACGCTTTGGCTGCTGCGTTCCAGTCCCTTGAAGGCGCGTGATCTACTCTTTAGCAAGTACTGGGTCGGGACGGCGCCGCTTCTGGTGATGGCACTCGTGCTGACGCTGGCCACGAATCTGCTGCTCAAGGTGAACCCCGTCATGATGGCGCTGTCGCTCGCCACCATCACCGCCGTGACCTTCGCGCTGGCGGCTCTGGCGCTAGCGTTTGGAACCGTCTTCCCACAGTTCGAGACCGAGAACACCGCGCAGATCCCAACGAGCGTGGGCGGACTTCTCTTCATGATGTCGGCCATCGCGCTCCTCGGGGTCGTCTTGGTGCTCGAGTCGTGGCCGGTCCTCACCATCTTCCGGCACAGGCTGACGGGAGCGAGCCCTTCGGGCGAAGTGTGGCTGATTGCTGCAGGCAGCGTAGCTGCAGCAATAGGGATTTGCGTCGCGGCTACTCTGCTACCGTTGAGGCTGGCGCTGCGACGGATCGAGCAGTTTGAGGCGTAGGCGGGTCAGGTCTCTCCGCGCTCCAACAGGCCTTCCACATCGCGGCGCTCACCCGCGAATTCGATCCATCCTCTAACCCGGTAGAGGGCGTTGTACGGCTTCGGCCCTTGCGCGGTCGAGTATTCGTTGAGTTGACGCTCGGCCACCGTAATCTCGGCTGTGATGTCGGGCTCCGGTATCCTGAACCAGATCCGAACCGGCACGTTTCGACGCAGCTCTGGAGCGCTGGCCACTTCCACGGTTCGCGATTCTACGACGGTCCAGCGCCTGGATAGACCGTCGGCGTACATCCAGGCATAAGGGCTGCCGTACGTCTCGGGGCTGCGGCTGCTGAACAGAACGACGACCGCCCCGTCAGCCGATCTGAGTATGGCC
This sequence comes from Gemmatimonadota bacterium, assembly GCA_039588015.1. Lineage (GTDB taxonomy): Bacteria > Gemmatimonadota > Gemmatimonadetes > Palauibacterales > KS3-K002 > JASFMO01. The sequence goes on along the minus strand of JBDHAS010000011.1, from coordinate 13,278 downwards.
CGGTCGTAGGGGCCGAACCGAGATGGTTGCTCGGGCTCCGGTATGGCGAACCGGTGCTGGACGGCGACGCCGCTTATCCTCTGGCCGCGCTGGATCCAGCGGGCTTCGCGGATCTCGTGCCGGGTCCCCGCGCCGTCCTCCCAGCGGTCGAAGTATTCGCCCAGGTCGAGGGTGTTGTCGCCCGTTGCCGTGCTCAGCACGACGGCGTCGGCATCTCCGTCCGCCGTGACCATCAGTCGCAGAGAGTCCACCGGAAACAGTCGCCACGGCTCGCGTAGCGGGGTATCCCGAGCCTCGATGTCGAGGATCGTGCGCCAGCCCGAGCCGGTCAGCTGCCAGCCGAGGTAGCGATGGTCGACGGCGTTGGCTGTCGCCAGGTTGGCGAAGTCCAGGATCAAAGCCCCCGTATTGGCGGGCTCAAACGGCAGAAATAGGAGGCTGGTGGTGTACTCGGTGACGGTTACCGGTCCTACAGCACCCGGATCGGAAGCTGTGTCTGAACTCCCGCCGGCGGACATGCTACCCGTCCTGTCTCGGCCACACGCCTGCAGAGCAGCGAGACAGAAAAAGCACATCAGCGCTCTTCTCGTCATGTCGCGAAAGCTATCTGGGGGTCAGCGGCGCGGCTAGGTGGTCGGCCACAGTGGTAGTGACGTGTGAGCAGGGCCGGCATGGGGCAAGCTTTGAATTGCCAATACTGAACATCGAATGCCGAATTTCCAAGAACAGTACTTCGTTATTGGCTAATCGATATTCTGCCTTCGATATTCAAAGCTGGCAAATTCAAAGCGGCCAACCCGTCAGTATCGGTGTGGCTCGGTACTACGTGGTCTGTCGCGCCTTCGGACCCAACCCTATCTTGCGGCGATCCTCGATTCGTTCGGTACAGGCTCGGCGATCCACAACCACCTCGGAGAGAAGACCGTTGGCAATGAGCATCTTCGACAGAATCCGGAACATCAAGCTGCACACTCAGATCCTGATCGCTCTCATCCTCGGCGCCTTGCTTGGACCGATCCTTGGCGACTTCGGCGAAACGATCAAGCCGCTGGGCGATGCGTTCATCAATCTGTTGGTGATGATCGTCGTACCGCTGGTCATGGCTTCGCTGATCGTGGGAACGGCGAGCTTGGGCGATTTGCGCAAGCTGGGCCGGATAGGCGTCAAGACGGTGGCGTTCTACCTCGTCGCAACCGCGTTGGCCGTCGCCTTGGGTCTGATAGCGGCTAAGACCTTCAATCCTGGAATAGGGTTGGACGAAGAAGTCAAAGCGAGAATGCTCACGGACTTCGCGGGGGTCACCGCCGAGCAACTCGAGCGGCTGAGCGACAAGCCGTCGGTCGCGGATCTTCTCGTGCGCATCATTCCGAGGAATCCCTTCCGGGCTATGGTAGAGACCAATTTCCTGCAGATCATCTTCTTTGCGATCCTGTTCGGGATCTCCCTGACGATTCTCAGCGATGAGCGCAAGAAGCCGGTACTTGATTTTCTGAACGGCGTCAACGATGCGATGATCGTCCTCGTGAAGATCGTGATGAAGGTGGCTCCGATCGGCGTCTTCGCGTTGATCGCTGCCGTGGCGGCGCAGTTCGGATACGGCGTACTGGTGACGTTGCTGAAATACGTGGTGATAACGATCGGAACGATGGCCGTTTTCACGGTAACCTTCTATCCGGTCTCGCTCCGTATCTCCGGGATGTCTCCGTGGTTCTTCCTAAAAAAGTACTACGAGGTGTTCGTGTTCGCGTTTTCGACGTCGTCCAGCAATGCGACTTTGCCGCTGAACCTTCAGGTGACAGAGGAGGATCTCGGCGTATCGAACGAGGTGGCGTCGTTCGTGCTTCCTCTCGGGGCGACGGTGAACATGAACGGCACCGCGATCTACCAGGGCGTCAGCGCGGTGTTCATCGCCCAGGTATTCGGCATCACTCTAGGGCTGACCGACCTCTTGACCATCGTGCTCACGGCCACGCTGGCATCCATCGGTGCCGCTGGTGTCCCCGGGATTGGCATGGTCACGTTGACCATCGTGCTGACCCAGCTTGGCATCCCACTGGAAGGGATCGCGCTGGTGGTGGGCGTTGAGCGCATTCTTGATATGTCACGCACCGCGGTGAACGTCACGGGCGACACCGTTTGCGCGATTTGGGTGGCGAAGACCGAAGGCGAGCTCGATGTCCCCGTAGAGGGCGCACGACTCGCCGCGACGTCGTAGGCGTGTGTGCGTGGCTTGCGGAGAGAAACACCGTCAGGCGGTCAGTCCCAGCCTGCGATCCAGATCGCGGTAGAACCGCCCGATGCGGCGTGCATTGGTGCCCAAGTCTCCCTTCCCGACGCGAGAGGTAGACCACATGTCGACCCGGGTCAGTGCGTTCTGGTCGAGCTTCAGCTTGAAGCGAACGTCGCCCACGGTACGGAGTATCGGGGTCGTGGCTTCCGCGTGGATGAGGCCGCTGCCTTCGTCGGCGCGGACGAGCGTCCAGCGCCGTTTCGACTCGATCATCTCGATGATTACATCCCACACCTTGGCGAAAGGGATCATATAGGTGCGACCGCTCAACCTCGGGTCCTCAGCCCTTTCGCTGGTTTGGGCCGAGTTCTCTGTCAATGCTCTCAAAATACCCTGGGTAATCATTGCGAATTGGAGTCTCGTTGGGTCAGATGACTCCTGATCATGTGGACGGGCACCGCGTTCTGCAAGGTGGTTATGGTCCGTATACGTTGTGGATGCGGAGATTCGCCTACTTTTGTGGCGGCGAAGAAACTGGTAAAAGGTCGGCGGGAAAGGAGAAGGCGGGGTGAAAGTCGTCATTCCCTTGGCTGGGAAAGGAACGAGGCTGCGGCCTCACACGCACACGGTGCCGAAGCCGCTTCTAGAGGTCGCTGGTAAGGCGGTTCTCGACTATGTGGTCGAGGACGTTGTGGAACGGCTCGCTGTAGAGCAACTGATTTTCATCACGGGCCATCTGAAAGAACAGGTCGAGACACATGTAGCGGAGCACTATTCGGTACCTTCGGTCTTCATCGAGCAGAAGGTACAGAACGGCACGGCGGGAGCGATCAAACTGGCGGAGCCTCATGTTGACGGCCCGGTTCTGATCATCTTTGTTGACACCGTGTTCGATGCCGATCTGTCGGTGATCGATGCGCATCCTGACGCAGACGGCGTCATCTGGGCCAAGGAGGTCGAGGACTACCAGCGGTTTGGAGTGATCGTGACGGACGAGGAAGGAATGATGACGCGTATCGTCGAGAAGCCTAAGGAGCCCATCTCGCGGTTGGCGAACATAGGACTCTACTTCCTTCGCGATCATCGGCTGATGTTCGAAGGCATAGACCATACTCTGGCTTCGGACCCGTATCTGGGCGAGTACTTTCTGACCGATTCATTTCAGTACATGGTGGACAAAGGTTCCAAGATTCGTGTCCTGGAAGTCGAGGGCTGGTACGATTGCGGGAAGCCGGAGACGCTGCTGTCAACCAATCTGCATTTGTTGCAGACAGGCCGGTCGCTAGTACCCAGCGACATTGGCGATAACAGGGTCTCGGGACCGGTGCGGATCGAGGGCGGAGTCGAGCTATCAGGGTCCGTCATCGGACCGAACGTCAGCTTGGGGCGCGGCAGCAGAATCCACGGGTCGAAACTGAGCAACTGTATCGTCGGGGAAGAGGCCGTCATCGAGGACTGCGAGTTGAGCGACTCGCTGATAGGCTCGAACGCTCAGATACGCGGGTTGCGCGGAACGGTCTTGCTCGGCGATCACAGCGCGGCTTTCAGCGACTTGGAGTAGTCGGAATAGAGATTCCATCGGCTATTAGGCGGTCCGGCTTAGAAGCGAGCGACGGCGGCGAGCAGCGAAAGAAGCCGCAGAGGACCGGCGGAGCCGTCGGTATCCTCGAACCACTCGTTGACGGTGTGGGTTTCGCCCGATTCGCCGCCACCGCCGATGGCGATGCTCGGAATATTGAGGGCCATCGGTACGTTGGCGTCGGTAGAAGAGACGGCATGCTTGGTTTCGACGCCTAGGGATCGGCTGGCTTCTTCCGCGGCTTGCACTAGGGGGTGCGAGCCGTCGAGAATGCCGGCGGGACGTTCGCCGATAAGCTCGATCTCGACGTCCAGACGTCCATCGCCGCGTGCCTGCTCGGCCGCGACGCTGGACTCGAGTAGCGTGCGGATTCGAGCTTCGGTGGCGTGCAACGATGCGTCGTCTTCGGAGCGCAGGTCGAGTTCGACCCAGCTCTCGGTGGGGATAGCGTTGATGCTGGTCCCGCCGCCGTGTCTGGCAGCGGTGAGCACGGTCCGCGGCTGTTCCGGCAAGTCCATCGTCGCGAGGCCGTGGATGAACTCGCCGATGGCGTTGGCTGGGTTCGAGCGGCCCCAGTCGGTCCAGGAGTGGCCACCGGCGCCGCGTGCCGTAATACGGAAGCGACGGCTGCCGAGAGCCTGGTGGATGATGCGGCGGAGCCCGCTTCCATCAACGGCAATGAAGGCAGCGGCGTCTCGGAGCGGGCTGCCCTCGGCGAACAGGTGCTTCACGCCCCTCAGATCGCCGGGTCCTTCTTCGCCCACCGTGAAGGCGAAGAGAATAGGGTGATGGGGTTGGACGTCCGCATGGACGAGAGCGCGCAGCACGACGAGCCCGACCGCCAGCCCACGCGCGTTGTCGGTGATGCCGGGACCGAGCCAGCGGGCGCCCTGATGTTGGATCTCGATCGCCGTATCGGAACCGAAGACGGTGTCAACGTGAGTGGCGATGATGACGGGTGGTGGAGCGGCATCCTCGGGTTTGTTCGGGAACCAGGTTAGCAGGTTCCCGACTTCATCGAATTCCGAGTCGACGCCCACCATCCCGAGCTTGGCGGCTATGGTCTCCGAGCGCTCTCGCTCGCGAAACGGCGGGGCCGGGACGCGCGCCAGCTCGATTTGCTCGCTGAGGGTGGACTCGCCTTGTCCCGCGAGCCAGGCGCGGGCAGCCACGAGTCGCTCGGTTGTGGATCGAGAGCGGTTTCCCATGTTTGTGCGCATGGCGCGAAACTTGGACGGAGCCGGAAAGACTGTCAACGCGGGACTGTGGAAGTGTCGGAATTCCTGAGCCTTGACCACGTAGCGTTCGTTGGCATCGGTATCACCGCCGGTCTGCTTACGAATGCGGTGGCGATCTGGATGCTGTTCCACCCGCACAAGCCGCTGCGGGCTGGGCGGCTCAGACTGTTTCCGCAGGGCGCCATTCCCAAAGAGATCGACCGGATCGCGCACCGAATCGGGCTGACCGTCGGCACGCACCTGCTGCGCGCCGAGGACATCGTCCAGACGCTTGGGCAGCCCGAATTCCGCGAACGATTCGACACCACACTTCGTAAAGCGCTTGAGAGCCTGCTCGACAAGGAGTTGGGTAACCTGCAATCGGCTATCCCGCCCAGCCGTCTGGATGACGTCACGGATACTGTGGCCGATTTTGGGGAGCGCTTGCTGGAAGGGTTGGTCGAGTACCTGAACGGGGCGTCCTTCGAGCGGCGGGTGCGTGATTTCGTGGATCGGCTGAACCGCGAGTTCGGCGGCGAGCCGTTGGAGAAGGTGCTCACACCCGAGGCGCGCGGGCAGCTGATGACCGTGTTGCACGACGTGGGTGAGGGCATCGTGATGGGCTCAGGTTTCCGCAACGCGATCAGGGAGTTCTTCCAGAGGAACCTGCGGGATTTCATCACGTCGGAAGAGTCGCTCGGTCGCTTCGTCCCGACCGGTGCGATCAACTTCGGCGAGGCGGTCGTCCGCAACTACTTGCCGTTGGTCCTGGATCGCTTCGGGCAGGTGCTCGAGTCGCCGGCTGCACAGGAACGAGTGCGCCGGGCGATGCGCAACTTCATCGACGGTTACCTGAGCCAGCAAGGAGTCTTCCAGCAGATCGTCGGAAGGCTGATCATTACCGAGCGTACGCTGAGCCAGACGGTTCAGGCGTTGGAGCGCGGGGGAGCGGAAGAGATCGCGGCTCTGCTGCGTGAGCCGCTGATTCAGGATCGTGCCGCTGCCGCGGTCAACGATGCCATCGATGACATGCTGGCGCGTCCGGTCAGGGCGATTTTCGGCGACATGGATGACGAGGAGCTCGGTCGGGTTGGCGATGTTCTGACCGACCGTATCGTCGACTTCGTGAGACACGAAACGACCGAGGAGTTCGTCTTCGGCAGAATGGATCGTTTTCTCAAGGCCTCCGAGGGAAAGAAGCTGGGCGACGTGGTGGAGTACCTGGGACCGGAGGCGGCCGGCCGCATCACGGACCGAATGGCGGATTGGGTGCTGGAGATCGCTCGAGGAGAACGGATCTACACCCTGCTCGAAGCGACGCTCGTGCGGCAGACGGAATGGCTGCTGACGGTGCCGATAGGGCGGGTTCGAGACTATCTGCCGGCGGATGCATTGGACCGGGCCGAGCAGCTGCTGTTCGATCCGCTGTGGGAGTTCCTCCAGTCGCGCGTCCCTGCTGTGGTCGCCGAGTTGCCGATAGCGGATATGGTCGAGCACCGGATCAGGGCGTATCCCATCGATGAGTTGGAGAAACTCATCTGGACCGTCACTCGCCGCGAGTTGCGATTGATCGTATACCTCGGCGGTTTTCTGGGCGCTGTAGTCGGCGCTCTGATGGTGGTCTTCCAGGTGCCGAGTGTCGGACTGGCGTACCTGGGTGTGATCGTTGTGGTATCGTACGTGTTCATCAACTTCCGTTGAACCGCGAAACGGACGAGATGTGAACGGGTGGCTGCGTGGGGGCCTGACCATTTGTGGCCTTGCGGCGTTGATCGCGGCGCCCGGGCGCCTGGATGCTCAGTTCATAGACATTCGCTTCGTCGCCATCGACATGTTCGGGGGCGCCGTCTGGCCGGACGAGTCGGAGGTCGGAGTGGCTTTCGGTGGCCGACTTGGATTTGCGGACCTGTTCGGGCGAACGCTGCACATGGGATTCGAGCTAGACTGGTGGTCTGCGGACCGGAAGAGTTCAGACCTGGCCGTCAGGGATGCCATGGGCGGGCTGGCCTTCTGGGTTGACGTCGTTCGCCGCGGCGGCGTCCGGCCCTATCTCGGCGCAGGAGTTTCCCTACACTCGATCGACGTCTCTCGCTTCGATGATTCTGGCTCTCAGGGCGGTCAGTTGCTGGGAGCCGAGAGGCTGGATGGCGTGCGATTCGGCGCCAGCGGCCTGCTCGGCGTGGCGCTTCGTTTGACCGCGACAGGCGCGATCTGGCTTCTGGCGGAATACCGATACACTGCAATCTCTGAAATCCCCTACCACGAGGCGCGACTCGGCTTCCGGCTATTCGGTTCGGGTTCCTGACCGGTGCATTTCCGTTGCGGAGCTCCGCTCGGCCGCACTCTTGGTTGCTACGGCGCTACGTATCGCGCTATCATGGATCCAATTCGGCAAGACGAGTGGCGGGCCTCTCGGGCTGGCAGCCATCGAAGATGTCCGCGAGACTCTTCCCATCGACAGGTAGCGGGTCGATGAATACCGAAGACCATAGCGGAAGCTCGAGCTTCACGGACATGCCTGAGGCGCCGGGAGCCGGTGGGGTCGTCGAGGCCCTGCTTGAGGAAGTCGGCGAAGAGACACAACCGCAGCCGGCCGTTCATTTCGGCGGATTGCGGGGGCGAACGGCCCTGGTTACAGGTGGCGCGACGGGAATCGGCCGGCAGACGGCTGTCGAGTTCGCGCGGTGCGGGACCAATGTGGCATTCATCTGGTTGGAGATGGCGGACCGCGCGATTGAGGAGAAGGCGGCGCTACTCGAGCTTGAACTTCAACAACTCGAAGTGCGGGTCATGTCAGAGCGGGTGGATGTCAGAGACGCCCGCGCGATCGAGGCCTTCGTCAGCCACGTGAAAGAGGAACTGGGCGGTATTCACTTCCTGGTGAACGCCGCCGGCGTGCATCGATCGGCGCCGCTGTGGAAGATGACGGACCAGGAGTGGAGCGAGGTCATCGATGTGAACCTCACGGGCGCGTTCAACACGATCCGGGCCGTGGCTCCCACATTCAAGTCCCAACGCTACGGCAAGATCGTCAACGTCGCGTCGATCCATGCCTTTTCCGGGAGTTTCGGCGTCGTGAACTATGCGGCGTCTAAATCGGGCGTTGTGGGCTTGACGCGATCGGCGGCAGCCGACCTCGGCCCGTCGAACGTGAACGTCAACGCTGTTGCTCCGGGCTATGTCAGAACGGGCATGCTGGCGGATGTGCCGGAGGAAGTGGTTTCTGCCTCGGCGGAACGGTCGGCGCTAAGACGACTTCCTGAGGTTGGCGATGTCGCGTGTGTAGTGCTGTTCCTCTGTTCCGAGATGGCTCGGCAGATCACAGGCCAAACCATCAGAGTCGATGCCGGACAGCTAGGCTGAGCTAGAACCGGCGAGTACGCCAGGAGGGTTGAGGTGAAGCGTAGGTGGCGGGTTATTCTGGCAGCGTGCGTCGTCGGCGTGCTCTCGTCTTCGTGTAGCGGGAGTACGTCCGAGATCCCACCCTCGGCTGGGTTCGCTATGCTGGGCGGGCAGACAGTACTCGTACTTCCCGTGCAGTATGTGCAACGAGTACCCGGTGGCTGGGTCGGAGGCGCCGTGAACGAGCGCGAAGCCGCGCGGCAGGCGGACACCGAGTTGTCGTTCGCGCTGGACGAGCGAGGCGGTCGCGCTGTATGGGTGAAGCCGGACCAGCAGGTGGAAACGCTAAGGCGGCGCCCCGGTATCGAGGTCGACCCTTATGGCCTGTCGGCCGGTGTCGCACGCGCCGAAGGGGCGGACCTTAAGGACGTGAAGGACCCGCTCCGCAGCGAGATAAGGATGTTGACGGCTTTGTTTGACTGCCGATACGTGATACTCCCTCTGGAGATCCTCTACGTGGCCGAGGAAGAGACCCAGAGTGGCCAGTTGGGGATCAAGACGTATCTCATCGACTCGCGCAGGGGACAGGTGCTCTGGTACGGCGTGATCGGCGGGGCGGAGGGGCAGCCTCCCGCATCGGCGGGTGCGCTGGCGGCTCTGGCGCAGGAGTGGGCGGACGCTGTTACGCCTTGAGGCGCGCGGCGCGGGTGAGGATGGCGATGGGGATGATGATGAGGATAGGGAGTTGCTAGGAGAATGTGATGGGTAGGGCGATCACGCTTATTCCGGGGGATGGGATCGGGCCGGAAATTGTGAACGCTGCTGTCCGGGTGGTCGAGGCTGCGGGCGCGGATGTCGAGTGGGACCGTCAGATTGCCGGGATGGCGGCGGTGGAGGAAGGACTCGGACCGTTGCCGGCAGAGACGGAGGAGTCGGTGCGCCGGACGGGCATCGCTCTGAAGGGGCCGCTTACGACCCCGGTGGGCGAGGGCTTCCGTTCGATAAACGTGGCGCTGCGCAAGATGTTCGATCTCTACGCGAACGTCCGGCCAGCGCAGACGCTTATACCCGGTGGCCGATACGAGGACGTCGATATCGTCGTCATCAGGGAAAACACCGAGGGCCTCTACGTCGGCGTCGAGCATTACATCGGGATGGAAAATGACCCGCGCGCGGCGGCCGAGTCCGTCATGATCGTGACGCGATTCGGAGCCGAGCGCATCGTGCGATATGCGTTCGAATACGCGGTCGCGCACGGGCGCAAGAAGGTGACGCTGGTACACAAGGCTAATATCCTGAAGTGTACTCAGGGGCTGTTTCTCGACGCGGGCAGGGCCATCGCCGCTGAGTTCGAAGGTCGGGTGGCCTACGACGAGAGGATCGTCGACAACACGGCGATGCAGATGGTGGTCAACCCGTACCAGTTCGACATCCTCGTCACGGAGAACATGTTTGGGGACATCCTGTCGGACGAGGCGTCGGGGCTGATCGGAGGGCTGGGATTGGCACCCGGGGCGAACATAGGCAAGGATGTGGCGATCTTCGAGGCTGTCCATGGTTCGGCACCCGATATCGCGGGCCAGGGGATCGCGAATCCGTCCGCCGTCATCCTGGCGGGATGTATGATGTTCGAGCACCTGGGCCAGCAGGATCTTGGCGGTCGAGTGCGGACCGCGCTGGCGGCAGCCCTGAATGGCGATGTACTCACTCCAGACTTGGGTGGCTCGGCGACGACTGCTGAATTCGCCGAGATAGTTGTAAAGGAGCTGGTCTAGTTGCGATTCGGAGCAAGTGAAGCGGAATGCCGGAGCTGTGAGCAGGTCTGTCCGGCCAGCGATCTCGATCGCTATCTGTGGTGCCCTGACTGCCGGAAGCTGGTTAGACTGCGCGGAGTTCGGTGGGGGCGGCTGGTGGGCTTCATCGCGAGCCTGGGAGTCGCAATCTACTTGGCCGTTCGAGTAAACCCATCGGCACGTTACCTAGCCTTCTACGTTCTGATGCTCGCCATGACGTACATGCTCACCAGCCGTATCGCTGTAGCGGTCGTTCAAGGGTACTACCGCTCGCGCGGCTCGATCTCCCGGCCCGAGGAACCCGCCCAAGAATAGGCAACTTCCAGGAAGCAGAAAGGCAATCGACGTGGCCAATTTCGCAGGAGTTGACTTCTACGACACTGACTCGCTGTTCTCGGAAGAGGAGAGAGCGGTAAGAGACACCGTTCGCCAGTGGGTCGACGAAAAGTTGCTGCCGATCATTGGGAAGAGCTACGCGGAGAAACGCTTTCCGATCGAGCTCGTTCCTCAGATGGCCGAGCTGGGAGTGTTCGGCGCGAGCTTTCCGGAAGAGTACGGATGTGCTGCGCTCAACAATGTGGCCTACGGACTGATGATGCAGGAGCTCGAGCGCGGCGATTCGGGTGTCCGCTCGTTCGCCAGCGTGCAGAGCGCGCTCGTGATGTACCCGATCTTCGAGTTCGGCAGCGAAGAGCAGAGGGCGTACTGGTTGCCGAAGCTCGCCAAGGCGGACGCCATCGGGTGCTTCGGTCTCACCGAGCCGGATTACGGATCGGACCCGGGCGGCCTGACGACCCGCGCGATTCGCGACGGAGACGAGTGGGTTATCACCGGCACCAAGATGTGGATAACCAATGGGTCGATCGCCGATGTCGCGATCATCTGGGCGAAGACCGGCGATCTTGCCGATTCAGGGTCGATCCGCGGGTTCTTAGTGGAAACCGATCGGGATGGGTATGTGGCGAAAGATCAAGAAGGCAAGCTGTCCTTGCTCGCCTCGGATACCAGCGAGATCTCTCTTCAGGAAGTCAGAGTGCCGGCGGAGAACCTGTTGCCGCGATCGTCCGGCCTCAAGAGCGCGCTGCTGTGCCTGAACCAGGCTCGCTACGGTATCGCGTGGGGAGCGGTCGGTGCGGCGGAAGCGTGCTACGACGAGGCGCTACGCTATGGGAAGAACCGCGTTCAGTTCGATCGACCGATCGCCGGCTTTCAAATTCAACAGATCCGGCTCGTCGAGATGCTGACCCAGATCACGATGGCGCAGTTGCTGGTCACACAGTTGGGACGCCTCAAGGACCGGGGCCTTGCGCGGCATACGCATGTATCGATGGCCAAGCGGAACAACGTGAGCGTCGCTTGCGATATCGCTCGCGAGGCTCGGCGGTTGCTGGGCGCCAACGGGATCCTGTTGGAATACCAATCGATGAGGCATATGGCCAACCTGGAGTCCGTGTACACCTACGAAGGCACACACGATATCCACGGCTTGATCGTGGGGGAGGATATCACCGGGCTGAGCGCCATCGGCTGAGCTGGCGCTTGATTCTTCGGCCCTTCTGTTAGAGATTGCTGGCCTCGACTACACAAGGCGCGCGCCCGTAGCTCAATTGGACAGAGCACTGGGCTTCGGACCCAGGTGTTGGGGGTTCGAATCCTCCCGGGCGCGCCTTTTCTTGTCCTAGCCTCGCCCCGTCTGTCGAACCTGCTACTCTCCATCTTCATCCCCATCCTCATCGATGAGGATGACGATGGGGATGAAGATGCGTTGGAGAGAGCTTCTGGACGTGAAGAGTGCTGGTAAGCTAATCCTCGCGGCCGATCTCGAGCATCCTCGCCAGCGCCGTGTGGGCACGCGCACGCATATCGGCCGGCACGTCGACCTCGTACTTGCCTTCCCGAAGAGAAGCCAGGGTATTCTCGAGCGTGATCTTCTTCATGTGCGGGCAGAGCGTGCATGGCCTGACGAGTTCCTTGTCGGGATGAGCTTCCTGCACGTTGTCCGACATGGAGCACTCGGTTACCAGCAGGATACGCTGGGAATCGGTCTGATCGACGAACGATGTCATCCCGGTAGTCGATCCTACAAAGTCGGCCTCGTCGCACACTTCCGGAGAACACTCGGGGTGCGCGAGAATGACCAAACCGGGGAACTGCTGCCGGTATGCCTTGAGCTGTTCGACGCTGAACTGCTCGTGCACCATACAGCGCCCCTTCCACGCGATGACTTCGACGTCCGTCTCCTTCTGGACATTCAGGGCTAGGTACTCGTCGGGGAGGAAGATCACGCGCTCGACGCCGAGCGAATCGACGACGGCCCGGGCGTTCGCGGAAGTGCAGCAGATGTCCGACTCCGCTTTGATTGCAGCTGGCGTGTTGACGTAGGTGACGACCGGCACTCCGGGGTAGCGTTGCTTGAGCAGCTTGACGTCTTCCACCGTGATGCTCTCGCTGAGAGAACAGCCGGCCTCGGGATCGGGAATCAGTACCCTCTTCTCCGGGTTCAGAATCTTGGCCGTCTCCGCCATGAAATGGACGCCGCAGAAGACGATCGTGTCCTCTTCCACGTCCATGGCCTGCTGGGCGAGGCCGAGAGAGTCACCCTGAAAGTCGGCGATTCCGTAGAAGATCTGCGGAACCTGATAGTTGTGTGCCAGGATGACCGCGCCGATCTCCTGCTTGAGACGGAGAATCTCCAGCACCAGCGGAGCTTGCAGACGCCATTCGAATTCCGGAACCAGATCACGCAGCCTGTCGTATATGTGGGCTGTCGCGGCGGCGACCTCGGGCGTGTACTCCAGCCGTTCGATGTCGGGCACTGTAGTAGTCATATTCCTTACAGCGGTTGGGGCAAATGTCTCGAGCCGATCCTATGCTCTGTTACCCCGGCGATGCTATCAGGGTGCCGGGAATTCTCGGTAGAGTCGGGTTCAAAATCAAGCCGTGGGTCGGCGAGCCTTGACCGGGCCCGAGCAGGGCCGTGATATTGCGGAGGCCGCGAGGGGGGCGATGGGCCGCGGGCCGGCGCCGCGAGGCGCGCGGTTCGAGGAAAGTCCGAGCTCCACAGGGCAGGGTGCCGGGTAACACCCGGGCGGCGAAAGCCGACGGAAAGTGCCACAG